>JAYULM010000260.1:0-12316 GCA_043763605.1 Armatimonadota bacterium | reverse complement strand
CCAGAGAATTATCTGGCGAACTTGAAGCTCGCCTGTGCTATCCTATGGTTCCGAAGGGCATGGCAAGCAAACTCACCTATTTTGAGATAGATTCTAAGGGCGATCACGGCTAAAAGAACTACCGTCGCCCCCAGGGGTTTCAATATGATACGCATGGGCACTCTCCTCTGAGCGATACGAGCCGAGCATTTTTGTCAATTTTGCCGAGCGAAACACCACGACTCGCGCACGTCATCGGGAACCTCATCGCGGCTTGGGCGCGATCTTCACCAGCGTTATCCGGTCCGTCACGGAAATATCCAGGCTCTTGCCGTCGAACCTTGCTTGCCGCTCTTTCACCGTGCCATCCTCGTTCCACTCCCAGATGCGTACGGCGGGATACACGCGGGCGTTCAGCGAGACCGTGGTCGGCATCGGCGGGTGGCTCAGTTGGCGGCGCGGGTGGGTCGAACCGTCCTCGGCGGATATTTCATGCCACAGTGCCAGATAGAACGCCCCGTCTGTCTTGCGCTGTAACAAGACGGACCGGACGTACTGCGGGCGGTCGTAGCCGGACGGCGGCGACACTTTCACTGAATAGTCCAGGGTGCCGGGCGTCCACGGCTTCTTACCCTGCGGGTCGGCGAGCACACGGATCAGGTTTTTTACCGCCACGAACGCCGGTTTCTCGGTCAGGTCGTTGCGGAGCAGTCCGAAGCGCTCCTCGCGCTCACCGGAATTCGTGCCCTCGTCCACCAGTTCGTAGGAGTAGGCGCGCTTGATCCCCTTGCGGAAATATTCCAGGAACATGCGCGGGATATACTTGCCGTGCGCCGACTCGGACGTGCCGTTCGTGTCGGTTGCCGCGCCACACTCCGTCGCCGCCATCGGCTTCTTGCCGTAGGGCGGCTGGTACGTCTCGAATGCGTAGGGGAACTCGTCCATGTTCTGCGACGGGTTCGTCCCATGCCAGATGTACTTTTCGATGCCCGCGTACGGGAACGGGAACGAGAACGGGTTGCCGCCCATGTACGGGTGGAAATTTCCCCAGTCCACGAAATCGGTCAGTTCCCCGGCGGGTATCGGGTTCGTGCCCGGACCGTACGTCTTGCCGAGGGCGATACCGAGGACGGTAATCTTCTCTGTTTCCGGCTTGGCGCGGAACGCGCGAAACAGATCCTTGTGATACAGAACCGCCGCCGCGACCGCCTCCTCGGGGCTGTTGCCGCCGTTCTTGCCGCCGTACTGTTTCTTGCCACTGTGCCAGAAGTAATCCGGCTCGTTCGGTCCCTCGACCGCGTCCACCGCGCCGGGCACCGCCTTGTTGATCGCGATGACCAGATCGCGGAAGCCTTCCGGCGTCCCCCCGGCATCGGGTTCGGCGACCACGCAATGGCGGATGCCGATCTTGCCGAGTTCCTTGATCCGCTCGATCTCCACCGGACGGGAGATTCCATCGCGGACATGCCGGATGCCGCTTTCGACCAGTTTTTTCCTTACTTCCGCGTACCGCGTCCCGTACACCCGGTCGCCATATCCCCAGTGGGCGCAAACCCCGATGGAGTCGATGAACGATTCGGCGGGCGTGGCTTTCACCGGCTCCGCGCCAACGACGGAGGCGGGGGCGGCGACACAGACCGCCGCCGCCCCCGCACCGATCACGAACGATAACGACCGTCGCTTCATCCGTTCTTCTTTCGCCGCGTGATACACGCCCCGACAACACCCACGCCCCCAAACATCAGCAAAGCCAGTGTGCCCGGTTCCGGGACCACTGCGGCGGGCGTATTGATCTCGAAGTTATTCACGAAAAAGTCGCCGGTCCCGCCGCCGCCGCGCGCGTTGGTGAACGCCTGCAGGGTGCCGATGCCGCTACCGACAGTTCCGGCGAGCGTACCACTGATTGTCGCCGTCTGCCCGGACTCGAGGCGTGTCATCTGCAGGGAGTACGTGTCCGTCCCGGTCAGAGTGAAAATGCCGGTCAGACCGGCAGAGGAGAAGCCACCCAGATCATTCGGACCGTTGCCGTTACCAAAGTTTTGTGTACCGCCCGCATCGATCACACTGTAGTTGTTGCCCCCGCCGACGAACTGAAAGGTAAGCCGTGCCGTGCCGGTGCTATCCGCGAGGCGGAACTGAGCGGCGACTCCACCGTCCACGAACCCGTTGTCGTACCCGAACGAGAGCGTGCTCCCGACCACGAGCGGGCTGTCGATGGGGCGGGACGCCAGCGCGGACGGGTTGTCGTTGCTGTTGGCGTACAGTCCGAACGACTCGCCGCCGGTGTCGATGCCGGGTCCATTGTTGGAGCCGTTGCCGTTGGACGACCCGATGAAAAACCCCGCGTTCCCCCCGGAAGTGGACAGCGTCCACGCGCCGAAGCCGAAGCCGCCGTCGTCCCCGGTCTGCCAGCCGTCGTTGTAGACCGCGTCGCTGGCGTTGTCGCTGGCGACTATAGGGCGCGCGTACGCGGTCACGGTCGGTAAACACAGGGCGAAGCCCGCTACCGCTACTACAGATAAAAAGCGCATATTGCGTCTTGCGAATCGATTACTGTTCATTTCATTTTCCTTCGTCTGCTTGATTGTTCTTGGATCGTTGTCATTTACTGACGGGTCGGGACGATTTGAGATAGGCGGCGGCGGCGGGTGGCACGACGGTAGGCTCACCCTTGCCGCTCATCCCGGACGAAACCCCGCTCGCAACCTGTTCCTTCAGCATCTGCTTTATTTGGGGCGTCAACTTTGTGTTCGCGTCGATTTCCTGGTTTATCTCCGTCTGTGTCTTCGGAGGGGGCGGGTTGTAGCCCGCCGCGCTATCGGACGGCTTGGCACAGCCGACCTGCAGTACGGCGGCTATCGCCGCCACCGCCGCCATGCCACACAGAATAGTCGTTCGATTCATACGTCTCCTTTCGCCTGCCGATGAACCGTTATCTCTCGATGGCGTCCATCGCCGGGGTCGCCAGCGGCGTATTCCATTTTCCGTTCGACGCCCCGCCCCACCACCGGTTCGGTCCCGCGTAGTCGCCGTTCCCGTCGATGCAGTTCGCAGTATTACCGTCATCGAATGTGAAGCAGGGCTTGCCGAACGGCTGTTCGTTTTTCGCTTGCACTCCGTAGAAGTCGCCCCATTTCAACTGGCTGGCACGGGAAGATTTGGCATGGCCGTCCGCGTAAACGTTGTTGATGAATCTGTTATGCTTTCCGCGCTGAATCTGGTAGCGGTCGTCCGAGTTTCCGAACTGATAATTCGGGTAGCTCGAAAGCGACCAGAAGCCGTCAAGCCACGGGGCGGAACCCATCTCGCCGACGGCGATGGTCTGCGCCGGATGCCGGATGCTACTGATCTTCTCGGCGCGAGTGGTCTCACTAAAAACGCCGATATAGTTATACGCATACGACTGCTGGTGCTGGCCGGTGCTTCCCGTCACAGGGTCCGTCGCGTTCAGCGGGTCCGGCGCGCCGCGCTGTTTCGTGGGGCAGATAAATACCGAGCGGGTTTTGATATACGGCTCAAGGAGCGGCGCGGGCGTCCGGAGATACTCATCCCCTCCGGGCAGTCCGGGTTCGGGGGAGTTGTAATGCCGGTTCGGCGCGTACTCATCGAAGTCCTGAGTGTACTGGATCAGCGCGAGTCCGATCTGCTTTAGATTGCTCAGGCAGGCGGTCTGGCGTGCCTTCTCCCGCGCTTTGGCGAAGACGGGAAACAGGATCGCGGCGAGGATGGCGATTATCGCTATCACGACGAGCAATTCGATCAAAGTGAACGCGCTATGGGTTCGTTTTGTTTCTTCGGTGAATCGTTTCATGGACTTCCTTCTTTCATTCTGTACGGGAGGGCGGTGGGCGGCTTGTTTACCAACTTACCAGGGATTTTTGTAGATGGAGTTGGTGTCGGCGTTTCTCATATTATTGAACGCCTGGTCGAATTCGCCCCCGCAAAACGTCTTGCCGTCGGCGCGCCACAAGTTCTGCCGACTCGACAGGGCACCGTCACAGTTGTTGACGTTGTTGATCGTCTGCGACGGGCGCATGCTCTTCACGTGCCCGTCGGCGAACGCGAGATTGGTCTGTCCCTGATGCCCGGCGTATAGGGAGTTGTCATGGTAGCCCGACGACGGGTTATACTCCGCCCATTGCATCGTGAATTCGACCAACCCGATGGTGGACGCGGGTTTCTCTATACTGGCAATGGTGTAGGGGTCTTCGTCACCCGGGTCTTTACACGTCGCAACTCTGTTGCAGGCGTAAGAGATAAAAAACCCGTCGGGCTTCCGTTGGTTTTCGTCAGTCGTGCCCGCTATCGCCCCCGACCGCCGGTCGCTGAAAGGGTTGGACGGACAGCGAAATACGCCGACGCTTTTCGTGTACGGCACCAGTGCCCGCCGCCACGTCCACGCCTCCTGCGCGGGATAGTTCTTATCCGAGTCGGGCCAGCCAACGAGCCGGTTCGGGAACGCTTCGTCGTAGTCTTGCAGGTACTGCATCATGCCCAGATTGACCTGTTTCATGTTCGAGAGGCAGGAGGCACTGCGGGCTTTCTCCCGCGCCTGAGCGAATACCGGGAAAAGGATCGCGGCGAGGATGGCGATTATCGCTATTACCACGAGCAGTTCGATCAGCGTAAATGCGCACCGTTGCGCCGGGGTGGAAACGCCGCGTCGTCGCCCTGTTTTCAATTTCGATGATTCCGATTTCATTGTTCGTGTCCTTCTTTGACGGGTACGGGAGTCCGCGTAAAGCGGTTCGGTTGTTGCGCCGTGTGCAGCGCGGCTTCGGTGCGCGTACTTCGGCGCGGCACCAAATAGGATCGCAGTCGTATCTGCTGGCTGACGCTGTCGCCACGGACGGAGCGTAGCAGCAGTTGTACCGCCTCGCGCGCCATCTCTTCGAGCGGCGGGCGGAGCGTCGTCAGTCCGAAGTCCCGTGCAAAAGGGTCGTCGTCGAAGCCGATCAGCGCGAAATCGACCCCGGGGGCTTTTCCGGTCTTTTCGCTGTAGGCGACCGCGAACGCGCGAGCGATGGTATCGTTCGCCCCGATTACGCCGAGCGGTTCCTCGCTCCCCGTGGCGAGATACGCTTCCACGGATCGGTATGTCGCCTCCTCGGTTTCCGACTGCCCCGGATCGCGCGGCGGCAGCCCGGACAGGTCGGTCACGGGAGGACACAAGATGAGACTATCGGCGGGCAATCCGGCGAGACGCACGGCTTGCATCGCCCCTTCCCAGCGTCCCCGCACCCAGGGCGTGTTGAACGGTGCGACGAACAGGATATTGTTGCGGATGCCGCGCTCGATCAAATGACGTGCAGCGCGGAATCCGGCGTAGTTCTGGTCGTAGAAGACGTGTGCGACCGGCAGGTTGATCATGCCCGACGTGATCGCGACCACGCGTGACGGGTCGCCGTATTCGCCGCAAAATCCGGCGACGATTTGCGCTATTTCGTCGTCGTCCGGGTCTTCGCGCACGGCGAGATAGATCATCGCCTCGGCACCGGCTTCCCGCAATCGCTTCCCGCCTTCGTAAGGGGAAATGATATGCGGGGCAAGGTCGTCACCGAGGACGCATCGATTCACGAACACGGTGGTCATTCCCACGGACGCCATCAGCCGCTCTACCGCGTGTATGAGCGTACGGGGCCAGAAGTCGTTCTGGTTCTGGAACCAACAGAAAATGCCGACGGTGCCGATCTGCGTCGCGGGCAGGTTGGTGAGCATGTCGCCGTCGAGCGACAGGGAATCGAGGGAATTGTTGTCGGAGGGGTCCTTCTCCCGCCCGGCGTCCACCTCGTCCGCGATGAACGGGTCGCGGGCGACGTAGGTCCCCCGCCCGTTGTCGGCGCGAAGCGTACCGTCGGAGAGCATGTTCGCGACCGCCCGTTGCACGGTGGAAAGATCGACACCGTAGCCGCGCGCGAGCATCTGGCGGCTCGGGAGAACCGCGCCCATGTTCCACTCTCCCTTACGCAAGCGTTGGCGCAGGTCGCGCTCGATGCGACGGTAGGCGGGTTCGGACTTGCTATCGGTGAGGGCACCGTCTTCGTTTCGAATTTTCTGCATGGAAAACTACTTCACCATGTGGTTTACCCATATGGTATTTTATAGTTCATCCATAGTACAACTGAGTTCGCCGTTTGTCAACAAAAAAAACGGCGGCGGCTACTCCATAAAGGAGGGTAGTCTCGGATCGTCGTAGCGGGGACGTTGCGGTCTCAATGCCCGCGTTCGATAAAGGAATAGACGCGCCGGTAGATAGTGTTCAGTAAGTGGCTGATTGCCGCCTCGCGGTCGCCCCCGAAGTCCAGCCGGACGTAGTCAGAGAAAGCATGTTCGATCTCGCCAATCCGGTACAGAGCGATCTCCGGCGGGAACGGATATTCCTTGCCCGTCTTTTCATCGGCGGCTTTTATCCGCACCTCGAACCAGTGCGCCGTGCCCAGTTTGGTCTCGTCGTAGGCGGCGGAAACGATCCAATCGTTCTTGCCGTCAACGGTCGTGTATCGCCTGCGAATCTTGATCATATCGGCAGAAATTGTAGCACAGACGGGTTGCCGAAGTCAAGGCACCGCGCCTCGCCGCGTGATATACTGACACTCACAAAAGAATCGACGAAGCCGTCAAGGAACCACCAACCGACATGTCCGCCATTCTGGAATCTCCCGCCGCCGAAGCCGAAGCCGCCGTTTCCGGCGAAACCGTGCGCATCCGCCCCGCCTTGCCCGAGGATTACGCCGCCGCGAACGTCGTGTTTCAGGCCCAACTCGGCGACGGCTTCACGCTTGACCGCGAACTCTGGGGTGCCATCTGCGCCACGGACACTCACCGCGCCCTGGTCGCAATCGCCGCGAACGGCGATGTGGCGGGTCTCGCGGTAATCATCGTCTCCGACCGGATTCGTCTCGCGCACGGCACCCGCCGCCGCCGCTTCCACCTCGACCACCTGATCGTGCTACCCGCCTACCGCCGCAACGGCATCGGCAACCGGCTCCTCGAAGAACTGATCGCCTGCGCCAAAGCGGAGAAGCCTTCCTACATCATCGTCAACTGCGAGTTTACCAACGTTGCGGCGCGGCGGACGTACGAGAGCGCGGGGCTGTATCTGGTCCGACAGGCAAACGACCGCTTCGAGATCGCGTTTTCCTGACGCCGGAACGGGCGGTTACGGGTCACGGGTGAGCGAGAACCGCTCCCGCGCGTCCGGCTTGCCGTCCTCGCCGGGGACCAGCGCGCCCGCGCTCGCCAGTTTGTAACGCGTCCCGGTCGCTTCCGGCTCATATAGAAGCGGTTTCGCGGTGAACGGATCGATCACGAGTCGCGGCGGCAATTCCAAATCGCTTAGCGTCTTCGGTAGACGGTCGTACTCCCAGCGGTAGCGACGGATCGCCGCGTGCACACACAAAAGTTGCAGGCGCAAGCGGTCCTGGACGGCGCGCTGGCTGATCATCCCGGCGTCCAGCAACATTACCGGGCGCAACAGGCGCGTGATCGGGTGCCAGTTCGCACCAACACCTGGCGAAAGATCCAGCCGCATCAAGCCGGTCGGCGCACGCATCAGGGCGTATGCCCGGTCGAAGTGCGCGTTGATCATGCCCGCCATCTCGCCGAGCACCCGCTCCCGCACCGCCGGGTCGGTCCGCAACGCTTCGGCGTACTCCTCCGCCCGGAGCGACAACGGGGTATCCGGCTCGTCCTCGTACGTCGCGTAGTAGTCCTCCAATTGTTCGGCGAGTTCGTTCCACTTTTCGCGGTAGCCCGCCACGCCGCGTAGCGCGAATTCGCGCTCCCACGACAACGCCGTCACAGCGGGATCGGGTACTTCCAGCCAGTTCCGGGTTAGTTGCTCGATGCGCGCACAGTCGCGCAGATTCCATCTGTCTCTCTGTTCGAGGAACGGTATCATTAACGAGGCGTCCATGCCTCCCCCGACTATCCCCCCGATGACGTTGATGCTTCGCATGGCGTGCGTCAAGACAAGGGCGCGTGCGAAAATATCGAATGCATCGTTGTCGCGCCCGTCAGCATAACAGACGTGCATCTCGGTCGATAAAAGCCGCGCCACCACGCGGACTGCGGCGAACGGGGTCGGCGAATCGATGGCGGCGGGGTCCGGCGTGGGAATTCGAATCGGCTTCTCCATGCCATCGCGCAGTAGCGAAAGGGCATCGCGGCACGCCGGGTCGGCAAGGTAAGTGCGCCGTTTGGCGAGCGTGAACACGGGGCGGGATAGGTGTGGTGCCTTGACTTCCTCCAACCGCTCCCCGGCGCGGATGATCTCCTCGAAGCCGTTAGTTCCGCTCGGCACGGGGAACAGGCTCTCGAAAAGCGGCACCTTCTTTTTCGGCAGTTCATCCGCGTCGTAGTCGGGGACGGCTATCGCGGCATACGCGGGTAGAAGAACACCGAAAAGATGGCGGCGGGTGAGTAACATCGCCGTTACAGACGCGCGGGTATCCGAAAAGTTGCGGGGCATTGGTGCCCCGCAACTTTTCCCTGAGAAACCGCCGCGCGCCCGGTCCCGGCTAATTGCGCGGCGTCGTCACCGGCACGAACAGCAGGTCGCCGACCTTCGCGTTGCTACGCGCCAGATCCCCGCCGGGGACGAACATCACGTACTTTACCGGGCGGGACGCGCCGACCGGGTTCCGCGAGAACGCCGCGATGCTCCCGATGTCGGTGATCCTCCCGACACCTTCGCCGACCCCCTCCGCGAAGACAACCTGGAGATCGACCAGCGTGTTTCGCCCCGCGAAAGCCACGCTCCGGTTCTCGGGGTAGACCACGATCATTCCACGTCCGGCGGGTATCTCGCTGGCGGAAATGAACGCGAACCCCTCGTCGCGCTGGCTGGGACGCGATGCTACCCAACAATCGTACTGCGCCGTATCCGGTCGCGGCGCGGCTCCCACGCTCACCGTGGTGCGGAACAAGCTCGACAGCGAATTGGACCGTGACGACGTGTTCAAAACCTCGGTGTCGCCGCCACCGCAACCGGCGGGGAGTATACCCCCGACGGCGAGTACACCGATCACGGCGGCTACGATGATCCGTTGCGACGCCGGGCGCGAAGCGCGGTCAAACGACTGTAAAAATCCGAGTAATTTATGTGTGAGCGTCAACGTAAAATCCTCATTCATGCTTTCGTGTCACCCGCTACCGAGCGTACACTTGTTATACCCTTTTTACAGGGTGTATGTGTCAGACCGCCACCGGCACCCGCTGTCCGGTTTTCGCGGACTCTATCGCGGCGAAAACCATGGCGAGGCTTTTGACATTGTCGTGGCACTCGCCCATCGGAGTCGCCCCGGTTTTCAGCGCGTGCAGGAAATCACGCAGACTGCCCGCGATCCCGCCGGGAACGTCCGGCTGAACTTCCGCCGTCTTTGCCTCGTTCATCTTCGAGTGGAAGCCGCCCGATTCCAGAACGGTCTGCACGACAGGCGCGCCGGTGCCATCCCACTTCGCGGTCCCGTTCGCGCCGACCGCGCGCCAGTCGCATTCCCACGACGACATCAGCCCTTCCGCGCACCACGACCCGCGATAGGTGAAGCGCACGCCGCCCGCCATCTCGAACAGCGCGGACGCGGACGCTGCCCCTTTGTACCACGACCACGACGGATTGAACTCCTCGCAGTACACCGACACCGGGTCGGCGTCGCCGAGCAGGTACCGCGCCTGATCGAACGAATGGATCGCCATGTCGAGCAACAGGACGCTGTCCATCTCGTCGCGGAAGCCACCGAAGTGCGCCCCGATGTAAAAGTCCGCGTTCAGGATGCCGACCGTGCCGAGGTTCGTCGCGATCTGCTCGCGGAACGCCTGTAGCCGCGCATCGTAGCGACGGCTCTGGCTGACCATGTATAGTTTGCCCGAACGCTCCGACGCCGCGATCATTTCCCGCGCCGCCTCCATGCTATGCGCCATCGGCTTTTCGCCCAGGACTGGCACACCGGCGTTCAACGCCATCACGGTCACGTCGCGGTGCGCTTCCGGTATAGTCACGTCGATCACAAAGTCGGGGCGGATGTCGGCGATGAGTTTGGCAAGGTCGGTGCCCGTAGCCACGCCGGACAGTTCCAGTTCGTCCGCCGCCGCCGCCGCCGCACCGTCGCGCAGGTCCACCCACCCGGCGAGCGTCGCCAGATCGCCGTGTTGCTTGAGGTTCTTGCCCCATCCCTTACCCATGCCGCCCGCCCCTACCAGCAGGGCGCGGGGTGCCGTCGCGGACGGCGTTTGCGCTGTGTCGGTCATATACAATAACTTCCTTGTGTTAAATGGTCGCGGCGTTTTGTTCGCCGCCACCGGTTCCATTCGACACGACCGGCGCGAACTCCTTCGCCCCCCAGCGTCGGTACGCCACGACCCAGGTGAATAAAAATAAAAGACCGGCGGCGATCCCGCCCACGATGTCGGAGGTGAAATGGTTGCCGAGATACACGCGGCTCAGGCAGATACCGAGCGCGAGGAACGAGGTGAGGGTGATCAGAACCCGCCGCAGGGGTCGCGAGCGCACATGCACCTCGATCAGCACCGCCAGGAATCCGAAAAACATCACCGCCGTCATCGCGTGCCCGGATGGGAACGACGAGCCGTGTGTCTCGAATAGTTTGTCGACCTCGTCCGCCGCACCCGGGCGCGGGCGGTTTACCAGTGCCTTCAATGCGACGTTCAAAATGTGTCCGAGAATCGCCGCGACCAGCAAGGTTCCGCCGACTGGTTTTCGCGCCCGCCACAGCCAGACGAGTGCCGGCACCGAGACGCCGAGTAGCACGGGTCCGTTTCCGAGGATCGTGAACGCGCGCGCAATCGCGGTCAGCGGCGCACTCTCCCCGCGCTGGACGAACCGGGAAACGTCGGCGTCCCAGTCGCGCAAACCGGGCGACTTCGCTATCACGGTGAGCAAAACGAAAATGCCGAGCAGAAGCATGACCGCGATCAGACCGCGCCGCGCCCGTAGCCAAGCCTGCGCCCCCACGAATCGTGCGAACCGCTTTTTTTCCTGTACCGCTCCCGTTTCCTGTACCACGCCCGCCAGCATCCTTTACAGCCGGTCCACGAGGACTTTAAGCGCGCGCGGCGCGACCGAAATCGTCACCGGCGTCGTCCCGATCACGGCGTCGTCGCAGTGGACGTTCATTTTGTGGCGCGACTCGATCCGAACTTCTTTCGCCTTCAGAACCTGTACTTTCGGTAGCGTGTGGTGCAGTTGTGCCTTCATCGCGCGGAAATACGGGATGATCTCCGTCAGTTTCAGGTCGCCGACGATCACCACATCCAGTACGCCGTCGGTGAGTTTCGCGTCGGGTGCCATCGGCATCGCGTAGCCCATCCGGAAACTGTTCGCCACCTCGCACATGACCGCCCGCTCCGTGTGCAACTCACCGTCGATGTACAGTTTGACACGCCGCGCCCGCGCCGACGAAAGCACCCGGAACGCCGTCCATAGAGTGCGCAGGACGCTTTTGTCGGTCGGGTCCTGGAGCACCATCGCGTCGGCGAACAATCCGATCCCCGCCGACTCGGTGAAATACAGGTCGCCGATCCGCCCCAGATCCACCTCGCGCGCGACGCCGTCTTTGAGCACGCGCAGGGCGGCGGGGAGTTCCTGCGGCAGGCGGAGCGCGGTCGCGAAATTGTTCGCGGTGCCCTGCGCAACGATTCCGAGCGTCACGCCGGTCCCGGCCAACGCCTGCACCGCGCAGGCGACGGTACCATCGCCCCCGGCGACCGCGATCCGGGTCGCGCCGCTTTTCACCAGCCGCGCAATAGTCTCCTGCGTGTCTTCCGGCGACGTGGTGCTGATGATGTCCAGATCCAGCCCCTGCTCCCGCCCGAGATCGCGCATCTCGTCCGCGCTCGCCGTCGTACGGAGCGCGCCCGCCTTGTCGTTCATCAAGAAGGGGATCGCGGCGTGTGTGCTCGCGTCCGCCGCGTCCTTAATTTGTCGTTCTTCTAAAACTGCCGTCATGTTTTTCGATCCCCGTTCACATGACTATTCCCGCGAAACCGGGGGAGGCAAACAATCAAGGGCGGGTGCCGATCATCGGGGTACGATATGTCGAGGACGCGTCGGTTGCTATTGCGGGCGGCGCGGTTGCGTTGTATAGTAGAAACACTCCATGCGGGAGTAGTTCAGTGGTAGAGCGTTTGCTTCCCAAGCAAAATGTCGCGGGTTCGAGTCCCGTCTCCCGCTTCGCTTCGACAAAAGCCCTTGATCAAAAATCGAGGGCTTTTTGCTTTCTAACTTTAGTTTCCGGTAAGTGAGGGGTTTTGCAAGACACGGGTAGAAGCCGTACAAAGGGTTACCATACTCTCCGCCAACCCTACCCATATGCGAAAT
>JAYULM010000259.1:0-3415 GCA_043763605.1 Armatimonadota bacterium | reverse complement strand
ACTGCGACCACGAAGCATCGGAAATACTCTTGGCAAGACAATGGTTCCCGCCGTCAAAACGAGTTTTGCGCGAGACCATCCCTTTTACGTTGAGTTTTTCAACAGCAATCAAACCAAACCGATTGACAAGTTTCATTGCCAACTGGTGAACGAAATTATGTCTGCGATTACGGATGCGTTCATGGATACGAGACAGAACCTTGTTGGCACGCGAAAACGAAGTTTTCGGCTGATTTCTACGCGGCTTACTGCCTTTCGCCGTGCGGCTTTGTTTCCTTGCGGCTTTGGTGAGTGCTTTTTCGTCACGGCGGAAGAAGCGCGGGTTATCAACGAACGAACCATCCGAGAGAGCCGCGAACTTTTCCAACCCAACGTCAATACCAACGGAATCATGGGATTCAGTGAGCGGAACGGGTTCGTACTCACAGGCAAAACAAGCGAACCACTTTCCTGCCAACCTGCGAATCGTACAGGTTTTCGGGGTTCCAATAAGCGGGCGGTGAACGATACAACGTACCTGCCCGATTTTCGAGACTTGTATGTTACCGCCAACAAGTTTGCACCCACCTGTTTGTAATTGGGGAAACGTGATGCTGTCGTAAACGCCTTTTCCTTTGAGGCGCGGATAGCCAGCGCGGCGGAAACTTGTTTCCGCCTTCTCGCCGTTTTGAATACGGCGAAAGAAAGCCTTGAAAGCAAGGTCAACTCTTTCGGCGATGTTCTGCAAGACTTGACTATGCACCGTGCTTATTTCAGGGAACTTCTGTTTCCAGACAGTAAGGTTCTTATTCTGGTCGTTTCGGGAAAGCGATTTACCCTGCGTTTCATAGACCGCCGTGCGTTCGACAACCATGCTGTTGTAGACCTCGCGGCAGAGTGCCAGCGTGTCATGGAACAGAGTTTCTTGCGCTTTCGTCGGGTAGAGTCTATATTTTATGCAAAGTGTCGCCACGCCGTTATTATACAACACTTTTGCATAGAGTACCTGCAACGCGGCAAGCCGCTTCTGTCGCCTGACGGCGACGCGGGATTCATCCACGGGGACAAGCCCCGTGGTTTTCTCCCGCCTATCCTATAAACTGAATCAAGTTGATTGTGAACAGCACTGCCGGATAGCGTCGGTAGTAAATGCCAGTTGTTATCATCATGGGGTAGGCAATCAGCCTTATGCCATAACAGAGAGTAATTCCTGTAGGGCTCGCAGTATGCGATTGGTTCTCACCAGGGAAGTTCGCTGCGACTACGAAGCATAGGAAGCACAAAACCAACGGGAAAAATATGAATATCCAGTCGGGAATCACGAGTGGTTGTGTTCCCGTTCGTCGCTTCGCTTCGTATAATATTTTACCGAATGTGAACGCAACGGCAAAACTCCCCATTACCAAAGCGACTGGAAAAGAATAGTACATCGTTTAGCTCCCCCTATCGTATTGTAGGGCAAGCTGACGCGAACGCAGTGAGACGAAGTACCTATCTTTGTCCTGCGGATTACGGCAACCGGTTCAGCGCGACCATCCCGCCGTCGACAACGTGAACGTGGAAGTCGAAGCCATAGAGTAGCATCATCCCGATCAGCGGGTCGCCCTCCGCCTCGTAAACCGGAACGATACGCGATTGCCCGTCCCAGACTACTTCTACGGCATATTTCAGGAGCGTTGTCGAACTGCCATCGCCTAACACGACGTTGACAATCCCTGTGACATCGAGAGAAAGATCATTGATGACCTCCGGTGTGAGGGTTAAGAACGCCCCAAATCCGGTATCCAGAACAGCGCGGATAGTCACCTCATCTCCTGCCGCGCCTCGAACCGCTATCGGCACTATCATCTCACGCGAAGCGGATAACTCGCCGAGAATCATACCAACCTTCCTCCACCTAAACGTGCTACCGCACGGTATCCGATTCGCACGGTAAGAAAATGTATACCTGAACCAAAGCGTTTCAGAGCGTTCACCGTCACCGTTGCCTCGTCGGGAGCCAGTTCGTATTCGCCGGTCAGGGTGTTAATCATCAAAAACTCGCCGTGGTGATCGGCTTCGACCTGCGGGCGAATCTGCGTCTCGTAAATTTCACGCCCGCGCTCGGCGACGGCATTGATAGCATCCTGTGTCATACTCGTTTCCCTCCGCGTTTATGATACGCCGTGGCGTGACGTTCTACAAGCGATCGCTTGCCAGTCTGAGTGCTAATAAAACACGACGATTATACCTCTATCGGCTCAACACAAGTAATCTTTAACCCCACGTATCGCCGGGCTATTCGGCACCGCGTCGCTGTCATATAGCGTCATCAAATCCGAGGGCGTTATGTACGAAGCGATCTGTTATAACCGTCTTCCGTTAGGCGGTCATAGTATCCGTGCGTGGAACCCCCGGAAGAAGTTACAATGGCATCGGAGGATATATCGTTGAAGAGATATGGTGCGGGCATTGTGTCCGGTTTGCTCGTCGGTTTTGTTTGTGCGCCGGGTTTTGGGCAGGGCGTAACGGGACAGGAGCCGTCGCCCGAGGGGATAGTGGCAAGGCGGCTTTCTGCCCCGCCGACGGTCGCGTCGCCGCGCAAAGCGACTTCGCCCGCCCGGACGCGCCTGGTGCTGGTCAGTAAAAAGGCGAACGAGATCACCGATGATGCGGCGTGGTTTACGCGGACCGGGGTGGAATCGCTGGATCTCCGATTCGGGGCGGCGAGTCCCGAGGATTACGGCGATCTGCCGCGTGGTGCCAAGATGACTTACGAGGGCTTGCGTTTGCAACGCGCTCTGAACACGGTGAAGACCGGAACGAACCGATTCCTCGCTATTTACGGCGAGGATTACGCAAGCAAACGGTATCTCGTTTGCACGGACGGTCTCAGCGGCGAAACGATCTACGCGCTCGATTTTTTCAACTACCGCTCCCCCGGGAATAGCAAGGCGGCGTCCGTCCAACAGTCCATCGGGTTCGCGAGCGAGGATAATACCGGGACGCTATTCGTGTCGAACGGAATCAGCGGCTACGCAAAAGAGGCAAGGGGCAAGACGGCGTATGTGACGGCACTGGAGCCGAAGACGGGCAAGCTGCTCTGGCGGAGCGGTCCCCTGACACAGAACGCAAGTGCTCTCGTGGACGCGGGTGACGTGCTGATCTGCGGGTACGGGTTTACGGATGAGCCGGACTTCCTGTACGTGCTCGACAAGCGCACCGGACGTAAACTGCAAACGCTCCCGCTCAAGAGTGGACCGTCGGTGATTCTTCGCAAGGGCGAGCGGGTGTATGTGCGCTGTTATGATACGGATTACGTGTTCGCGATCAAGCGGTAGAGGAAAGACCCCCACCCGCTCGTTTTGCCCCCACCCCCCAGCCCCCTCCCCCGCTTCGCAGGAGAGGGGGAGTCAGAATGGACACGTGGTAATCGTTTCGTCCCCGGTGCATTTAC
>JAYULM010000258.1:0-3421 GCA_043763605.1 Armatimonadota bacterium | reverse complement strand
TGGTATCACATGGAATGTGATACCAGAAACGGCGGATTCGCGCGAAAACAGCAAGGACACAGATGTAGCAAGTAACGAGCACCGCAGGTACAACGATCCAACGTAAGGTTGGCGCCGTCCGCGTAGGACAAAAAAGAACAGCCAACGCACCATACAGCGATTCGTGTCTTGAAGAACCACAAGCGCGATACGCGGGCGCGGCGGCTCCGGCATCGCGAATTGATTACGTTACATCATCGCATCCGCGCTGTCGAGCGACGCCGCGATCTGGCGGATGGCGAAGTCGATCTGTGCTTTCTCGATGATCAGCGGCGGCACGAACTCCAGAATATCGCCCGGACCCGCCGGGAGCACGATCAAGCCGCGTTGGAGTAATGTGTAGATCAAGCCGAGCGCGGTCTCCTTTTTGTGAAAACGTAACCCGAGCATCAAGCCGCGCCCACGGACTTCGGCGATCTCGTCGGGGAAACGGTCGCGTAATTCTATCAGTCGTTCCTGGAAATAAGTCCCCGTGATCTTCGCCAATCGCGGCAGATCGAGCCGTTCGATCTCGCCAATCGCGGCGAGCGACGCGGCGCAGGCAAGCGGATGCCCGAGGAATGTCGAGGTGTGGGTCGCCTCGCCCGTGGATTCTCCCCAGGCTTGCGCGACGGCGGGGCGCATGGCGCACGCCGAGATCGGGAACCCACCGCCCATCGCCTTGCCCATGCACAGGATGTCGGGCACAACCGCGTCGGCGTCGCACGCCCACCAGTCGCCGGTGCGCCCCCACCCGGTGAAAATCTCGTCGGCGATCAGCAGCATCCCGTAACGGTCGCACAGGTCGCGCAGTCCTCGCATCCACCCCGGCGGGGGCGCGATGATGCCGCCGCGCCCCTGCAACGGTTCCACGATCACCGCGCCGAGCGTGTCCCGGTGCTCCCGGAACGCGGCTTCCACGAACGACAGACACGCCGCCGTACACGCCGCGCCGCAGGAAAGTGGGCAGGCGCGCGGCTCACAGAACGGCACGTGCCGCCCGAACGTCGGAACCTGCCCGGAAAACGGCTCCCGAAAATCGGCGCGTTCCGTGACGGCGAGTGCCCCCATCGTCAAGCCGTGATAGCCGGAGCGGAACGCCAGCACACCCGGCTTGCCGGAATACAGCCGCGCCGACTTCAGCGCGGCTTCCACCGCGTCACCGCCGTTCAAGCCGAGAATCACGAAGCCCAGATCCCCCGGCGTACGTTCGGCGATCTTTTCGGCGAGGCGCACCTTGACGCCGGACGGGTGAACGTCGCCCATGCCGTGAATCAGCGTACCGGCTTGTTTCTGAATCGCCTCCACGACGCGCGGATTGCCGTGCCCGACCGCCGCGACGCCGAACGCCGCCGTCAGGTCGAGGTACGTGTTGTCGTCGGCGTCGGTGACGAGGCACCCCGCCGCGCTTTCCCAGAAGACTGGAAAGCGGCGCAATGGGTCGAGGAACGTGATCTGCGGGTTCTCGCTCCGGCGCAGTTCGTCCGCGAGAGCGAGCGACTTCGGACCGGGGATCGCGGTAATTTGTCGGGGCAACATGACCCCGAATTGTACCGCTTTTGCCGGATTCGTCGCGCAGGCTGTATACTACGCGTGGCGGCAATGGCATCTCCAACTGCCTTCGTTCTCCGGCGAAGGACGGCACGTCGCCTGCGTCGGCACGAATGTTGCAGACAAGAACCGAAACGGGAACCATTCATAGTGCCATCACAGTACGATTACAACGGTAGTCAGGACGATACAACAGCAGAGAACGCGGGCACCCCTGCCCCGACCACGCGGCGGCGGACGCAGGTGTACGCGCCGCCCGTCAGCGACCAGCCTTCCACGATGCCGTGGGCGGATCCCGCGACGGTGATTGCGCCGACGGGTCCGAACGTACCGCGCGGAACGAAACCCGCCGCAAATCGCGGTGGCGGTAATGGCGGCAACCGACGTATCGCTCCGGCAACCGGTAAAGGGATGAGTACGAGCATGAAACGAATGGTCACGGTGGGGATCGTCGCCGGAATACTCGGCGTGTTCGCCCTGTTCGCGGGAAAAGCGTTGCAGGTGGCGAGCAAGTTCGACAAGGGCGAAGGCATGATGAATCCGATCTGGACCCTGTCTAATCCCCAGGGTCAATTCCCCGCGAACACCCAGCGCGTGAACATTCTGCTGATCGGCAAAGATTACAACCACACGAACAAGGGGATTCTTTATACGAAAGCCTCCCGGTCGGATACCCTGATCGTGTTTTCGCTGGACATCCAGAACAAGACCGTTTCCGCGCTTTCGATCCCCCGCGACACCTATATCGCCGAGCGGCGGGGAAAAATCAACGCCGCGTTCGCCCAGGGTGGTGCGCCGATGGCGGTGAGTACGGTAGGAAAATTGCTCGGCGTCTACCCCGATTATTTCATCGCCCTGAAGCCGGATGGCGTCAAAGAACTGGTAGACGAAGTCGGCGGCGTAGAAGTGACCGCCCTCGACGCCATGAAATACGACGACAACTGGGGCGGATTGCACATCGACTTGCCGGAGGGGACGTACACGATCAACGGCGATCAGGCGGTCGGTTACACCCGGTTCCGCAAATCCAACGACGGCTTGCCGCACTCGAAAGAAGAGGGCGACGCCCGCCGCATGGCGCGTCAACAGAACCTGGTGCGGGCGATGGTGGCGAAGGCAAAGAATCCGGCGGTGCTGATGCGCGCCGATAAGCTGATCGATGTCGCATTAGCCCAGGTCGAAACCAACCTGA
Source organism: Armatimonadota bacterium (assembly GCA_043763605.1). Taxonomy (GTDB): domain Bacteria; phylum Armatimonadota; class Armatimonadia; order Armatimonadales; family Armatimonadaceae; genus JACMIU01. The sequence goes on along the minus strand of JAYULM010000258.1, from coordinate 660 downwards.
CGCCGTCGCAACTGCTCGCGCTCGCCACCATTTTCCGTGAAACCGAGTCGGAGAAGATCACCTCGGCGTCCCTGATCGGGCACGACGGACGCGAGGGCGGCTTGTACGTATTCAACCCGGACGCGGAAAAGACGGGCTATCTTGTCGATTGGCTCCTGCGGGGCGATCTGGGTGCGGCGAACAAACTAACGGTTGTCGCCGTACAGAACGGCACCAAAATCAAAGGGGCGGCGCGCCGCCTCGCCGACTCGCTCAAGGAGAGCGGGTTCGACGCGCACCCTGACGGCAACGCCCCGAAGGCGACGGGCGAGAACGCCCCGGACGAACTGCCGGTGTCGCGCGTCGTGTATCATAAAGCCCCGTTCGAGGAACGGGCGAAGAGTATCGGGCGCATCATGGGGATCACCGACGTGGTAAAAGAGCCGCTCCCCGCCGCCGAGGAAGCAGCGGCGGCGGACGACAAAGATCGCCCGGCGGATGTGACGGTTCTGGTCGGTCTCGATGTCGCGAAGCGGGACGACGTGATGCAACAAAGTGCCAGTCGCGAATAAAAAAAGGTAAGTGAGCCTCTTTCAAAAATGTAGATTCATTCCTTCGTCTTACCTACCTGCTCCGCAAAGAGAGCGAGCACGCCAAACATAATATGCAAATGAACTTTCG
>JAYULM010000257.1:0-12399 GCA_043763605.1 Armatimonadota bacterium | reverse complement strand
TCGCCGCTTTGATTGCTTACTGCAAACAACCGAAAAAGCCATCCCTGAACTCCTCCAGAGTGGGGACAATAGCCTGTGCTTAACCCGAACTCACGTTAGTTATGACCACGGGAATCCCTTCGTTGCGCACCTGGAGGACGTTCGCCCACTGTTTCCACAGCCAGTTCACCGCCTCGTCGCCGTTCGGACCCTCAATCAGGTTGGTTTCCGTGTGCATGACCGGCAGTCGGTAACGGTCGTGGTACTGCCACGTGATCTCATCATAGCCAAATACTTCACCCGAAGCGACCGAGGAAACGTCGGCGAAGACCCGGTGCTCGTTGACCGGGGTATACATCTGGACCCAAGGGAACCGCTGGGCGAAGTCCCGCGTGTACACAGCGAACAGTTCGGGGAACCGGGCGTTCTGGCAGTTCTCCAGTCAGTCGGGCAAGCCGAAAAGACATAGATCGACGATGGGCACGATGTCGCGCCGTCGGAGTTCCGCAAAGGTGGCATCGGCGAACGACCAGTCATACCGCCCCGGCGCGAGTCAGGTGTGATGGATCGGGGACCGTACCGGAGGAAGCGGAAACCCAACTCCTCCACCAGACGGAAAGCCTCACTCCACAGGTCGTAGTGGTGAAAAGATTCCATCTCATCGATGCGTGTACGTCCGCCATCGATGGTCGGATAACTATTCACAATCCCGGTAGCAAACATAAACCCAGAGATCACAGGTGCCTCCCGTGGGTACCGTTTATCGTTGGAGCAACCATCGTATTCTGTCATTTCCAGTCCAGCCGTCTCGCATCACACGAGCCGAGTACGGTCCTAATGTAGCACACTGCTCGCCTACCCGGCAAACGGTAGAAACACGTACATCTTGTGCTTGATGCACCTCCCATAGCCGCTCGGACCGTAAAACAAAGAAACCGGCTAAGAGGTTGACTGCTTATCCGGTTTTATTTCTAACGACCGCATAACCCGTATAGGGTCGCACCGTCCCCGGACAGAACGCGGCGGCGATGTCGCTTTACGGGATGCCCGGCGACAGTCCGACGAAACTCGTCACCGCGTTGGTGATTCGTTCACTATCCTACTGGTGCGTCGCCGCGAGGCGACATGTCAATCCAAAACTTGGGGGCGTGCCTAACGGCTTGTGTACGCCTCGACTTTACGGCACAATAGAGGGCGGATGCTCTTGCGCCCAGTCGCGCACGGTATCTATCCACACCTTACGCCCGAGCGTTTTGTTCTGCCGCAGAAACACCGCGATCTGTTCCGCCGTCAGACCGGAGAGCACCTCGCTTTCGGTTTCGTTCGTCGGGTCGCCCTGCGCATCGAACCGGTGGATCGTGATACCACCGTCCGCGTCCGCCCGCCAGACCTCGCGCACCCCAAACTTGGAATACAGCGGCAACCGTTCGAGCGATGGACTGGTGATGTCCACCTCAACCACTAAATCGGGCGCGGGGTCGGTTTCGGGATTCAGCGTGTCTTTTCCGGCAATTTCGGCAAGCCGTTGGATGTAAAAGCAGGTGTCCGGCTCGAAGCCACGGCTGATGGATTCGTTTTTGAAGGTAGTGGATCCTAAGTTACGCGAATCCCAATCCCATTCATAGGCGATGAGTTCAACCAGCAAGTTGAGCGTAGACTTTGTTTCTTCGTGCAACTGCGACGGCATAACGATTTCGAGCCTTCCCCGGTCGTAGTAAAAGCGGTGTGCGTTCGAGTCTTCGCTGTCGCGCAGAATCTGCTCATACGTTTTCCAGCTAACGCGGGGCAACAGCACGTTGCGTTCTTTGATAGGTGCCACGATACTCATGGTTTCGTTTCCTTCGGCATATTGTACCAAAAATACGTAGCGGCGTGGTCAACCGTCTCTGTTTTACACAATTCGAGCGGCATTATGCGACCGCGTAGCCCGTGTAAGGTCGCACCGTTACCGGATGGAACGCGGGAACGATGTCGCTTTTCGGGATGCCCGCCGCTTCCAATTCGTATCCGATCCCGTCTTCCGTGCCATCGCGCTGGATATACACCTTGCCATTTATCAGGTCGAGGTGGATCAGGCTATGATACACGCGCCGCCCGTCCTGCCACCCGACAGAGACGACCGCGTAATGGTCGCGTTCCCGGTCGAAAAGTGCCTCGTTCTGAATCTCGCCATCGGCGTAGCGGATGGAAACGTAGGGAGCCAGAACTGTCTCTATGATCTGACGGTAAATCGGCAATTTCTCGCTCAAATCCATTCGGTTATTACCTCCCGCGCAGCGTTGAATACTAAAAGACGCACGCGCTTGTTTGTCAGCAACATCTTCCCCAGGTTGTCACCGAACACGTCCGTATACGTTTCGTCGCGGACCGCGAGATACAGAACGCGGTCCGCGTTCGCAACCGACAGCCGCAGGGCATCCTCATAAATCACGAACTGCCCGACGGCTTCTTTCAAGTCCTGCACCGGCGACAGTTTGATGAAACTCTTGACTTCGACGGCGATCCGCTCCGTGCCTTTCGAGGCGGTGATAAACCGTTCGGCACCGATGTCGACGAACAGGTCGGTTTCGCTGACCTTGAGCGAGAGCGGTTCGTTCGTGACGATCCAAATTTCCGTCTGAGTCTCCTCTGTGATGTTCACGAAAAGGCTCTTGACAAAACAACCTAATAGTGAATAATGTCGGTAAAGGTTATTTCAATTGGCACACAAATGATTGCCTATGTTGAAGGGTTCAAAGGTTGTTAACTCCACTTAAAACTACAGACGTGCACGATAGCCTTTTCGATGAAGAGATTCCGAAAGTTGCTGTCACAAAGCAAAAAAAACTAAAAATAGAGTTTATCAGAAATCCTTACCTTCGTCGTCTTGATGATTTCACCTCTGAGCATCTGACAACTCCCTCTTATAATTTAATTAGCCTGTTCTGTGGCGGGGGTGGACTTGACCTTGGCTTGGGTTTCGCAGGCTTCGCTTCACTGGTTGTTAGCGATCTCGCTCCTGTGTATGTTGAAACTGTTTCTGCGAACTTGCCTCATGCCAAACCGCTTCCCAAAGACGCCATGCAGTTGACGGCTGAGGAGTTACTGAATCTGGCAGGGACAAATAATATCGACATGGTTGCGGCAGGTCCTCCATGTCAAGCCTTCAGTATTTTAGGACGGCGGGGAGCACTCGATGATCCACGAGGGAAACTTGCCCTGAAATATTTTGAGTTGGTTGCAGACATCAGACCGAGGGCTTTTCTGTTCGAGAATGTTCCAGGTTTGTTGTCAACTAATAAGGGTGCGGATTGGGATCATTTGTTACAGTACGCTAAAGATAAAACTGGCTACAACATTTTTTGGACTAAGTTAAATGCGTCATCTTTTGGTATTCCCCAATCAAGGGAAAGGGTAGTCGTTATCGGTTTCCGTGACGAGGTATCTTTCGATTTCCCGATAGGACCAACAGGCGTTGGTGCTGATGAATTAAAGAAGCAAGCCCCTGACTGTAGTCCCAGTAGGTGGGCATTGGAAGACGTTGATGGATTACCAAATCACGATATTCGTGGACATGGTGAAGCAGTCCGTCTCCGATACACAAAAATCCCACAGGGCGGCAGAGACAAAATAGATCACACTGATAGAATCCATCCAAACCGCCCGTCTGGAACAGTTCTGGTCGGTTCGAGTGCAGGGGGGGGTAGACCTCATATTCACCCATTTGAACCTAGAGTAATCACGGTACGAGAAGGCGCACGACTGCAAAGTTTTCCTGATTGGTACAGATTTCATGGAGCGGGAACCGCTCAGTATAGACAGGTTGGTAATGCAGTGCCTGTTTTGCTTGCCTACGAGATCGGAAAACAAATAGTGAAAGCCTTCGAAAGCAGGAAGCCGTAGTACCGTATGTATCCAACTCCCCCATTCCCCGGCTTTACATGGTCCATGAATCATCATATGGGCGTTGTAAATCCGTCGAAACTTAAGGAATCCTTACTTGCTGCGGCAGTACTTCGCAATTCGCCCGATCCAAAATCGGCGATCACTGAATATTTGGTACTCAAGAACGTTTTCACCTCTAACATCCGCAGTGATACCGGTGAACCTAATACATGGCGAGATTATCAACAAATCTTAAGTCAGCTTGGTCTAATATATTCAACAGAGGTATTGGCTAAAATCACCCCTACACCTCTGGGTATGGCATTCCTTGATGAACTGTTGACATTTGATGAAGTCATAACTATGCAAGCGTTGAGGTGTCAGTACCCAAACGGACATAACACAGTTATCAGCAAGGATCTACGCAAAACACTGGTTGGTACTACCCTCGAAACCACTAGGAACTTACCTGATTTACAACAAAATTGCGGAGTTCAACTAAGACCCGGTGTCTTGGTTTGGCAAGTTATACGTACTCTAGCTAATTCGGGAGAACTGGCTGAGGTCACTATTGATGAGATTCAAAGTTATCTGATGCGATGTGCGACTCACGCCGATACAGACCGATGTGTCACGACTATGGTGGAAGCAAGACATGGCGGTTTGGTTTATCCTAAAATGACACGGGGAAGAAGGGACGCACAAGAGTGGATCAATCTTCTGTTGCTAACTCCTATATTTCACGGCAAAAAAGGACGTGGGGCAAAAGTCAGCATATCAGATGCGGGTATGGACAACGTCGAAGCAATTGATTCTATATGTTCAGACCTATCTGCTCCCTCTTCTTTTTGGAATCTGGGTTCATTAAGTAGAATGGATCGCCAGGTATGGTACGATTTCATCGGGTCGGTCAGTCTCGATACTCCGGCAATATCGTTGGATGCCACCCTACCTACTCAATACACATCCGCAATAGAAGACAAAAACGAATCGCCAAACGCTCGTCAAATAATACTACGTGATTTTAGTGCCAACAACCTTGTGTCGCTATCCGATGAGCAAGATGATAACGACAATACAATCACGTCTACCTACGATGCTGGACTGGCGAACAGCAAACACCAGTTGCATGATTTGATGGTTATACACATAGCAAAAACTTGTAAAAGCAAAGGTGCACTTATATATGATGATCCCAACACGGTGGATCTCCTTATTGATTTCGACGATGCAGAGTACATCGTCGAAGTAAAAAGCGTTACACCGCGCAACTTTGCGATTCGTCTACGCTATGCTCTTGGGCAGGTCCTTCACTACGACTATTTGCGTTCATTACAAACACAAAAGCAACGGCGTAAAGTGATTGCGTTCGCGGCGCAAGTTTCGTCATCCTCATGGTCTATTCCCTTTCTCAATAACCACTTAGATGTTGATATTCTCTCGATAGACGGACAAAAAATTCGCGTCGATTCATTGTCAGCAAAGTCGCGGCAGTTATTCGATAGCGCGATTGATGGCACCTTGGCAATGTAGAATTGTCATCGGATGATTATTTCAGCGTAGCCTCTGCTTACACTACGGTATTTCGCCGTGATCCTAACCAACCGTACACTTCTAATGTCGGAAGAAAAAAACCGGCGTAGTGGTCGCCACTACGCCGGTTTTCCTACCTATTTCAGACTACGAAGCCTGCTTGCGCCCGCTCTTCGCCTGAATCTCTTCGGCGATGTTGCGCGGCACCTCTTCGTAGTGCGACGGTTCCATCGTCGAGGACGCCCGCCCCTGCGTCATCGAGCGGAGCGTGGTCACATAGCCGAACATCTCCGACAGCGGCACTTTCGTTTTCACGATGCGCGTCCCGCCCGGTCCGACATCCTGCCCTTCGACGAGCCCGCGTCGTCGGTTCAGGTCACCGATTACGTCGCCGAGGTACTGCTCCGGCGTTACCACTTCCACCGCCATGATCGGTTCCTTGATGATCGGAGACGCTTTTTGCATCGCCGCGCGGACCCCGATACGACCGGCTTCCCGGAACGAGATTTCGTCCGAGTCGACTTCGTGGTACGAACCGTCTACCACCATCACCTTGATGTCCTCGACCTTGAATCCGGCGAGAACGCCCGATTGCATCGCGTCGATGACGCCCTTTTCCACTGCGGGAATATACTCGCGGGGGATCGAGCCACCGACGGTCTTGTTCTCGAACAGGAAGCCCGCGCCGACTTCTTGCGGCTCGATTTCCAGGACGCAGTGACCGAACTTACCACGACCACCGGTCTGCTTGGCGAAGCGACCTTCGGCGCGTGCCGGTTGCTTGATCGTCTCGCGGTACGAAACCTGCGGCTTGCCCTGGTTCGCCTCGACCTTGAACTCGCGCTTCATGCGGTCCACGATGATTTCGAGGTGCAGTTCGCCCATCCCACGAATGATGGTTTGACCGGTATCCTGGTCGGTGAATGTTCGGAACGTCGGGTCTTCCGCCTGTAGCCGCTGGAGCGCGACGCCCATCTTGTCCTGGTCACCCTTGGTCTTGGGTTCGATGCTCATCTCGATGACCGGCTCGGGGAACGACATGGATTCGAGTACAATCGGTTTTTTCTCTTCCGAGAGCGTGTCACCGGTCACGGTGTCGGACAAGCCGACCGCCGCCGCGATGTCACCCGCGTACACTTCGTCGATGTCTTCCGTCTTGTTCGCGTGCATCAAGAGAATACGCGAGACGCGTTCCTTCTTGTCCTTCGAAGCGTTGTATATGTAGGAGCCTTTGGTAAGCGACCCACTGTACACGCGGAAGAACGTCAGGTTTCCGAACTGGTTGTTCATCAATTTGAACGCCAGTGCCGAGAACGGCGCGTCGTCGGACGCCGCGCGGGTCTCGGTCAGACCGGTATCCGGGTTCATGCCTTCCGTATCCGGCACATCGAGCGGCGACGGCAGGTAGATCAATACGCTGTCGAGTAACTGCTGTACGCCCTTGTTCTTGAACGCCGAGCCACAGATCATCGGGTACAGGTCCATCGCAATCGTCGCCTTGCGGAGCGCGGCGCGGATCTCGTCCGGGGTCAATTCCTCGCCTTCGAGATACTTCTCGATCAGCGACTCGTCGGCTTCGGCGGCGGCTTCGACCATCTTCGCGCGCCATTCATGCGCCGTGTCCACGAGGTCCGCCGGGCACTCGATCTCTTCCGGCTTCTTGCCGAACGTGTCCGAGAAAGTGTACGCCTTCATCGTGATCAGATCGACGACGCCTTTGAATTCGGCTTCGGAACCAATCGGGATCTGGAGCGGGACAGCGTTCGCGCCGAGACGCTCGCGCACCTGCTTGACAACCTGGTAGAAGTCGGCACCCATGCGGTCCATCTTGTTCACGAAGATGATGCGCGGAACCTTGTACTTCGTCGCCTGACGCCAGACGGTTTCGGACTGCGGTTGCACACCGGCAACGGCGCAGAACACCGCGACCGCGCCGTCGAGGACGCGCATCGAACGCTCTACTTCAACGGTAAAGTCGACGTGTCCGGGCGTATCGATGATGTTGATACGGTGCGAGTTTTCGCGGTAGCCGTCCGCCGCGCGTTTCGGATCTTCCGCCGGGTTCAACCCCCAAAAACAGGTGGTCGCCGCCGAGGTGATCGTGATACCCCGTTCGCGCTCCTGCTCCATCCAGTCCATCGTCGCGGTCCCGTCGTGGACTTCGCCTATCTTATAGTTGACGCCGGTATAGAGGAGAATACGCTCGGTGGTCGTCGTTTTACCCGCGTCGATATGCGCGGCGATGCCGATGTTTCGTGTGTTAGTCAGGCTAAATGCTCGTGCCATAATTATCCAAACCTTTCGAGGGGGTCGCAAAACCGAAAAAGTACGCGATTTGCCCCAACGTTATATCATGCCAGAGGGTAGGCGTCACAAAACGTGACCGCTCCGGTCAAAGTGAGAAAGGAAGTAGATCGGCGACGCCGATCTATAGAACAGGAACACGGCGAGGGCGGTTCCTGCGAAAAAGGGTCGGTTCGACCGGCGTCGGGCGGGGTGCCTTTACACCACGCACGGAAGGGAGTGGCGAAAGGCAGACACGGCGACGCGAACGATTACCGCCCGTGCCATGGGGACGCGAACCTGCGTCCCGATTTGGGAGAGTAACGTTTCGTTGTCGGTGTTATAAAGTGTCATAACGGGTTTCGCCTGCCTTTCGTCGTAATAGTTGCTGTATCGGTCGCGCCCTATGCATTGATAAATAAATGCGGTCGCGCGTTCCCGAAAATCGCCGGATCATTTTACCACGGTTCGCAATGGCGTGCGCAGTCCGACGATGAAATGATGAAATGATGAAATATCGGTTTCTTACTGGAGTCGAATCGCGTCACCCTGTAGAGATTCATACGCTTGTTTGAGTACCGGTTGAGAACCATGTTTAGCAACGCCGAGTTTGCGGATAAAGCGCACTAATTTCCCCGACGTTCTCTCAACGCCAGACCAATTCCACTCATCTATATCCCCCAAGTCGTGAGTAGTCGCGGACCAATTGTAAGCGCGGGTTTCAGAATTGTGATTCGTGTGCGAGTTGGTCAACAGACCGTCGTGAAGACTCCCAAAGTACACCTGAATCAGCCCCCATCCTTCCGTCGAGTACCGGACCGTCTCCCCCATATTGCGCTCGATACGGTGAAATTGGACACCCCCTCCCATTTCAGGAGCATAGAGTTGGAAGTGTGTGGATTCTCTGCACAGGTCAACGCTATCTCGGACCGATTTCGTCGAGGAAAAGACGCGCACCGGCTTGTCCCATTGTGAATACAGTTCGTAGAGGGTCCAGCCGGGCTGCGCAAAAATGAAATCAAGTACCTGTTCGCAGTCGCCCGCTAAGGCATAAAAATCACAGTTCGGCATTTCAGTGTTAGCGATCCTTCGGATTTACTGAACGAATTGCGGGGTGGTGGTTCCGACCACCGGAGCGTTTTTGAGCGTACCGACCAGCACCGCAAGCAAATCGTCCAGATCGGCAGGGACGTTGAATTGCCCGATGTCCTGCGTGATGTGCTTACGGGCGCGGTCGAGGACGCCGAAACGCCATGTGTCCCCGACCGATACCGCGCCGTGCAGGAGCGGCATCTCGTCCGGCGCGAAGGCGTCCAGCGCGACCAGTTCGGCGGCGAGTTGCGTGAAGCCACGCGCCATATCCGCCTGTTTGGCTTCCACGACGACCAGAGCGTTGTCCTTCTGTAACAGGTAGTCGAGGCTCCCGTGTAGGCGCGGCGAAACGTTGACCGCGTACTCAGAGTGTAGTTCGGCGTCCACGGCAAGGGAGACTTCCAAGAGAAGCGGGGCGATTAGAAATTCGCGGCGCGTGATCTCGGCGTTCATCCCGATGCGGCGTAGCACCAGATTCGACCGACTCCGCAGATGGTCCGCCCACGCGCCAACGTCTTCGGGGCGGCGCGGGAGCGTCAGGGCGTCGCGCTCGAACGTGTACCCGAGCTCGGCAAGTACGGCACCGGTTTCGGCGGTGAACGCGAAGTATTGGTGAAACCCGGTCACAACGTCCGGTAGCGTGAACGGCGGTTTGAGCGGGCGCGGCGACATGACCTGAGTATACCGTACACCGCGCGGCGGGGACGCTTCAGCAGACAGAACGTCGCTTGCGAAATCGCCTTGATCGCGAAACCGCCGTGATATAGTGCGGGGCGTGAAAAACCTTCGGATCAAAGGCGGTACCTGATGCGATTCACCTTCCCCGACATCGACACCGACGCTTACCCGAAGGCGACCCGTCAGGCGTTCTCCAAACTCGTGGCGGTGATCCGTCAGTCGTGGCGCGATCACAACGAAGCGGTGCGCCCTTTGCTCCCGCCCCCGCTGGACCGCGTACTCGACTTCAACTTTCAGGACAGCCCGCTGTGTACCGTGCGCTGGTACCCGGAAACTAAGAAACTTACGCTCCTGCTGTGGGAGGGACCGCGCCTCGCAACCGAGTATTTTCCTTGGTACCTGACGTACCACGGCGTCGAAATGAGTCCGGCGACGAGAAGACTGCTGGCATACCTGGCGGGTGATCCCGATGCCGCCGATGTCGCGAACCACGAGGTAGACCTGCTATCTCTGGACGCGGAACCGGTGTTCGTGCATCGCATCCTCTGGCACACCGACTTCAGCGAGACCAGAGAACTGGAAATACGGTTCCGCCGCTTCGAGTGGGAAATGGGACCGCATACGATGACGAAGTATACTCTGCGCCCGGAAGCCAATGTCGGCGTAGAACAACTTGACAGCGTGGCGTGATGCGGACTAAATCGTCCAGTCGTCGAAAAGTAATCCCGGCATCTGGGCGAAGTCACGCGTGTTGCGCGTCAGAAGCGTTTCCCCGGTGACGATTTCGCTTGGGCGACCGCGCATCCCCTCCAGCACTGCTCACTGCTCACTGACCACTCATCAACTCCTCCTCCGGCACGCGTCCGAGCAGAACCGGACGGTGTCCCAGTCGCGTTCCCACTTCTTGCGCCACGTAAACGGTTTCCCGCACCCCGCACAGATTTTCGTCGGCAGGCTATGCGGGTTGCGGAAACCGTCGTTGTTCGTGGCTTTCTTGTTTTTGTCGGGCATTGCGGCTATTCTAAGGGCGTGGGGACGGTTCCGGTTCCCGGAATCGTTATGCCGACCCATCTTCCCGTTGTCTCTGCAGCCGCGAAAAAGTCGCCCCACCCGACGCACGTTCTGGTGTGGCATGACATCGTGCCCGACGGGAAAAAGATCGTCTGGTTCGATACAGGCGTGGACGAGTTTGCCCGGCAACTGGACCGGTTAGAAGACGCGGGCGCGGTGCCGACGCCGGTGGATGCGTTGTACGAGTACCTGCGCACGGGACAAAACCCGCCCCCCGTCCGCGCCGTGGTGCTTTGCTTCGACGACAACACGCGCGGCATTTATGATTATGCATTCCCCGAACTGGCGCGGCGCGGCTATCCGTTTGCGGTCTCCGCGCACACGAAATATATCGGGGTCCGCACCGGCAAAGACCATTGTACGTGGGAACAGTTGCGCGAAATGGAAGTCTCCGGTTCCGCGCGGATCGTTTCGCAAACACACACGCACCCGCCCGACCTGCGTGCGCTTTCGGACGCCGCGTTGCGCCGTGAGATGTGGGAGTCGAAGATACGCCAGGAGGAGAATCTGGCGCGGACCACACGGTTCCTGACGTACCCGTCCGGCAAATGGGACCGGCGGGTCGCGGTCGCGGCGGCGGAAGCGGGGTACCGCCTCGGGCTGACGGAAGACCACGGTTCCGCCGAATCATCGCCGCACCTGCTCGGGTTGCGCCGCTGGTCCACACACAAGCGGTTCGCGGAAGCGGTCGCGCAGATCCGCAAGGTGCGGTGAAGCACTTCTGGGTACCGCCGCTCGTCGGGGGATTACAATCCCCCGACGAGCAGTGGTAGTTGTCACATCTGTTCCGTCGCCTCGCGAACGATACGCGCTACCGCCGCTGCATACGATTCCACGTTCGCCCGCTGCTCCACGAACCGCCGTCCGCAACGTGCGAGTTGTTTGCGGCGCACTGTGTCCGTCAGGAGCGATCCGATTGCCCCGCGCAACGGTTCCCCCGATTCACCGACCGGCACGGTGGCGACCGATTCCTCCCCCGCGCCATTCTGTTGGTAATCCGCAAGCCCCGGCGTCGCCGTCACCAGCACCGGTTTCGCCATTGCCATCCCTTCCAGACACGCGTTCACGCCCGCCGCGTAATCCGTCCCCGTTTCGAGCGGCACGACGACCAGCGACGCGCCTGCGTACAGGTCGCGCAATGCCATGTACGACAGGTCCTGCCGGAACGTTATGTTAGGCGGCGGCTCCCCGGGAAGCGGCGACCCCGCCGCGCGTGACCACGGCGACGAGGCAACGATGACCGCTCGCGTGTCGGGCATCCCGCGCAGGGCGTCGGCGAAGGTCGCGTAATCGCGCCGCTCCCGCCCGACCGCAAGGAGATACCCACCATCGCCGTTGATTCTCTCTCCTGACCAGAACGTCGTATCGACCGCGTCATAAACGAAAGCGACGCGATGCGCGGGATACCCGGCTTCGCGCGTGAGGTACGCCGATTGTGCCGTGGCGAGAACGACGATGCGATCAAAACGGTGCAAATATCCGGTCTGCTCGTGCAATTTGCGCTTGTTCGACGAGGTGAAACGGTGCCCGATGAGCACATGCGCCGGACGACTCCCACGCATCTTTGGCAGGAGCAAGGCGAGCGGTATCCCGACCTTTTCCGACAGCGAAACAAACGCCGAAACCGTGCGCCGCCGTTTCAGAGCTGCGAACGCTTGCCGAATGTCGGTCGCGGTGCGTTTCTCCAGGCGGGACAGTAGCGATTTTGCGTCATGATTTGCGGGGTACAACAACGACCCGCCGAGCGAGTCTGCGAGCAGGGCGAAGTCCCGGCGCGGTGCCGGAAGTTCGGTGGGAATGTCGGGGGTGGAGGGGAGGATCAGGGGGGGCATGGGTGATTGGGTGGGTCGGGTTGTTCGGAGCGTGAACGCTTCCGCTACGCGCCTTCGGCGGACGCTC
>JAYULM010000256.1:0-12411 GCA_043763605.1 Armatimonadota bacterium | reverse complement strand
AGCCCACTCAAAAAAACAAACACGCTTCTTGTCAGGAAGCCCGAAAAACTCTATTTTGCATCAAGTCTTAACTAATTGTGATAGTATCGGGTGGACTGCATACTTGTCTGGTATGGACGGAACAAAAGATAACTCGTTAATTATCCGATCCATGCTCATTTTAACCCTTTGCTGGCTCTAACAAAGTCGCGAGACTGTTGTCCATCTCATCGAAAAAGCCATCCGGCCACTTATCGATTCTCCCATTAGCATCTATGGCTGGTTGCAACGTTTGGTTGACAACCTGACCATTATCATACTGCCGACCGAAATAATAGAGCATTACGTCCGTATTTGGTATCAATCTGCTATGTACTGCAAGACGAATCCCATTTAATATGTGATCACTATGTGTCTCTAAGAGTATTTGAACTCCATAATTCGCTGCCTGGGCTAGCAACTCACCTATACGTACTTGTCCACGCGGATGTAAATGTGCTTCTGGATTCTCTAAGAGCAGTAGCGAGCCAGGTTTCGCGGAGAGAATAGCAGTAAGAATAGGTAATGTGTATGTGATTCCAAAACCAACATTGGAGGCTCGGTAAGAGTTACTTGTCTTCCGCCCCAAAACGAAAGAGTACTGCAGGTTTACTAGATCCATGCCGCGGTGTGAAACAAGTTCGATTTGAACTCCGGGACTAACAACACGGAGCCATGCTTCAATCTGATGTCGTAAATGAAGTGAGCGTGCCTCAGGATGTGCAAGGGGAGCCACAGGAATATCTTCATCCCCGTACTCAGACAAGAAATGAGATGTATACTCGCCGCGTGTACCTAATTGTCGATGCCGAACAACGATATAGTCTGATACAGCAGACGTTGGACGCGGACCGATTCTCTCTGCCTGAAGATAATGGAAGTTATCAGTCACGAGACTTATGTTTGCGAAGTCATCCATACCAACATTCTCTTCGACTAAATCTAGCATATCCGCATCCGCACGGTAGGCGAACTCCCAACCCACTGAGAGAGTTTGATTAAATTTTAGGTCTACACAAATCCTTTCCCCTAAAGCATCCTCGTACAGAACATCCTGACCAGTCCCAAGAGAGACCATGTCTCCATTAAGAGCGAGTCCCTTTCCTGGCAATGCGCCTTGAAGGAAGGATTGGCGAAGAAGTAAGAGTGATTGAAGAACACTCGATTTACCCATGCCATTTAATCCAGATAGTAGAGTAATCTTGCCAAAGTTTAGGGCGCGATCCTCGAAACATTTGAAATTTCGCAACCGTAGTGAATTAATCATTTCAAAACTTCCGCAAATAGATTTCCTATCGCTGAGAATCTCAGCCTAATTTTTCTGACATCCCCTGTGCTCAGCGAAATTGCGTTATTGAAATCTGTATCTTGAAGAAGTAATATCATCTTCTCTTCTACTTTTGATTTACGATGAACTACATCTTTTAACTGTTGGTCGCTAAGAGCATCTATACATACTGAACAGGCCTCAAAAAGCGGTTTATTGATTGGTTGAATGCGTGAGTCGGTACGCTTCCTGAATGCATATTTACCGAAAATATCATGAGCACCTTGCATTGAACGCCTAAACCGCTGGTTCAATTCTTCCCGCTTCTGCGATGGTGAGTGATTTAACGTCTTCATAGTGTCATTAAGAAAGGAGTCGAAGTCTTTTGCTTTATATTCCGAAGGAGGGCTGAGAGCAAACGCCAAAAACCGAAGAGCGAATTCACGATCCGCCATTCGGTCGGAGCGAATACTATTAGATGTCGCTCTTTTATATTCTTCTGAAGACGCAAGTGTCATAAGAAAATCGGTTACAGGACCTTGATTTAATGCATGGCGGATCTCCTGAGCAGATAGGGGCATTCCACCAGTATTGATGCGCTTAAAGATGTTAAACTTGACTCCGCTTGGAGTCCCTTTTTCGATCTGATAGACAGTGACTTGTGTCTCTAATATCCGTCGTTGAAGTGCACGTGGGAGTTGATCGAATGTTTTTCCGTTTAATTGGTATAGAAACTCCATGCCACTTAGTTGCAGGGTCTGTTCGATCACGAAGCGTTTCAGTGCCGTAAGACGTTGCAATCCATCCACAACTAACCATTTGTCGTCATCCGTAGCATCCATATAGAAAGCAGGCAGGGGAATTTTGATCAGTAATGATTCAATCAGGCGACTTTGTGCTTTATCCGTCCATATTCCGCCTTTACGTTGAAAACCAGGGGCTAAATCGATTTCTTTGTTTTTTAATCGAGAGATAAGCAAATCAACAGTTGCCGTTAATGTGGCAACTCTAATCAAAGTCGGATCAAATGGTTCGATAATGGGATTATCATCTTCGTCCTCCCCTTCTGTTTCAACTCCGGTGTCGTAACCGTATGGAAGTTCCAACTCGGCTTCTTTATGGTTGTTTGTTATATTTACCATATTACGTTTACCTCTTGACCTAGTAGCTTAGCAATCGAGTACTTTAATGCCTAATTATGATACCACTATTGTCACTTCTTCAGGAATAGTCCATGGAATCAAGTTGCCCAATCACGAACAAAAAACGGCGACGATTGGGGCGTTTCGTGTGTCTTAGTTTAAAAGCGGGGTAGAAATACCCCATTTGAGATAACAAAATATGTTCGCATCACCCGTATTAATCGTCGTCCCGACCTATAACGAAATCACGAATATCGAAACGCTGTTGACCGGTATTCACGCCGCCGTGCCCGCCGCGCACGTCCTCATCGTGGATGACAACTCGCCCGACGGCACCGGCGAGCGCGCCGACGCAATCGCGGCGTCCGATTCCCGCGTTCACATATTGCACCGCCCCGGCAAGGAAGGCTTGGGGCGCGCATACGTCGCGGGGCTTTCCTGGGGTGTGGAGCGCGGGTACGAACGTATCGTGCAGATGGACGCCGACCTATCGCACGACCCCGTGGCATTGCCTTCCCTTCTTTCCGCGTCGGAGAAATACGATCTGGTGCTGGGGTCGCGCTATGTACCGGGCGGTGGGACGCAAAACTGGGGATTGGTGAGGCGTATGCTGTCGCGCGGCGGGTCGCTGTACGCCCGGATGATTTTAGGGTTGCCGCAGAACGATCTTACCGGCGGGTTCAAATGCTGGCGGCGCGCTGCTCTGGAGGCAATCGACCTGTCGTCCGTGCGCTCGGACGGCTACTCCTTCCAGATCGAGATGACATACCGCGCGGTGCTGAAAGGCTTTTCCGTGACCGAGGTTCCGATCCTTTTCGTGGACCGTGTGGACGGTGTTTCCAAGATGAGCAAGCGGATTGTTTTCGAGGCGGTCGGAATGGTCTGGCGGTTGCGGGCGGGGCGCGCCGCTATTCTGCAGAGCGGTACCCGTAATAGCGCGAAAGCCACGCCGATAGTCCGTCGAGACCCGGGAGCAGAACCCGCTCGGTAATACCGATCTGGTCCAACCGGTCCCGCACTAATCCCGAATTCACGTTTGTAGACTGGTCGTCAGGTCGAAGTCAGCGTCGCCCTGACCGCGAAACACCCAAGGAGAGCGGAGACGACCCAGATCCGCCTGCCACGCCCCCTCGAAAAGCAGGTCGGAAAGTTCGTTCCAGGAACCGACGCGGAAATCGTTACTCATCATTGATTGTGGCGCGCGAAGCGGTACTGGTCGCGGATGTGGGCGTTGAAGTATCGCCCTTTGCTTTCGGCTTCGAGTAAGTCCCGCGCGATTTTCGCCGGAACGTCGGCGTATTCGTACACACTCCCCGACACGAACGTCAACACCAGGCGTCGGCGTTCACTGTCATAGGCTACGTCGTGTAGAGTCGATGAGTCTACCGGAACAGATTCCACGGGTTCGTTTTTCATAACGTTATACTCCGGACAGCCGCCGCGATACGGAAGCGGATTCACTGGGGTTGTACCCGTATTGCGTCCCCGGACAACCCCATGCACGGACCCGCCCGCCGCGCCCGCGCGTAACACGGTTTCGCCCGTGGCACGCTTTTCGCAGGATAATGTTTTGTCGTTGGCGAACCGACTTATATGGCAGGACAATTATGATCGAGCAACAGGAAAAGAGTGGCGATTACGGCGCGGCGATTCGCGGCGACGAGGCGACCGTGGCGTGGTCGAAGGAGTCCGACCTGGGCGGCACCGAAGCCGGACGCTTGCCGGTGGACGGCACGAACCGGGCCGCGCTGATGCTCGGCGGCGTCCTGCTGGTCGCGCTGGTGTTGCTCTGTTTCCGTCTCGCCTACGACGGCATCAAAACCGGCACCGAAAATAAAGGCTTTACCGGCAAGCAGTATCTTGACGACGAAGCGTCCGCCGGGTTCGCCGGTCCGGGTGCCCCGGTGGGCACGCGCGAGATGCTCCCATCCGCCGCCGCCGCTGTGCGCGCTACACCCCCGCCTGCCCCGTTACCCCCTCCCATGCCTGCGCCCCCCGCGCCCGCCGTTACCGCGCAACGGGCGGTATTCGCTTCGGACGCCGACCGTGTGCGCGTCACCGGGCTTCTGGGCGACTGTCGCGCCGCATACGATGCGTCGGGCGAAGTATCGCAGAAATGGTTCGGCACCGTCGGTACTATGCGAGTGGTGGACCGCCTGGACCGGGAAGGGGCACGACGCGGCGACGGGGAAACGAACATCGCCCGCCCCCTTTCCGCGAAAGACTGGAACTCCATCGACACGCAGATGGAAGGCATCGCAGCGACGGTGGCACTGGCGACACAGCCCGCGCGCTACCCGCTCGCTCTTCAAGAAACCAGCATGGGACTACGCCGCGAAATGCAAACCTACCTGCAAACATCGCGCGCCGCCCTCGTTCAGGACGACCCGGAAAAGCGGAGCCAGATCCAGGCGCGTGCGGACACGCACCGGCAAAAAGCGGGGCAACTCCTCGCCACACTCGAAGCTTCTGTGAAAAGCGGCACCGTGTTGGCGGAAGAGAGTGGGGAGTGAGTTAGGTGGTAGGGAGTAGGGATTGGGGAGTGGTTTTCGGGCGGCAAGCCGTTCCGCTACGCGCCTTCGGCGGACGCTCTGCGAGCGGAGAACCGGCGGCGCGACGCTCTCCAAAACCCGCAGGGTTCCCGCCGTAGGCGCATAGCGGAACGGCTTGCCGCCCGAAAACTACTCCCCAATCCCTAATCCCTACCCCCTAACTCACGCGGCGAGTCGTAGTTCCGGCGTGTTTGTTGCTACGCCGCCCAATGCCGAGCGTTCGGCGACCATCGTTGCTGTGATGACGCACTCGTCCCAGCGTTCCGAAGGGGCGTCGTACATCAGGTCGAGGAGCAGTTCTTCCAGAATCGCCCGCAGGGCGCGGGCACCGGCTCCGCGCCGCAGTGCTTCCTTTGCGATGGCGACCAGCGCGTCGTCCGTGAACCGGAGCGCGATACCGTCCATCTCCAGGTACTTGTGAAACTGCTTGACCAGCGCGTTCTTCGGCTCGGTCAGGATGCGCACCAGTGCGTCCTCGTCCAGCGCGTCCAACGTCGCGATCACCGGTAACCGTCCGACGAACTCGGGGATCAAACCGAACTTGCTCAAGTCTTCCGCCGTCAGTCGCTCCAACGCCGTCGCGGAACGCTCGGCGTGATTTGCGACGTTCAGTCGACTTTCCGCTTGCGACCGGAACCCGATGCCCTGCTTGCCGACGCGCCGCTCGATGATCTCGGTTAGCCCGCCGAATGCGCCGCCGCAAATGAACAGGATGTTGGTGGTGTCGAACGGGATCGTTTCGCCGTGCGGGTGTTTGCGCCCCCCCTGCGGCGGCACGTGCGCGACCGTACCCTCGATGATTTTGAGCAAGGCTTGCTGGACGCCCTCGCCGGAAACGTCGCGGGTGAGGGACGGCGAATCGTTCTTGCGGGCGATCTTGTCGATCTCGTCGATATAGATGATCCCGCGCTGGGCATTTTTGAGCACACTCGGAAACGCGTCGCCGTTGTCCGCGACCTGGATCAGGCGTAGCAAAATGCTCTCGACATCTTCGCCGACGTATCCGGCTTCGGTCAGGCTGGTCGCGTCCGCGATAGCGAACGGCACGTTCAGAATGCGGGCGAGGGTTTGCGCGAGGAGAGTCTTGCCGCTTCCGGTAGGTCCGACGAGCAGGATGTTCGATTTTTGCAGCTCGGTCTCGGTCTGCGGGGCGTGAAGCCTTTTGAAGTGGTTATAGACCGCGACCGAAAGAACCCGCTTCGCCCCGTCCTGCCCGACCACATACTGGTCGAGCACCCGGTGAATGTCGCGCGGGCGAGGCACCCGCGCGATCTCGCTCTGCCACTCGCCGTCCTTCTCCTCGGTGTGGATGATGTCGTTGCACAGATCGACACAATCGAGGCAAACGCCGCCATGTACGCCGAGGATCAGTTTGCGTACCTGCTCCCGGTTCTTGCCACACAGCACACAACGGCTGTCGTTACGGTCATATCCCCATCGGCTCATCAGTGGTCAGTGGTCAGTGGACAGTGGACAGTGGACAGTATCCGAGAGAGTGGGTACGACGAGCGCACTTCCTCCGGCACTAACCACTGACCACTATCCACTGACCACTATTTCCTCCTAACGTTTGTCGCGTTCGATCACGGTGTCTACCACTCCGTAGGCGACCGCTTCTTCGGCGCGCATGAAGTAGTCGCGGTCGATGTCGCGCTTGATGCGGTCGAATTCCTGTCCCGTATGACTCTGCAAGATTCGCGCCAACTCCTCGTTCATCTTCAGCACCTCGCGCGCCTGGATGTCGATGTCGATGGCGGTTCCCTGGAACCCGGCGGAAACCTGGTGGATCATGATTCGGGAGTGGGGGAGCGAATACCGCTTGCCCTTCGCGCCGCCCGCCAAGAGCAACGCCCCCATGGAAGCCGCCATTCCGACACAGATGGTGGACACGTCGCACTTGATCAGTTGCATCGTGTCGTAGATCGCCAGACCGGCGGATACGGAACCGCCCGGCGAATTGATATACAGGTCGATGTCGCGGTCGGGGTCATCCTTCTCCAGAAACAGCAATTCGGCGATGATCAGATTCGCGATCTGGTCGTTTACCGGCGTACCCAGAAATACGATCCGGTCTTTGAGCAGGCGGGAGTAAATATCGTAGGAACGCTCGCCCCGCGCGTCCTGTTCGACCACATAAGGAATTAGGCTCATAATTTGTTTTGTTTTCGCATCGCCGTGGAATAACCACTTTTGATAAACCAACCCACGGAAAAAAATCGGCACGGCGGCACGATTGTTGCAATCTTCCGCGAATAGTGACACCCGCGACGACGGTCGCGGGATTCATTCCGCGAATTACTTTCTATCGGCACCGTATTATAGCCGGGTTTCGCGGGGAAGCCCATCCGCCCGAATAAAACCGTATGGCAACGACAACGGTACGCTAAAAATAGGGCAACGGGTGCCGGAACGCATGGCACCGCACACCGAAGTGACTGTGTCCGGATTATAATGAACTTTTCACCGCGTATCACTGTAACAAATAGTTACCGCGTTGGAATGAACGGTTAGAATACTCTTTTGTGACTCATGTCCCTTTTACCGCTTTCGCCATCCCTGCCGCCACTGTCGCCCGAACAGTCGGCGGGACTCGCCACGTTCCTGTTGCTCCACAGCAACGATCACGGCGTCGTTTCATTTGAAGTCGTGCGCGACACTTGGACGTGTGTTTATCTCTCCTCACGCGCGCGCTTTTTTCTCGGCGCGACTGACGAAGACGGCGAACCGCCCTTCCTTCCACAATTGGTGACCGCGCTTGAGAAGCGCACCCGCGCCGCGAAAGAGCCGTTGCTGCTGTCGCTCCCGGACCGATGCCTCGACGTCCAGGGCAGCTACCCGCCCGGCACCGACATCAGTTTCGTCGCGGACCGCGACGCGCCCAAACAGTTTCACGTCCTGCTACGCGAGGCGGAACACAGCGAGGTCCGTCTGCGCGAAGAGCGCGACCGTCTGGAACGTGCCCTCGCCGCGACGGGGCAGGCGGTCTGGGACTGGGATCTGGAAACGGGCGAGGCGTATGTTTCCCCACGCTGGGCGCAGATGCTCGGCAGACCGGTTGGAAACACCGACGTGGACGCCCTGTATTCGCCGGAAAACTGGCTCGACGCCGTGCACCCGGACGACCGTAATCCGGTCGCCGAAGCGTACGCCGCGTTTATCGTCGGCGACCGTCTGGAATACGACATCGAATTTCGCATCCGGCACGCGGGGGGCGGCTACCTCTGGATTCGTTCGCGGGCGAGTGCGCTTCGCCGCGACGACAACACCGCATGGCGCGTTACCGGCGCGCACACCGACATCACCGAGCGCAAGGAGATGGAGTCCACGCAGGAAGCGTTGCTGCACCAGCAGAGCCGCATCGCGGAAACGTTGCAACGTGTCCTGTTGCCACTGCCGGGCGGCACTAACTATCCGGGACTGGAAACCGCGCTACTTTATGAGCCGGCGAGCGACGAAGCAAAAGTCGGCGGCGATTTCTGTGACGCGTTCCCGATCAATGACCGCGAGATCGCTCTGGTGGTCGGCGACGTGATGGGCAAAGGCTTGAGTGCGGCGGTGGCTACGGCGGAACTCAAGTTTTCGCTCCGCACCCTTTTGCGTCAGTACCGCGACCCGGCGATAGCCCTGCGCCTTCTCAACCGCATCCTGTGGGAATCGTACACGAGCGAGCGCAAGCAGAACCCGCCGCTGGTGCCCATCGCCGTGGTGGTCGCCAACGTCCGCACGCGCTATCTGCGCGTCGCCGTCGCTGGGGCGGAGGCACCGATGATCCTGCGCCGCGACCCCGAAACCGGCGCAACCACCACTCAGGAGATCACGTGCGGCGGATTGATGATCGGTACCCTGCCCGAGGAAAACTACGAACGGGAAATCGTCGCGATGGGGAGCGGCGACTGCTTGCTGATGACCACGGACGGCTTGACCGAGGTGCGCGACGCCTGGACCGACTCCTTTTTGGGTCCGAAAGGCGTCGCGCGGCTGACCCATCACGCGCTGTCGTCGCGCCGCCCGCTGGAGGAGATCAAGGGCGCGGTGCTCAACAGTGTACGCAACTACGGGGGCGGGCAGGGGGCGTTGCGCGACGACGTTTCCATGATCCTGGCGCGCTGGCGCGCGCTGGACGAGTCGTAACTCTCCCGCCTACATTGTCTGCTCCCCTCACCAGACGTAATCCGTCCAGAAGTACAGGTAGGTCGCCCAGGCGTTCGACGCGATGCCGAGAGCGAGCAGCCCCCACTCCCACGCCGAAACGCGCCCGCCGCGCCGGTCGAGGAGCAGAAGCCACAGCCACGGGAGCGACACGATCTGGTAGCGGTAACTGAACTGGTTGCCCCCCGGGTCGCCGTGCGGGAGCAACGCGAGCGTGAGCAGTGCCACCGCCGCCCAGCAGACGCGGCGCAGCCCGAGGTCGCGCGCACCCGGACGGAGCAGTAACAGAAGGAAGGGCGACGCGGAGATCAGCGAGCCGCCCTTGAGCGCGGGCTTGACCAGCGGGTAGTCGTGTACCACGTCCCACGTCGAGGAGAACAGCATGGCGCGGACGTTCATCGGGATCGCCTGGTACGAATACAGTCCGTGCTTGTACCAGTATTCCCACTGCAGATACGTGATGCGGGTATAGCCGAAATCGAACGGGTTGTGAAACCGGGCATCGTTGTACCAGAGTGTCGCCAGTCCGAGGACCGTCGGGAATACGCAGAAAAGCGCGAGGTCCGCGAGGCGGCGTTTCACACGGCGCGGGAACGGCTCGTGCGGGTCGCCCGTGTCCCCGTCGCGGAACGGGTCGTGGCGCACCAGCAGATACATATATAGCGGTGCGGTCAGGATGATCTCGGTGCGGTTGCCGAACGCGATGGCGAAAAACACCCCGGCGAGCAGGGGACTGCGTACGTGCAGGATGAACACCAGCGCGCCGAGTTGCCCGATCAGCGAGAATGACATCGCGACCTGCCAGCCGTTCGCCATCGTCATGTTGACGAACGCCCAGGAGCCGAACACCAGCCAGAGGACGAACAGGGCGCGGCGCGGCAGGGCATCCCGGTAGCGGCGCGACAGCAACGTCGCGAACCACGCGACGAACACCGCGAGCACCGCTGTCGTCACCACGGTCGGGCAGTCCTCGCTCTTGCGCAGATCCTGTAGCGCGACCAGCGGCATGTGGCAGACGATGCTACCGAACGGGAACACGGTGTAGAACCGGCCCTCGAACGGCACCAGTTCGTTGAGCCAGGAAACTTCCTGGCGCAGACCCAGTTCGCCGTGATGCATGATCGCCTTCGCGACCCGGAACTGATAATCATAAAAACTCGGCGCGTCGGGATTGGCGAAGCGATACACCACATAGACGAAGCAAAGAAACGCGACGAGAACCAGCCCGCGCAGGATCGATCTGCGACTGCAGGAAAGTTCGGGGAAACGGGGCGGGGCGGCACTCATACATTCACAGCCTTGCAAAAATCATGCCGCTTCGTTAGCACGGCGGACCGAGCCGACACCGGCAGGTCGGCACTTCCCGGCACCTATCTGGCGGCTCGCGCACCCGTCACTTCGCGCTTTCTCCGAACGGCAACGCGGCAACCCGCACCGCCGCGCCGTCCGGCGAACCGACCGCGAGTCGCGTATCTGATGTGGCGTGTTCGTTGCGCAGGTAGCCGAGTGCGATGGGGATGCCCAGCGTCGGCGACATGGCGGCGGACGTAATGCGCCCGACCGGCTTGCCGTCGCCAGTGCCGCTCACGAATATCGGCGCGTCGTATTCCGGCAACGCGGTTTGCGCGGGGTCGAGCAGAAAGCCGACCAGTCCTTTGTTCGTGTGCCCGCGCGCGTCGATCCGGGCGACGATTTCCTGCCCGATGTAGCACCCCTTCTTGTAGGAAACGGCGCGCCCGTCCTGCCGCGCTTCCGGCGCGAGAACCGTTTTGTCTAAGTCCACGCCGAAACGCGGGATTCCTGCTTCGATGCGCAGGGCGTCGAGCGTGGATTCGGGCAGTTCGGCTTCTGTTTCCCCTTTTTCGTTGCGCGGCATGTATGCCACATCCATATTTCGTGGGTTGGGAAAATAGAGCCGGTATAGCGGGATTGACGCGATGTCTATACGGCTGAGTATGGAGTCGTCCGAAAGCACTACGCTCTGATTGTTTTGCCATCTTCCGGCGTCTGCGACGGAGCTGTTGTCCCGGAAATAGTCGCCCGACCGCTCGCCGCCAATCGAAAAACAACCGTAGGATGCCGTCACATCGGCGATGCGGCATTTTTCCATGATCAGGTACTTATCCAGCGTTTCGGCGACGAACGGTGCCGTGCCCGGTTCCAGATCCAGGAGCAGGCAGTCGCCGACGTTCAGGACGCGCATGTCGGCTAAAATGTGCGCGGTCGCGTCCAGCATAAACGCGTAACAGCCCTCGCTCGGTTGCAGGCGAAGCACGTCGTTCGTGACCATGCCTTGCAGGAACGATTGCCGGTCCTTGCCGGTTAGTTTCAGCAAGTCGCGTTTCGTCGGGGTGTAAAATAGTTCTGGTCGCATAATTTTGCTGATATTCCGTGTCCCGTGCCCCGGGTCCACCGTAGCGTTGTTGTGACCGCGCCGTCGTTGTCACCGGGGCATGAATGCCCCGGCTAACGTTTCTCAAGCCCGCTAAAGCGGGCTGATTTAGCCCGGCGAATCGTCTTTATAGCAATCAACTGCTGTCGGCAGCCGGATTTATCCGGCTTAGAAGACGTTAGCCGGGGCATTTATGCCCCGGAGACAGTTACATGCGCTCGCCCTGGGGACGACCCGCCGAAGGCGTCTAGGCACGTCATTTATGACCCGAACCGGCGCGGTGATGAACCACCCCGGTCATCAAACCGTAACCGCGCAACCGCAAAGCAAATCCAGCGTCACGGGCGACGGGTAAGATTTCTCGTTCCCGCCGTTGCGCCAGTGCCGTACCATATTTGTTTCCGGGTCTAACACGATAATGTCCGGTATGCCGATGCGTTGATAGAAAGGCACTCCGATCACCAGGTCTTTCGCCGCGTAGTCCTTGCTGATGATCTCGATCACGGCTTCGGGTAGAAGCGTGACTTCGGTATCCTGCTCGTCGGGGACGCGGCACCAGATGGCAATGTCCGGGCGCAGATGTGAACCGTCGGCAAACCGGATACCGACATCGGCGGCGTGAAAGCCCGCGCACGTACCACCCCCGTTCGGGTTCGGACGAATCGAGTTTTCGACACGCGCTACCGTTTGCTGATGGCGCAGAAACGGCGTCGGCTCCCAAACCGGGATGCCGCCGACGACCGACAGACGTATGCCGATTTCGTTCGCCTCGTGCGACAGTCGGTCAAAGTCTCTGAGTACCTCATCCCGTTGAATAGTTGAAATTTTGTCCCTCTTCAAACTTTGGATAAAGGTGACGCAATTTCACACGGGCATCCGCCGCAGTGAACT
>JAYULM010000255.1:0-12414 GCA_043763605.1 Armatimonadota bacterium | reverse complement strand
AAACATCGGTTAGGGAACATGAGTTCCTTGACGTTGCCAGAGTTAGGGAGCGAGTTACGCCAAACGATTCGAGCATTGCGCTATCAGAGGCGGATTTTAAAATCGTTCTTCCGATTGGCTGGTTTAGCAATCCAATGGCTCATCAATAAATTAAGTCAGAGTGCCATGGCTCTGCTAGAAACCCAAGTGTGCCGACACGAGGGACTGGAAAAATGGTTCGTTGAAATCCGTCCTGATACGGGAGTTGTCGGGATGGTTTAATTATTGAAAGTCCCTAACCTAAATTCGCACAAGTGCTTACGATGAAATTATCGTACGTCAAATTCATCGTATGAAAACTTTGGTCTGGCTTGGTGCTTTATTCCATCTCACCGCAAACCGCCCCGACGAAATGGGGAGAGAGTATTGAGGTACTCCTCACTGCCCCACAATGACGCGTTCCGACGCGGTGCTTCTCGCGCTACACCACATGTCGTACCACGCGCGGGCTTCGCACGACAGTGATACAGGAATCGTGCCCCGATAGCGCGAACTTATCCGCACTATGCCAACTGTTGCTGTACTTGCCGGGGACGGAATCGGTCCCGAAATCGTCGCCGAGGCGAAAAAAGTCCTCCTCGCTCTTGATGAACGCTTTGACCTTGATCTGACGCTGACCGACGCACTGGTCGGCGGCGTGGCGTATGATGAGACGGGGCACCCGCTCCCGCCCGCCACACTGGAACTGTGTAAGCGATCCGACGCGATCCTGCTCGGTGCCGTCGGCGGTCCGAAATACGACACTATCGAACCCGCCGACCTGCGCCCCGAACGCGGCGCGTTGCTCCCGCTCCGCAAGCATCTGGAACTGTTCGCCAACCTGCGCCCCGCGACCCTTTCACCCGCGCTCACGTCGTCGTCCCCGCTCCGTGCCGACATCGTCGCGGGCGGTCTGGATGTGCTCGTCGTGCGCGAACTGACCGGCGGGTTGTACTTCGGGCAGCCGAAATCCAACGACGGCGAGCGCGCGGTGGACACCTGCGTTTACACCAAACCGGAAATCGTCCGCATCGCCCGGATCGCGTTCGAGGCGGCGCAAAAACGCGGCAAGCGGCTTTGTTCGGTGGACAAGGCGAACGTGCTGGAAACGTCGCGGCTCTGGCGGACTGTGGTTCATGAAGTCGCGAAAGAGTACCCGGACGTGGAAGTGTCCGATATGCTGGTGGACAACTGCGCCATGCAACTGGTGCGCAACCCGCGTCAGTTCGACGTGATCGTCACCGAAAACCTGTTCGGCGACGTGCTGTCCGACGAAGCGTCGATGCTCTGCGGGTCGCTGGGGATGCTCCCGTCGGCATCGCTCGGCACCCGACAGACCGCGCACGGAACGTTCGGGTTGTACGAGCCGTGCCACGGTTCCGCGCCGGACATCACGGGACAGGGGATCGCCAACCCGCTCGCCACGATCCTTTCCGCCGCGATGCTACTGCGCTACTCCCTCGGCGCGGAAGACGCCGCCGTGGCGATTGAGTTCGCCGTCACCAACGTCTTGAACGAAGGTTTGCGGACCGCCGATATTGCCGTCCCCGGCGAGCTGACGGTCAGCACGTCGGAGATGGGCGACGCGGTTGTAGCGGCGTTGGGTAGCGATGGGGAGTCGCTGGCGCGGGATTAGGTTGCCCCCCGCTCCCTCCCCCTGACGCGCCTCGTAATTTCCTCCCTCCCTCTAACCCCCTCCCTCATCGGAATGAGAGAGGGGGAATCCGGAGGAGCCGCACTCGCGCGACGGCGGACGGCACCACCGAACACAATCGGATTCCCCCTCTCTCATTCCGATGAGGGAGGGGGTTAGAGGGAGGGAGGAAATTACGAGGCGCGTCAGGGGGAGGGAGCGGACGGAAACAAAAATACCAGCACATCGCCGAATCGTGCCGCCCACGCCGGTTCGTTATGCCCCGCTCCCTCAGCTTCCCGGTAGGCGAGGTCGGTTCCCGTTTTCCAGCCGCGCTCGACGAGCGCGTCGCGTAACGCCTGCGTATCCTTGACCGCGACGCCGTCCTTATCTTCCGCCGTGCCGATGTCCACCCAGAGGCGCACCGGCTTATTCAGGGAACCGCTCACGGTCCGCAGAATGGCGCGGTCCGCCCACCAGACGGACGGCGACAGGACCGCCGCCTTTCCCCATGTCGGCGTGGTAAGCGATTAGTGCAGGGAAAACAGACCGCCGAGCGACTATCCGCCGATGGCAGTGTTCGCGGCGTCGCGCTTGGTGCGAAAGGCGCGATCCACGGTCGATTTCAATGTCCCTGCCATCCATTTCCCGTATCCGTCCGCGCCGCCGCCCACTTTGAGTTTGCCGTCCTTGATCGGCGTGTATTCGTTGACGCGTTCCGCCCCGGCGTTATAGACCGCGACTAAAATCACCGGCTCGATCTTGCCGCTCGCTTCCAGCGCGCTGGCAGTTTCATCGGCTTTCCATTCGTTCCCACTGATAAATGACGTGAGTTCGGGATAAGCGGAGAGTGAAATCGGCAATTTCACTCTCGAAATGACGCGGTCAGCACACTCGATTTGCCGTAAAAACTGCCGGTCTAGTGATGGGGGCAATCGCCGCGAAGAAATCGCTACGCTTTTAAACGCTGTTGCTATCCGTTACTACTAAATGTCTGTCGAAAGACCCGGCTTATCCCGAACTCACGTTAAATGCGGTCGCGCCGTCGAAGACGTTCCGCCCGTCCAAAAGGTAAAAGACCGGGTAGCGTCGGTTGCGGTTCGCCGGATTGTCGTAACCGCGCGGCAGGCGCACTAAAACGGTGCGCCCGGAAACGGCGAGGGCGCGAATATCGCCCGACAGGGTACAGGGCGCGCCGATCAGCGCGGGAAGGGGAGCGAGCATCGGTATCATGCGCCGGTTGTATCGCCCCCAAACGAGTTGGGGCAATACGTCACGTGGTTACGACCGATTGTCGGACGGCAGTGCGTTCAGTTCGACATCCTGTTCGGACGGTCGTGGTGTGTTGCCCGCCGCCAGTGCCGCGACGACGCGCCGTGCTACGTCGTCCGCAACGTCCGACTCCCGCCCCGAAACTGTCGGCTCCGGTTTGAGCGGGCGGTGGCGTGGCTCGCCGTCCTCGTCGATGTCGATGCCAGGCACCAGGTCAACGATGCCATCGAACTGCGCCCGTTGCAACAGTGCCCCCCGCGTCATCACCGCGAACAGCGTACCGAAAAGGAGCGGCACTGTCGGCGGCGGTTCGAACGGGTTCAGGATAACCGGCTCCCCCTCTTTTTGGAAGCCGATTCCGGCATTCAGAAACAATAGGGCGGCGGTAAATCCGAGGAAACCGGCGAGCAGGGAAAAATGTAGCCGCTTACTTTCCCGCTCGATCCGGCTCAAGCCCAGCAAGAACGGCGCCTCCTGACTGCGCTGAAAGCAGATGATGATCAGTCGGAGCAGGCTATAAAAAAATACGTTCATCGGCATGGGGGAATCCCTTTACTGCTTCGTATCGGTCGGCAGTCGGTTGAGTTCGATCTCCTCTAACGGGGGGAGCGGTTGCGACGGCGGCGTTTCGCGGTCCGTCGCCGCCGACCGTGTCGCGCTTCCGTATGGGCGGGTCGCCCATTCGGGGGCGTTCCCCGCGTCCCCGGTGTCCGGTATGAGCAAGGCGGTTTTATTCAGGGCTTGCCAGCGATTCACCATCGCGATAGTGGTCAGAAGCATCGGGGTGACGACCACCGCGATCAGAAAGTACGGAACCAGATAATTTTCGCGCCCGACGATCTCGGATTCCGTCGGTGAGTTCGGCAGGTAGCGTACCGGGACCGGACTGCCAACAGCCAGACCCCATCCGTTGCACGTCCCGAAAAACTCTTTGCCGTTCAACGCGTAACTATACCAGGCGTCCATACTACGCCGCGTTCGGATCAATCGGGTAACAGTGCCTTCCGTGGTGGCACCGTTCTGCGCAAAATTGACCTGTCGATGGAGGAGGTTCCCGGCGAAATTCAGACAGATCAGCACGACGATGACTGCCATCGTGCCGAGGCACCCGGCAGTGTTCTTTTTCGCGTCGCGTTCAATGGCACTGATATTCCCGGCGTAGCCGTTGCCTTCGTCCAGAAACGAATCCGTCGGCTCCGCGAAATCGCTCGATTCAAGGGGGCGCATGTTTGTAGTCTCCAGTTATCTATCGGTCGGAAGGGGATTTAAAGGTAGGTCGTCTACCGAGATGACGGGAACGTATATCTGCGGAATATCGGGACGCGCCGTGACGGGAATGTCTGGCACACTTTCTGAGAAATCCCTGAAGTTGACTTGAATTTCTTCCCGATAGTGGGTGCGCCGTATCAACGCCCCCCGCGTCAGCAACCCGAACAAGGTTCCGAACGATAGCAGGGGGAACGGCGACGTGGTCAGCGGTTCCTTACCTCGCACCTGCACTGTCGCCGGTTTGTAGGGAAGATAACGCACCCGCAACGTGCCACCGACTTTGTGCGTCTGGATCACCCAGGGTACGGACGCCGTATACGCCGCGCCGTTCGCCGTGTAAGCGAATGTGACTCCCAGGGTTTGAAAATAGTCGGGCGTGTGTCCGTCCACTTTTGTTATCGTCGCCGTCGTTGTGACACAGTCGCGCTCGAATCGCGTCTGCGCGTACCACGCCGGAAATTTGACGACCAGTATCGCTACGTTTCCCAATGCCAGTATGGCGAACACGGCGGCGAGCAAAGCGAGGTGAGTTCGCCTGCTTTCGCGCTCGATCCGGATGAAGCCAGGCACAAAAACAGGCGGCTGGTTTCGTGTGGCACCCAACTTCAATAACCCGAGAATGGCATGCATAGTGTCTGTTTACTACATACAGCAAGAAACGCGCCACACGAAGAATTATTCCGCGCCGGTGAGTCGGCGGAGGCGGGTGAAGTAGTCGGGGAACGTTTTGTTCACGCACGACGGGTCGGCGATCTGGACACCCGGGACGCGAAGCCCGATCAGCGCAAATGCCATCGCCATGCGGTGGTCGTCGTAGGTGCGGACCGGCTCGGTGGGCGTGATCGCGTCGCAGGGGTAGACGGTGAAGCCGTCCGCGCGCTCGTCCACGCGGACGCCGAGGCGGCGCAGTTCGGTGACGGTGGCGGTAATGCGGTCGGTTTCCTTGTGCCGGACGTGGGCGATATTTTCGATCACCGTCGGGGAACTGGCGAACGGCGCGACGGCGGCGAGTGTCATCACGGTGTCGGAGATGGCGTTCATGTCGAACGTGCCGCCGGTCAGTTTGCCGGTGCCGGTGACTTCGAGAAAATCGTCGCTTATTTGCACGGAGCAACCCATCGCCGATAGAACATCGACGAACGCCGCGTCGCCTTGAAGTGCGTCCCGCCCAATTCCAGGGACGCGCACCGTGCCGCCGGTAATCGCCGCCGCCGCCCAGAAATAGGTCGCCGACGACGCGTCCGGCTCGATGGCATACGTGCCGGGGGAGCGGTAAGTCTGGTTGCCCGGGATATGGAAGGTGCGTCCGTCGTCCGAAACGTCGATCACGCCGCCGAACGCCCGGACCATCGCTACTGTGATTGTGATATACGGGGCGGACAACAGCGGACCCTCCACGGAAATCACGGTTTCGTCGCCTTTCGCGCACGGCGCGGCGAGCAACAGACCGGACAGGAACTGGCTCGATGTGTCGGCGCGGATCGTGCAGGAGCCGCCGTGCAAGCCGTCCGCGACGATGCGCAGGGGCGGGCATCCGTTTCCGGCGACGCTTTCGGCGTGTACCCCCAATGCCCCGAGCGCGTCTAACAGATCGCCGATTGGTCGTTCGCGCATCCGTGCCACGCCGTCCAGCAGAAAAGTACCATGCCCTAGGGCGGCGAGCGGGGTGACGAAGCGCGCGGTGGTCCCGCTGTTGCCGACGAACAGGGCGGCGGTGCGGGTCGCCGGTATCGCGCCGCCCCTGCCATGCACTGTGATCTGTTCCCGTGCCGGTTCGTCATCGACGAAAAATCCGAGGGCGCGTAAACAGTCCGTCATCCGCGCGGTGTCGTCCGCGAATAAAGCGTTGCTGAGAACCGTGGGACCGTCCACGAGGGCGGCGAGGGCAAGGGCGCGATTGGTGATGCTTTTGCTACCGGGGACGGGCGCTGTCCCGGATACCGGACCGGCGGCGGGGGCGATGGCGAGCGGATCGGGTAGCGGGAGGGCGGGCGTAGGCATAGCGTTATCCTACCGCCTTACCGGGTGATTGATCAATGCGTACGCCTCCGCCCGGTCTGCTTTTTCGGTGCTTCCTCATGGATCTCATACGGCGCGAAATCGTTCATGGCTTTTTTTAATCCGAAAAACAAGCCCATACAAGCAAGGATCACCAGGAACCAGATGCCGCCGGTACGCCGCGTACCTTTGAAGAAAAACAGGATGGTGAGTGCCGTCAGAACCCACGCCCATATCTGGAAGTCGTTCGGCACCAAGTACAGTTTTTTCAGTATCTCAATATTTTTATCCATAGTTGGCGAAGTCCCCCGTTCCCTTCATGCCATATTTTCCGGCGGAAACGAGAGGAACTTTTGCTATATTATCCGGAAAACCAGTTCCACGGGATAAAAAACGCCGCCGAAGGGGGACGTGGTGAGTGTCAGCCCGTTCGCGCCGACGACCGCCTCGCAGAATACTTTCCAGCGCGTCGCCGGTATGATGCCCGATTGATATAGGGAGCCGTTCACGGAACCGACCATGCCCGCCTGTCCGCCCCGGGGCGAGAACGAGACGCGCACCCGGCTACCGACCGGGGCGTCCACTTTGAACGAATACATCATTCCGTAGGTTCCGTCCAGATGCTTGCTCATCCCGGCTTCGGGCACCCCGATCCGGTGCCGGTTGACTTCCCCCTTCGATAGGAGAACGTCCACCACACGGCGCGGGCTTTCGATGGCGACAACGCGCGCCCCCGGGACCGTCCATTTGTTGTGCCGCCAGTAGATGCGCAACCGGGCGTCGCTTTTGGGCGTCACGGTGATCACGCCCGACGCGGTCTGCCGCGACGCGACGGTCATCGCGAAGCGCGCTCCGCCCTTCTTTCCGGCGTATGATCTGGTGGGGGCGGAAAGGAACCGTGCCATCGCCTGACGCCCGGCGATAGTCGGGTCGCGGTGCGGGTTGGCGAACCCCTTCCGCGCCGAAAACCGGAGCGGACTTTGGGCGTCCCCGGAAAGCGCGAGTATGAGATTCCCGCGCCCGCGCGTCGTGTTGTTGTAGTGAAAAAAGATCGTGTACGTCTGCCCGGCGCGGAGCATGGTATCGGCGTGAGTGCCCGGCGCGGTGATCTTTTCCGGATAATTGCAAAACAAAAGTTTGTCCGCCGCCGAGGCGGGACGCGAAAGGACAATCGATGCGAACAGAACGGTCAGCACCGAAACGAGAAACGCAAAAAACGGTTTTATGCCGAGCATGGGACCTGCCTTGAAGCGGGCGGCAGGTTTGGGTAGGGAGACCGCGCCGTCTTCTAATCACTAATACCATTTTCGGGGGCGTGGCAGTTCCGCGATAGGGTCGGTTTCGCCGCCTGTTTGCGGTATTCTGACTGCATGAACGAAGAACGAGAATGGTACCCGTACGAAGGCGGCGGATCGATGGGCAAGCGCGGACCCGCGAACGGCAACGTAGTGCGCGATGAGGAGTGGGGCGACGCCGAGGAACCCGAGGACGCCGACGCACGCCTGACGTTGGAAACGCTCGCGGACGGCGGCTTCGCCGTGACGGCGAATCTGTACGGCGGCTGGCTACAGGAGACGGCGCGGTTCGCGGACGAAGCCGGAGCGGCGGCGGCGTATACGCGCGCGGCGGGCGAACTGTCGCGCCTCGCGGGATTCATCCCCGAAGAAGATGAGCGCGACATGGCGGCGGCGATAGAAACCCTGAACCGGGAGGTAGCCGCGTTTGCGGTTAGGTTCGGCGGGGAACCGACGCTGTGAGCGATCTGACGGTGACGTTCCTGAACTGCGAACATTTTTACGAGCCGGGGCAGGTGGGCGGTAAGGGGCCACAGACGGAAGCCGATTTCGATCAAAAGCGGGACGCGATTGCCGGACTGTTACGCAACGTCGCCGAAAACACCCCGCCTGATAAAATCGGTCTGTGCGAAATGGGGTCGCGGAAGGTTGCGGAGGAGTTGGGACAGGCGATACAGCCAAGTTTTTACCAGATTCATTTCCTTCCGGCGCAGGATGGTTGCCGCCTCCCGCAAGGGCTGGCGATACTCTACAACCCCGACCGGGTGTTGTTGCAACGATACGAAAGTGGTCTGCATCAAGCCAACGCTCCCCAACGCCCATACTGGGTTGCCGGTCTTTTCAAAGTGCAGGACGGAGAGGGGGGCGTGTTCTGGTTCGTCGTCAATCACTGGAAATCTAACTTCGGAATGGATCTGTCCGAAAGCGAATCAAAGCGGATAGATGCGGCAAAGATGTTCGCCGATCATCATCGGTCGTCCGGGAAATTATTCTCCGACGCAGTGATAATGGCGGGCGACTTCAACTGTGAACCTTGGGAGCTACCTTTCCGGTCCCCCGGGACTTTTTTCAAAGCAGTGCGGGAAAGAGGTCTCGTGACGCGGCCGGGCAACGATAGCGTTTATTTTCACAACCTGATGTGGCGTTGGCTGGGCGAACCGGATGACCTGGAAAGTTCGCATACTGATGGGTATGTTTCTCCCCGACCACGCGGGACGTTTCGTAGCGACGCGCTGAAGCGTGACATGAATTGGAAAGTCTGGGATCATTTTTTGGTTAGCAAGTCGGTGTTAAGTCGGACGGGCTTAATACGGCTTCAGGAAAGCAAGTTGCATACTGTTTTTCCGGGAGATGGGTGCACAGATCATGGAGCAATCTCTGTGAAGGTGAGCGTATAAAAGGAATTCTGATGGGGAAAATTTTAGACAGACTGAAAAATAATCAGCTACCGACGAACGCTGATAAGAATGTTTTAGATAAGATCGACGCCTTCGCTACCGAGGTCGAGGCTTTCGCAAACAGTATAGGTGGCGGGGTTTCCTGTGTTCGGGAGCGAGGGTTTACGGTGAGTTATGGTCAGGAATGGCGTGTCGTCCTGTATAAATTGCTTCCTGCGGGAGGCGGGAACACAATGAATTACTCACAAATACTTTTCCGGGTTTATGTCCCGCTCATACCCTTCCAATCACAGCCGGTTCGCTTCGACCTCGATTATGAAGAGATGGTTCTGTGCGGCACGTTGGATGAAGTGGAGCAAGAGTTGGAGAAATTCGCCGGTTTACCACAGACCGCCGAAACCATACAGTATCTGGCGAACAAATGAGTGAAGAAGAACTCGGCCGCATCCTGAAGGCACTCGCCGACCCGAACCGTCGGCGCATCCTGGAACTGCTCGCCGAACAGGAAGCGACCTGCAGTATGAACCCGGCGGGGGGGGTGAATTGCGCGATGGTGACGGAGCAGATGACGGTTTCCCAGCCGACGGTCTCGCACCACATGAAGGAACTCGCCGCCGCAGGTCTGATTACGATGACCTCCCACGGCAACGCGGCGTTGCTATCCCTGCGCCGTGACACCCTCGACGCGCTGTTCGCGGCTTTGGGCGAACGGTTCCACCTCGAGAAAAAATAGTTCGTCGCCTGGAACGATTTCCGTTATATCGATTATTGTCTATATTGAAAGTTGTCGATATAGACGACTTCGCAGGAAAGGGTTTTTATCATGGGGCGATTCGACGATAAGGTAGTGGTTGTAACCGGGGCGACTTCCGGCATCGGGGCGGCGACAGCGGCTCTGCTCGCTGGAGAGGGTGCGAAAGTAGTGGTATCCGGGCGGCGTGAAAGCGAAGGGCAGTCTGTTGTCGCTCGGATCGCGAAGAGCGGCGGGGCGGCGACTTTCGTCCGCGCCGACATCTCGCAGGAAGCCGACGTGAAAAATCTCGTCGCGCAAACGCTGGTGACTTACGGGCAGTTGGACGGGGCGTTTCACAACGCGGGTGTGGAGGGCGTTTTCGGACCGACATCGGATTCCGATGAGGCGACCTGGGACCACACGATCAACATCAACCTGAAGGGAACCTGGTTCGCTTTAAAACATTTTATCCCCGCCATCCTCGCATCGGGGGGCGGGTCGGTCGTACTCAACGGTAGCGTCGTCGGCTCGGTCGGCATGGCGAACGCGGCTATCTATTCCGCGAGCAAGGGCGGCGTGGACGCGATGGCGCGCTCGGTCGCCATCGAATACGCGGCGCAGAATGTCCGCGTCAACGTGGTTTCGCCGGGACCAATTGAGACCGATATGACGGATCGCCTGTTCGGTAGCGTCGAAAACGCGCGCGGTTATTTCGGGGCGCAGGTGCCGCAGGGGCGGATGGGTTTGCCAGGAGAGATCGCGGAAACGGTGTTATTCCTGCTCTCGCCCGCATCGAGTTTTATCACCGGGCAAGTGCTACAGGTGGACGGTGGCTATACGACGAAGTAGGCACTCCTTCGGAAAGGTGACGGTGCGGGAAGCGATTCCCGCGCCGTTTTTTGCCTTGTGCCTGCTGACTATGTTTAATTTGCGGGAACAGGCGGTACATATAGGGCGTTGCGGATACCGATGGCATAACGCCGCCGCTAAATTACACCACGGGTTCGAGAAAAACTTTCTTACACGAAGGAACGAAAAAACCAATGAAACGATTCACCAATGCTGTCGCACTCTGTGCGCTGGTCGCCCTGTCCGGCTCCGCGTTCGCGCAGGACTCGCCGATGAATAACGCCTCGATGAACAACGGCGGCATGTCGAACAACAGCACCATGAACATGGACAATCGGATGAACCGGTCCAACATGATGAAGGCGCAATGGGCTTTCTACAACGCCGATCAGCGCGAAGTCAACCGCTTCAAGGCGAAGGGCTACACCGAAGCGGAGTTCAAAGCCATCGCGAACATCGCTCTGCAGACCGGCCTCGACACCGACTACATCAGCCGACAGGTCAAGGAAGTCGGGCGTCCGCTGAGTTTCGTCGCCGCGATGTACTCCGTGCCGACCACCTCGCTGACGAACGACATCCCCGGCTTCAACGCCGCGCCCGGTAGCGTCACCGCGACCGGCATGATGGTCGATAAGCCGACGGGCGGTAGCGGTTCTATGGGCATGGGCAACGGCTCGATGGGAATGGCATCCGGTAATATTGTCGATGTCGCCATGTCCGACCCGCAGTTCTCGACGCTCGTCGCCGCAATCCGTGCGGCTGATCTGGTCGATACTCTCAAGGGTGCCGGTCCGTTCACCGTGTTTGCCCCGACCAACGAGGCGTTCGCCAAACTCCCCGCCGGAGCATTGGAAGATCTGCTGAAGCCGGAAAACAAGCAAAAATTAGTGGGTATCCTGACATACCACGTCATTCAGGGCAAATTTAAAGCCGCCGATGTGATGGGGATGAGCAACCCCTCCATGCCGACCACGGTGAACGGCAAGCAACTCAACATCAAAACTACCGCTCCGGTTATGGTCAATAGCTCCAACGTGATAAAGACCGACATCGAGGCAACGAACGGCGTAATCCATGTGATTGACACCGTGCTGATGCCGGACACCGCCGCAACGGGTTCGTCCTCGTTGCCGGAAGCAACCCCGGCACCTGCCGAGCCGCCCGCGCCCGCGCCAGCACCGCCGACCGCTCCGTAGTTTGCGCCCCACACGCCGTCATCCGATGCGGATGACGACCGGGGTATGATGAATGGGTGGGACGATTCTCGTCTCACCCATTCTTTTTTCAAGGAGTCGAAGAATCATGTCCGTCCCGAACCATTCCGAACACCTCGGCGTCGTCACTTTCAAAGGTGCGCCGATGACCCTGGTAGGTCCTGCCCTCGTTATCGGCGAAGCCGCCCCGGAGGAGACGTTGACGGGCGCGGGGTTAAAGCCCGTGATGCCGCTCGAACAGTCGGCGGGGAAGGCGCGTCTTTTTATCACCGTTCCATCGGTAGATTCGTCGACCTGCTCGTTGGAGTCCAAGCGGTTCAGCGACGAGCTGAAGGCGTTCCCGACCGGCGCACCTATCGCGGTGTACGTCGTTTCCGCCGATTTGCCGCAGGCGCAGAAACGTTGGTGCGGTGCCGAGGGCGTCGAAAACCTGACGATGCTTTCCGACCACCGGGGGTTGGTGTGGGGAAGTGCGTGGGGTGTGGTTCTCAAAGAGTTGCATCTCCTTGCCCGCGCGGTGTTCGTGGTCGGGAAAGACGACAACATCGCTTATAAAGAAATCGTCGGGGAAGTGGCTTCGGAGCCGGATTACGGGAAGGCGATTGAAGCGTTGAAAGTAGCGGCGTCGGTTTAAGAATCGGACGCTAAAGTGTTCCGGTGGAAGCCTTCGGCTGTAGACGCTTCGCGTCGGGAAAGCGATGGGGTGCCGCGCGAACGCTCCTCACCCGGCGACCCG
>JAYULM010000254.1:0-12419 GCA_043763605.1 Armatimonadota bacterium | reverse complement strand
CTGGACACGAAATATTTACGGGGTCGCTGGACGATGCCGACATGCCCGCGTCCGGAGGACGCTCGGTGGCGGAGCCACCTACAGGCGTCGGTGAAACCGATGATCACAAACGACGATCACAACACAACACCCTCCTCAATAAACACTATGGACGAGAAACGAAAACGGGCTATCACGACCGGCATGATTATTGGCGCGGTGGTGATCGGCTTACTGGTTCTGGCGAAGCGCACCCCGCGCGAAAAGTGGGGGGAAACCCTGGTACGTGTGGCGCGGGACGTGGCGCGTTTCGCCCGCATGCGCTACGGAATCGTTGCCCGCCCGCTTTTCGATGTCGCCGACTCGATTTTAGAACGGTTAGGCGATAAATACGGTACCGGCGACGGTCCGAAAATCGCCTGATACTGACGCGCGAAAAACGGTCCGAATTACCGGGTCACATTTTCTGGTGTCCGGCACACTTTCTGCTTGAAACCTTTGTGAGAAGGGTATACAAGCGGAAGCGATGAAATTTACATTCTGGTCAGGTTGGAATAGACGGGATATTGATACGGCGGTAGTGGCAGCCGTACTTTCGGTTCCCGCACCGCAAAAATCTCCCGCGATCTGGCGCGTGGCACCACCGCCCGCCCCGGTTCCCGTCAACCCCGTGGTCCGCGAGATGGAGACGGCTCTTTCCGTGCTGGTTTACCGCGTGTCGGAAACCCTGGCGAAAACCGCGCTGTACGTCTCCGCGAACGTTTTGGCGTCCTCCGTGGTGCCGACGGACGGTCCCGCCCTGTGCGCGGCGACGGACCGCAAGGCGCGGGAACTCCAGTTACACCCCGAGATCAAACACCCGGAGCGGTACGTGACGCAAACGGCGGAGATGATTGCCGCCTTGCGGACCGCCGAACATGCCGCTTCGCTCTTGCGCCTGCTGTGTGCGGACGAATCGAACGTCGCCGCGTTGCCGATCATCCGCCGCGTCGCCGATGCCTGCGAGCGCGTGATCCGGCACGGCGGCAAGCTATTGGAAGTGCCCGCTCCCGACGTGTTCACCTGGAGTAACTCCGTGGTCGCCGGGCAGAACGATATTCAGACGGCGGTTTACAACGCGATCACATTGCTGGGCAGAGAATCGGCGTCGCTAACACCGTCCGCGCGTAAGATGGCGCGTGCAGCGATCTGGATGATGGAGGTTGCCGCCGAAACCACCGCGCACGCCGCTCTGGAGTGCCGTGGGGTTGTCCTGCCTTCCCCCGCTCTCCCCCGCGAACCGTCTTTCACGCCGATTCGCGCCGCGTCCGAACTGCGCCACGGCGGGTACGCGCCCGTATAGGTACTGACGCGTACCCGCCGTCTCAGGTGACAGGCTCTTGATCGGATAAGGTGTGTGCCTGTTCCGCCGCCGGAGCGGTTTGCGTTTCGTACCCGAGCCGACGCTCCGCTTCGGTCTCAAGCGCATTGATCGCGGTCTGAACGCGCTCCGTGAGTTCCGCGAGGTCATCCTTCGGACCCGCGTAGATCGGGTCGCCGTAAATCCACACACATTTCGCGAACGGGGGCGGTATCAGGAACTGATCCCAGGACCGCAGGAAGCGGCGCGGGCGGGCGGAAACGCCGACCGGGATGATCGGCTTGCCCGTTTTTTGCGCGTAGTAGATCATGCCCGGCTTCGCGACCCGCGCGGGACCGCGCGGCCCGTCCGGCGTGAACGCCAGCACCGTGCCGGGGCGGGACAGGATCTCCCGTCCCTGTCGCAGGGCTTCCACGGCGAACTTGTTGGAGGAACCCCGGATGAGACGCCACCCTAACCGCTCGAAGATCGCAGACAGGAGCGCGCCGTCGCCGGAGCGTGACACGAGAGCGTAGTAGCCCCGGTCCTGTGTACAGGCGAACGGAACGAGAAGCCGCCCGTGCCACGTGACGAGGATCACCGCGCCATGTTCCCGCAGTACTGCCTGGACCGCTTCCTCGTTCTCCAGCGTGACGCGCCACGTGCGGTGTAGAAGCCGGACCGCGAACGAGAGAAGTCGCGACAACACCGCGACCCGCTGTTCCGGGGAAAAAGCACGGCGGAAAAGATCCCGCGACCATTTGAAAAAGTTCATGACTGCCTCGCTTCATCGGTGCTGTCACGTTTTGAAGAATTCCGTGCGAGGGCAGGATATTCGCCGCCACCGCCGCGCCGTACGCTCCGCCTTCCGGAAGTGGGTTTGCTGTTGTAACACATCTCGTCACCAAGCCGGATGAAGGGGGTGTAGTGCGGGCAGTCACGCAGGACGCGCCGAATCGGGCTGTTCTATCGTACCACGGTTTCGTCAGGGAAATACAGAATATCGATCCCGGTGATCCCGGCAAAACGGGTGCTGGGTCAGTCCCGGCACGGCGCGACTATGGGAACCGTTTCATCCCGGCGAGGAACTCGTAGCCGTCCGCCTTGCGCATCTTCATTTTCCGGCTCGCCTCGCTCCAGCGATACCGGCTCATCATATGCCAGTTCATTTCCAGATGCACTGCCATCGGTGCTTTCCACGCCGCCCCGGTAGTTTCCATGCCGAGCCGTTTCATCAGGTGG
The DNA here is from genome assembly GCA_043763605.1 of Armatimonadota bacterium. GTDB lineage: Bacteria > Armatimonadota > Armatimonadia > Armatimonadales > Armatimonadaceae > JACMIU01. Next base: position 9,859 of record JAYULM010000254.1, on the reverse strand, counting down.
ATCACCTCCGGGCTACGGCTGAGCGTGAAGACGTGTCGGCGGCGCGACTGCGCATCGGCGAACGCGGTCTCGAACAGGCGACTGCTGATGCCCCGACCGCGAAACGCGGGGAGCACGTACACCACGGATATTTCCGTCCAATCCCAGCGCAGATCCTTGACCAGACATGCTCCCGCGAACGTTTCATCGCCGCCGCTGTCGTCCGTCGCGAGCGCGACGCGAACATCGGCAAACCGCAACAGTTCGGGGACGGTGTATCCCAGGATATTGGGCGTGGATTTGAGCTCCTGGTGCAGACATTCGGCTTCCGCCGTGGTCAACCGCCGACTTTCAAGCCGTACACCGGGAAGGTCGCGGGACGCTTTGCGCGTCCCGTCCGAGCCTTCCGCTATTTTTTCCTGTGTTTGCAAACGCGAATCCCTCCTGCCGATCATACTTAGAGACCCGTTGCGCGTTCGGTCGTTCCCGGATTCCTGCCCGAATTCCGGTCGGCCACGGCTATTCAGTTATAGCAGTCTCCCGAAACCTCACTCCCCAACCCCCTCTCCGTGCCGGAGAGGGGTAGTAAGATGCCGGAAATGTTTCGCTACCGCGTGTCCATTCTGGCTCCCCCTCTCCTCGGAAGAGAGGGGCACCCAGAGGGTACCCGGGGGTGAGGTTCCCGGCGCAACGGGCAATTTTTCGGATAACTGAATAGCCCTGCCGGCCGGCGATGCAACTCCGGCGCATTGGGCGGAGTCTGAAGGACGAGAAGCCGACTGCCGTTGAGAAACCCACGCCTGAAAAGAATAAAAAAACGCAAGCCGGAGACGGCGTGGTTTCTGCTGTTCGCCGCCGTGACGGTGCTTCTGGGGGTGGGGGCTTTCGTTTCCGAGCAGAACGATTCGCGAATGGAACCCGGCTACGCGGCGGTCCGTTCCCCAAACTACAACAGCCGCCCGTTTTTCACCGGGGTAGATTGCGTCGTACTACACGCCACTGTGACGGAAACGGCGGACGACGCGATCCGTATCTTTCTCGACCGCCGCTCCGGGGTTTCCGCGCATTTCGTGGTCGCCCGCGACGGCGCGGTGACGCAGATGGTCCCGCTCGGGAAACGGGCGTGGCACGCGGGCAAGTCGCGGTTGGGACGCCGGGAAAATGTCAACGATTTCAGCGTCGGCATCGAGATCGTCAACCGCAACGACGGAAAACAGCCGTACACGGATCGCCAGTATGAGGCGGTCGCGGGGATCGTCCGGCACCTGCGAACGGCGCGGAAGTACCGCATTGCGCCGGGGCAGATCGTCTCGCACCGCGCCGTCGCCGTACCCGAGGGGCGTAAAAGCGACCCGCGCGGCTTCGATTTCAGCCGGTTGCGCCGCTTGCTGGCGGAGGAGTGACGCCGCCCGTTTTTCTCCCGTTTCCTCCCTCCCCCCACCCCCCTCCCTCATCGGAATGAGAGAGGGGGAGTCCGGAAGAGAGACGTTACCGGGTTGCCCGAATCGCTCGGCAAACGGTACCGCGCCGCTCCATCGGACTCCCCCTCTCTCATTCCGATGAGGGAGGGGGTTGGGGGGTGGGAGAAAACGGCGAGGGGGGTTGGGGGTGAGGTTAAAACGCAAGCCGCTAAACCGCCCACGGTTGCCGCATCGTCGTGCGGCGGAGCGGGTTCGCGTCTCCCCGGTTCTCGCCGACGAACGTTTCGCGCTTCGGGTCCCATTGTAGCCGCTTCCCCGTCAGACGCAGAGCGATGTTGCCGAGGTGACAGACCGTCGCTGACCGGTGACCGATCTCCGCCGTGCAGATCGGTGCTTTGCGGTCGCGGATACACCCGACGAAGTTCCCCATGTGGTCGTCCGATTTGTACAGGCGAGCGGCGTTTTCCGGCAACGGGTCATCCAAAATCGCCTTATCGCTCGCCTCGATCCGGTCCCGGCTGACGAAAAGCCAGCCGGTTTCGCCCTCGAACCGGATACCGTTCTCGCCTTTGTTGGTGGCGACCACGGTGATGCCGTTCGGATAGGTGTAGGTAACGTCGAACTCGGTCGCCACGTTGTACGAGTGCGGCTCGAACGCGGGCGTCTTTCCCTGCGCCTCGACTGCGACGGGACCGGAATCGTCCATCCCCAGTGCCCATTGCGTAATATCCAGGTGGTGCGCACCCCAGTCAGTCATCATGCCGCCGGAATACTCGCGCCAATACCGAAACGATCCGTGGGTACGCTCTTTGATGTACTCTACTTTAGGGGCGGGACCGAGCCACAGGTCCCAATTGAGGTCGCCGGGGATCAGCACGACCGGGAACGGACCGCCGGACGGTGCGCCCGGCAACCGCGCCTCGACGCGCCTTATTTTGCCCAGTCGCCCGTTGCGCACCAGTTCGCACGCCAGCCGGAACCGACCGTCGGATCGTTGCTGGGAACCGGTCTGGAATACGGCACCGGTTTTTCGCGCCGCGTCCGCGATCTGCCGTCCTTCGTAGATCGTCAACGCCAGCGGCTTCTCGCAGTAAACATCCTTGCCCGCCTTCATGGCGTCTATCGCCATGGTCGCGTGCCAGTGGTCAGGCGAACCGATCACGACTGCGTCAATGTCGGGTCGCTCCAAAAGGTCGCGGTAGTAGGTGTACCCCTTCGTGTCCGGTCCGAACTCTTTCACGGATTCGGCGAGATGTACCTGGTCGACGTCACAGACCGCGACGACCCTGCAACCCGGTTGGCGGGAAGCCGCGCGCGTATCGCCGAGTCCCTGCCGGTAGCCGCCCCGACTACCGCCCATGCCGATACCCGCGAACTGAATCTGATCGTTGGGTCCGAACTTCTTGCGCGGGGAGCGTTGCACGGCTGCGAACGCCTCCTCGCTCACAAACCAGGCGGGTAAACCGCTGGCGGCGACTATTCCAGCGACCGATCCGCCGAGAAAGCGGCGGCGGTTAAAATGGTTATCGTTTCTATCCTGCATCGGATGTCCTTTCGCAGTGCGCTCATGGGATCACGGCACCGTCAATGCCCGTATCATTCCGTAGCGATGCCCCGTTTTCCTGTCTGCTACGGTGCTACATGTTTTCCGGTCTGATTGACAGGACTGTGGCGGGGCTATAATCTACGTTCGTCCCCATCGCCGGAGCCGAGTTATACCGGTCTCGTCCGTTGAAGTCATGTGACCGGACGCTAAAGGGTTCCCGTCGGCACACTTGCCGACCGGAAGCCTTCGGCTGGAGACGCTTCGCGTCGCCTGGTTCGGAACGTTCGCGCGGAAGCCGTTCGATCCCCTGACGCGAAGCGTCTACAGCCGAAGGCTTCCAGTCGGCAAGTGTGCCGACGGGAACCCTTTAGCGTCCGTAACCAAATCAAACGAGATCGATATTACATGATGAAGCCACCCTACAAACATCACCAAGCGACGACGCTCCTTTTATCCGCCGCCCTGATCGGCTGTGCTATTCTGCTGTACGCCGCGTCACCCGCACTCGCCGACCCGCCCCCGAACCGTTTTCTGATGGCACATTACATGCCCTGGTATGAAGCGGACCCGGCGAAGAAACAGTGGGGCTGGCACTGGACTATGAACCATTTCAAACCCGAAGTCGTTGTGAAAGGAAGACGCGAAGCTGCCTCATTATTCGCCCCGTTGATCGGTTTGTACGACTCCAACGACCCGGACACTCTGGAATGTCACGTCCTGCTGATGAAACTGTCGGGGATAGATGGCGTGATCATCGACTGGTACGGGAACGACGATTTCCTCGATTACGGCGTAATCCACCGTAACACGCGGCACCTGATAGGCTTCGTGAAAAAAGCCGGGTTGCGCTACGCGATCATGTACGAGGACCAGACGGTACCGAAACTGCTCGCCGCCAAACGGATTCCCGGCGATGAAACCATCGCGCACGGGCAACGAATTCTGCGCTGGATGCAGAGCAACTGGTTCAACGACCCTGCCTATCTTTTCGTAAATGAACGCCCGGTCTTCATGGTCTTCGGGAGCGGGAACTACACCGGCGAACAGTGGGACCGGATCTTTTCTGGCATCACCCCTGCGCCGTATTTCTTTACCGAGTCGGATCGCCGCGCCCCTGCTATCGGCGGATTCGGCTGGCCCCAACCCGCTGGCGGGACGACGAAGGCGATAGAGGAGCAGGACCGTTTCTACAGCGCGGCGAAAACGTGGACCGATTTCGTCCCCGCCGCCTTTCCGCGCTTCGACGACATTTACGCGCAAGCCGGGGTTCACGCCTCGTGGGGGCATATCGACGATCAGGACGGCAAGATGTACTCGCAAACTCTGGAGCGGGCACTGAAAAGCACCGCCCCGCTGATACAACTGGTGACGTGGAACGATTGGGGCGAGGGCACGATGATCGAACCGTCGGTCGAGTACGGCTATCGTGATCTGGAAACGACCCAGCGGCTCCGCCGAAAATACGTCGAGCCGAAGTTCGCCTACACACCCGCCGACCTGACGCTTCCAATCAGACTATACCGGCTCCGAAAAAAACACGGGAGCGATCCGGCGTCGGCGGCGAAACTGAACGAAGTCGCGCAACATCTTTTCGCCGGACGCACGGACGCGGCGCGCAAACTCCTGACCGGGTTTCGGTAGTTTCGGGGAATGGAATTCCTCGCACAAGCCGGAAGAATGAGAACACCGCGCCTATTTGCGCCGCGCGAAATGATACTCGCAGTTCTGGGAACACACCCGGAGTGCGGGGTTTGATGCGCATTTACGGCAGATGATCCCCTCCTTGCCGCAGTTGCCGCAAACGACCGACTCCTTCGCCGGGTCGCCGCAGAGCGGGCAGAGCGTCCACTGGCGCGTCGGCTTGAGTTCACGGTCCACGGCGATACGCCGGTCGAACACGAAACACTCGCCCTCGAACGCGCCGTCCGGGTATTGCTCCAGATAGTTCAGAATCCCGCCGTCTAACTGGAAAACGTTCCGATAGCCCTCCCGGTTCATATAAATTAGGGCTTTCTCGCAACGGATACCGCCGGTGCAGTACATCAGTATCTTTTTGTCTTTTGGAATATCCTGATTCGCGACGAACGCCGGGAAATCCGAAAACTGTTCGAGTTGTGGATCGACGGCGTCGCGGAATGTGCCGACTTCGGTCTCGTAAGCGTTGCGCGTGTCGAGCAAAACGAAATCCTCGCCGTCGCTCGCTGTCAGGGTCCGGTGCCATTCGGCGGGGGACAGGTGGCTGGCATCGTCCGGGTTGGGGAAAAGGTCGGGGCGGTTCAGGGTTACGATCTCCGGGCGTACTTCGACCTTCAGCCTGTCGAATACCGGTTCCTCGCTCTCGCTGATTTTCGGGGAAAACGCACCGATCTCGGGCAACGCTTCGAGGAAGGTACGCAATTCGCGCATCGCGTCGGGAAGTCCCGCCATCGTCGCGTTACACCCTTCGGTTCCGAGCAGGAACAGACCGCGTATCTCCCGCCCCGCACAGAAGGCGTAGATGCGTTCGCGCAGCGCGCCGACGCGTTCCGGTTCGATCCGGTTGAATTTATAGAAGGCGAATACCGTGAACATGACGGAAAATAGTATATCCCGGCGCGGTCGTCACCGGCGCGCCCGTTCCCGCCAGAACCGTTCGGCGGTTTGCGTATGCAGGGGGAAGGCGAGTTCCACCGGCTCCCGCGCTACCACCATTTCGCTGGTCTCGTGATTGGCGACGAATTCCGGCAAGTCCGCCTCGGCACGTACCGGTTCGGCGATTCCGAAGATCAGCACGGTCCCGTCCGGCGCGCTTCGCACATCGAAAAGCCGCACCGCCGCCGCGTCCACCGTGATTCCCGTCTCCTCGCGCACCTCGCGCGCCCCGGCTTCCTGCCACGACTCGCCGACGCCGATAAAACCGCCGGGCAGTGCCAGCATCCCCTCCCGTGGGGCGATAGCGCGCCGGATAAGTAGCAACCCGTCGTCACCGACCGGCAGAAGAACCACGCTCACGGGAAGCGGGTTCAGGTAACTCCGGTTCCCGCACCGCGAACACTGGCGGGGCCAGGGAGCGTCGGCGAACGGTTCGCCGCAGTAGGAGCAGTGCGAATTTTTCCTGGTGGTCATAAAAACCTTTCTGCGTCCGGGTGCAAAGCATCTCGCCCGTTCTTCGCGTGGCCGATCCGACAGAAACCGCGCGTTTGAGTATATCGCGTGGGGACGGCGCGAAACCAATCGCCCTGTTTCACGTCTGCCCGCAAGAGCGTAGTAGAACGATAAAAATCGATTTTCGAAATTACCAAAAAGCGACTTGACATTCGGGAAACCTTTAGTTAAACTAAAGGCGCGGCAGAATTTACCGCCTGCCTGTCGATCTAAAGGAAATTGTCTCATGCGTGTTCGCTCCCGCTTCGCCTCGCCTTCTTTTTCTTGCCTCGCCCTGTCATCCGTTTTTCTTCTCGCACCCCTCGTTTACGGGAGAGCCGTTTGGGCGCAGGACGCCGGACCGAAAATCGACCACGGTTCGCAACGCTCCTACCCCGCCGGTCCGTACTCCTCGGTGTCTACCGCGCACGGTGGACTCGACACCGTGATCCCGCTGTTCAGTCTGGAAGGCGCGAACGGCTCCGGGCTGTCGTTCGCGATCCGGCACCGGAGCAATCAGGAGCCGGGCACTTCGTATATTCCGGTTAGCGGGGGCGCGGGAGCCGGTTGGGTGCATACCCAGCAGGAGGACATCGGGACCGGCGGCAACGTTTCGGTGTTCCGCTTCGGCAACTCTGCCGGGGACTGGTTCCGTACCGTGATCGGCGGCACACAGGACACATACCAGGGGCGCGCCGGAACCCGCGACCTGGTGACGGGGTTTCACACCCCGGGCGGGAGCACCACCCGGATGGAAGTCACACGGCGCGGCGACCGGACGCGGTCCATCTACGAAACACCGGCTATCGCGAACAATTACAGCATCCTGCGGCTCAGCGCGGTCGAGGACACGTTCGGCAACCGCGTCCAGTACAGCTACCAGCCGGACACGTTCGGCGTGAACTTTCCCACGGGGGCGACGGCGGTAGGTACCGGACGTTCCTATTCGCTGGGATACACGCTGATCGACAACAAGCGCGTGTTCAGTTCCGTGACGCTGACCACCGCGAGCGGTTCCCGGACCTGGAGCTGGGATTTTTATCCGGGGGTGCAGGGGCAGGTACGCCGGGTATACTTCCCCGACCCGACCGGCGGTTCGAACCGCCCCTTCGTCGAGTTTTTCTACAACAGCGAAGGCAATATCATCGACCTGTACGACATGAAGCGCAACCGATGGCACTACGACTACGCTGCTACCGGGGGACCGCGCCCGAACAAGATCGCCTGCAAGGCGGTCTACAAGCCGCAACCCGGCAACCCCGCGCTCTCCGACCCGTACCCGGTCCGCTTCAGCTGGGTGCTCGCCAACATACTGGGCGACACCGTCCCGGAGCAGGTTTGCGAGATCAGCGAACCGTACGGCAACACCGCGAACCCGCCGTACCGCCTGCGCAAACACATCTACGACAACGGCGGTGGCAACTTCCCGTATTTCTACAACCCGATCCGCCGGGTGCAGGACCCGTACGTCGCCCAGGATAACGTGAACTACTGGGAAACGTTCGACTGGGATTATGCCAACGCCGTGATCACGCGCTACGCGGACCGGCGCGGGAAGCAGACTAATTACACCTATGACACCACTAACAAAGGGCAGGTGCGGACCGTCACCGACGCGCTCGGGTGGGTCACCAACTTCCTGTGGAACGACGATCTGCTGGTGACGGAAGTCGTCCCGACCGGCACGAACCAGCAGTCGCGCACGGTCCACACCTACAACACGACCACGCGCAAGCGGATCAAAACCGTCGTGGACCCGGCGAGCGATCCGAACGATCCCGGTTACACGCGCAACCCGGCTATCGCGCTGACCACGAATTACACGTACATCCCGGCGGGGCAGAGCGGCGCGGGCGAACTCGCTTCCTCCTGGAGCGGGACGGAAAGCCCGGTCTGGTTCGAGAATTACGACGCGTACGGCAACGCGCGAACCCTGAAGAGCGCGGCGGGGTACGTCACCACGCTGACTTTCGATGCCTGGAATAACAAACTTACGGAGGCACCGCCCTCCCCGCTGAGTCCCGTCAACTACACCTACGACCAGTGGAACCGCCCGACCGGGGTATCCACCGCGAGCGGGGCGGGCGGGGCGTATGTGACGGCGACGACGCAATTCGATCTCAACGGCAACGTTTGGCGTACTGAGGACGGGAACACGGACAGCGGCGTACGGAACTGGACGCAGTTCTACTTCGATGCCCTGAACCGCACGACCTACTCGGTACGCCCGACCACCCTGAACGACGCCGATAACCTGAGCACCTTCTACACCTACGACGCGGCGGGGCGGCAAACGGTGGTCACGAACCCGAAGGGGAAAACGACCGCGTACCAGTATGACGAGCGCGACGCGGTGCGGCAGGTGACGTACCCGGACAACACGACGCGCCGGTCCAAGCCGGACGGCAACGGCAACGTGGTCGAGACGATCAACGGGCGCGGGCAGGTGACGACATACCAGTATAGTGACCGCAACGAGCTAACCTTCGTCAACCGCCCGGACGGCGAAACCGTGACGAACCTGTACCGGGCGGACGGGGCGCGCTACCAGACCACCGACTACTACCCGAGTGCCGGTAGCCGGATCAGCACCTGGGCGTTCGACAACGCCCGGCGCGTCGTGTCGCACTATCAACCCGTCCCGAACAAGACCGTCAACTATTTCTACAAGCCGAGCGGTCGAATGGACCGGATGGAAGTCGGCGACATCCAATGGACGTATAACTACGACGCCGCCAACCAGTTGAACCAACTATGGGAGCGGCTCGGGTCGTCCGGCACCCCGATCATGATCAACTTCGGCTACCATGCGAGCGGGGCACTGTATGTGCGCGACCTGCCCAACGGCACTTCGACGTTCTTCGGGTATGACGGGGTCGGGCGCACGAACTATATCGGGCACTGGGACTGGGACACGGCGATGGCGAACCGCACCGAGGAGCAGAAGATCGTCTACTCCTACGACAACGCGGGCAACGTGACGAGTTACATGGACCAGACCAACCTGTTCGGGTTGTGGAACTTCAACTACTACTACGACCGCGCGAACCGGCTGGTGTGGGAGGCGCGTAATAACGGCTTACCGAACACGCAGTACGACACCGGGTATGCATACGACAAGAACGGCAACCGCACCGGGACGAGCCGGGGCGGTATCTACTCCGGGTACACCGTGGACAACAACGACCGGTTGCTGAGCGGCGACGGCTACACATTCGGGACGTACGACAACGACGGCAACCCGGCATCGGTGACGACACCGAACGGCAACACGATGACGCTCACATTCGACCCGGCAAACCGACTGCGGCAGGCGAACCAGTCGTACGGGAGTTTGACCACCAGTTACTGGTACAATGGGGACGGCAAGCGTTTCGAGCGCAACGACTTTTCGCCCGCGACCGGGACAGTGACGACGCGCTACGTGTTCGACCTGTCGGGCAACGTGATCGCGGAAACGAACGGGAGCAACGTGATCACCCGCTACCACGTGCCGGGAATCCGGTTCACGGAGTCGAACGGCAAGCGGTACTACTACCGCGAGAACGGGTTGGGCAGTCAGTTGGCACTTACCGGGGACCGGGGTAGCGCGCCGGGTCAGGGGAACAACAGCAACATCGCGTCGCGCACGGAGTACGACGGTTTCGGGATGGAAAACGACCTGACATCGCCGTCGGACAAGCGGGGCGACTTCCGCTTCGCGGGCAAGCACGGGTACATCACGGACGTTCAGACGGGGATGCAGTTACTCGGGGCGCGGTACTACCTGCCCGCGCTGGGGCGGTTCCTG
>JAYULM010000253.1:0-3445 GCA_043763605.1 Armatimonadota bacterium | reverse complement strand
GAAAGTTCATTTGCATATTATGTTTGGCGTGCTCGCTCTCTTTGCGGAGCAGGTAGGTAAGACGAAGGAATGAATCTACATTTTTGAAAGAGGCTCTTTTGAGTCATGTTTATATATCGCCCGCGTTACGGTCTTTTTATAGTGAGCACAATACTGTTCGCAAAATTCTGAGAACTCGCCCTACTTGCGCCGGTCTGGGTGCTGGAACGCGAGCACGATTTTATCTTTCGGCACTCCCGCTTCTAAAAGGTCGGTCGCAATGCCTTCTTCCGTATTGTCTTCCTGAATATAGAACTTGTCGCCGATGATGTCCACGTGGGCGAGTAGTCCGTGGATTCGCTTGTAGCCGTCCCAGCCTTGCGTCAGGAGCAGGTAACGGTCGTGTGCGGTCCGTAACCGGCACGACTTCAAACTTCGCCTCCCGCCCCGGCCACTTCTGCCAGTCCGCGAATACATTCTCGATAATTTTTCGGTTGGTTTCTACGGTTTCCATTCCACAATCACCTCAGCTTCCGGTCGAAAACTAACAGGCGAGTCAGGTGTTCCCCAAGCATCAGTGCTCCGACCGATTAGGTGAACACATCATCGTACCCGAATGAGTGGGATATAATCATGGGCGGGGGAGTATCCCCGCCCATTGTGGTTTAGGAGGCGAAACAGATGCCGACACTTTTGGAACCGCCGTCAGTAACGGCGCACAAAGACCGTGTTTACAGCAACGGTACGCGAGGGCGTGGCGCGACCGGTTACGGCGCGTTACGTCCGGGGGAGGCGTTTGCTCTCCACAACATCTCATTTGAAACCTTCCTGCGCCTGTCCAACGAGTTGGAAGGTTCGCCCCGCCTCGCCTACGACGACCGGGTTCTGGAGTTAAGAATGCCGTCTGAAGCGCACGAAGAAGTAAACCGGATCATTGCTCTGCTGGTTGCCCTTATTTTCGCTGAATGGGATGTTGAAGTTCGTGATCTCGGGACCATGACACACAAGGACGCGGCGACGGAACGCGGCTTCGAACCGGATACTTGCTATTACAGGGACGAGATAGGCGAAAATGGCGAGACGCGCTCGGTACCTGCCCTTGCGGTCGAAATGGAAATCACGAGTGCCGCTGTGAACAAAATGCCGCTCTACGCCGCGTTCGGTATGCAGGAGGTGTGGCGTATTGCGCTGACCAGTACGGGCGGGGTCCGTATACGCTTCTACGTCCTGCGCGAGGGGGAGTATGGAGAGCAACGGGACAGTATTGTGCTTGCCCCTTTGACGACACTGGTGCTACAGGAGTTCGTTACCGACCGCCTTCATACAGAACGGCTTGGCGCATGGACGCGTTCTGTGCAAGAGTGGGCGCGTCAGAATCGCCCGACAGCGGCGGGGTAAACAGGTATGGCAGAACATACAGCAACCATCGTTTGGGAGCGGACCGGGGAACCGTCCGACTTTTTGCGCGGCAGATACTCCCGCGAACACACGTGGGCGTTCGATGGCGGGGTTACCGTGCCCGCGTCGCCGTCGCCGAGCGTGGTTCGTGTGCCGTACTCGAACCCCGCGAACGTCGATCCCGAGGAGGCGTTCGTCGCCGCCATCGCGAGCTGTCACATGCTGACGTTCGTGTATCTCGCGGGGCGTGCGGGGATCGTCGTGGACGGTTATCGGGACACCGCTGTCGGGATCATGACGAAGAACGACCGGGGCGTATCCTGGGTCAGTACCGTCACACTGTACCCGCACATCCGCTACGGCGGCGAGAAGACGCCGACCCCCGAGGAAGAGTCGCGATTACACCACGAGGCGCATGAGCAGTGCTTTATCGCAAACTCGGTCCGGACAACGATTGTTGTGAAACTGCCCACGGATAGTTCCGAGTAGATCGCCTCGACGCGGCGGCGGGAGCGTTGTTCAAGCCCTCGGTTGTGGTTGCCCGACTCTGAGTGTCAACACTTTCAGGGCGTCAGTAATGATCGCACGCGGTCAGGCGAGTCACAGGACGCGGACCCGGCAATCACGCGCTCACGCCGACTACTCCCTGCCCACCAACATCTCCCGCGCCCGCGCGTGTTCCTCGTAGCGCGTGATACGTTCGTCCAGCGCGACGCGCCCGCCGCGTATGGTGTTCAGCACCGACCCGACGCGCCCTTCGACCTGATTGAGGGCGTCGGCGACGTTTCCTTCGAGCGCGACCAGGGTTTCGCGGGCGTACTCGTCCGCGCCGCGCCGGATCTCGTCCGCTTCCTGTTCCGCCGAACGCAGGATCTCGCGGGCTTGCGCGGTCGCGATGCGCGCGATCTCGGACTCCTCGACCAGTGCCGCCGAATGGGTTTCGGCTTGTTCGCGTAGCGTCGCCGCGTGGTGCTCGGCTTCTTCCTGCAGGGTGCGCGCGCGGGCGTCCGCGCCAAATTTCACAGACTCGGCGTGCGCGTTCCCGTCGGCGACGGTGGCGTCGGCTTGCTCGCGCGCGGACCCAATGAGTCGCGCCGCTTCCGCCTTCGCTTCGGTCAGGTACCGTTCCGCGTCGGCGCGTGCCGCGCCGACCAGGGCGGTCGCTTCGGCGTTGGCGTTGCCGAGGATCTGCTCCGAGTTTTGCGTGATCTTCCCGGCGCGCCGCAGGTCGTCCGGGAGCGAGGCGCGGATCTTGTTGACCAGCATATAGAACTCTTCGTCGTTGAAGCGGAACCAGCCGAAGATCGGCTTGGATTCCTCGATCAGTGCTTCTAACTGGTCGAGCGAGGACGGCGTTTCGATGGGTTTGGAGTCTTTATTCATTTGATAGGACGATACGATAAATTGTTGATTATGGCAACCGCTCGGAACGCGGTTCGTCGGGCTGACCCGCGAATTTGCCCCTCAGGGCGGCGGCGACCGCGTCCGGGACCAGACCGGTCAGATCCCCGTTGAGACGCGCGATCTCTTTCACGATGCTCGACGACAGATACAGATGGTGGGCACTGGTCATCAGGAACAGCGTTTCCACGTCCGGCGCGAGGTGACGGTTGGCGAGTGCCATCTGAAACTCGTACTCGAAATCGGACACGGCGCGCAGTCCTTTGATGATCACCCGCGCCCCGTGCCCGCGCGCGAAATCCACCAGCATGCCGTCGAACGGTTCTGCGGTTACGTTCGGCATATTCTGGCACGATTCCTGCAAAAGCGCGACACGCTCTTCGACGGAAAATAACGGCTGCTTCTGCGCGTTGCGCCCGACGGCGATGATCACGCGGTCGAACAGGCGGGAAGCGCGCGCGATCACGTCGGCGTGGCCGTTGGTAGCCGGGTCGAACGAGCCGGGATAGATGGCGATGTTTGACATGATGTCGGGTTTAGCACTCCGCTTAGATTTTTTTCTTTTTTTTGTCCTGCGCGGACGGCGCCAACCGGACGTCATGTCAAACATCGCCATCTATCCCGGCTCGTTCGACCCGGCTACCAACGGCCACGCCGACGTGATCGC
>JAYULM010000252.1:0-3458 GCA_043763605.1 Armatimonadota bacterium | reverse complement strand
CCAGAGGGTACCCGGGGGAGGGAGGACAACGACGAGGGGGCTGGGGGGAGGGAGAACAACGGGGCGGAGGGAGGTTCACTACCGCCACAGATACCGCCACGAGTAAGCGAGGTCCACGGACTTGCCCGGCAGAACCGTCGTCTTCCAGGTCGCGCGCCCCAAACCGTTGAACCGCCCGAGATCGTTCGGCAGGTTGTAACCAGCCCACCACGACGGCACGGAATCCGCGCCGGAAAACAGGTCCAGCGTTTCCGAGGTGCCGCCTTGAGAGACTTCCGTCACCGTGCCGAGCACATACCGGTTTATTTCGAGCGACGCCGGTTTCGTGCCGTAGTTCGTCAGGCAGATCGTCCCGGCAAGATCCACCTGCTCGAATTGGTAGCCGTTCCACTGCTTCGCGTTCGGGACGCGCCCGGTCTCCTTATCCGTGCGCTTCACCGTGATATTGCTCGCGGTGCTGAGCGGCAGGTCAATTTCTCCATTCCTCGGAGTGTATGTCATCGTGCCCTGCGACAGAACGCGGTCGCCGGATAGTAACAAAGCCGGAGCGGTCGTCAGCGGGAACGGGCTACTGTTCCGCATGCGCAGATAATGTTTTACCTTCGGCGCGGCAAGCAGCGACGCCAGTTCCGGGGACAACTGGCTCGCGTTGCCGGAGTAATACGCCTGTTGCCATTCGCGCGGCGGGGCGGGCGCGAGTTCCAGTTTATATACGTCGGTATAGGCGAGAGTAAACTCGGCGACCGGGATCACCATCCGCTCCCCACGTTTCAGCGAAACGTGTTTCACAGAGAAGATATGGAAATCCTCGCGACTCTCGCTTCCGCTCACTGCCGGCGGGGGCGGCGCGTTGCCGTCCCGGAACGCGTAGTTCGCGCCCGGACCCTCCGCCACCTGGGACATGAGCGCGTTGGAAAGGGGACTCGCCCGCGTCGCGAAATAGGGCGCGAGTTGCGCCAGCGTTTCCTGTAATGCGATGGGGTCGATCTCGGCGGCGAAGTCCCATTTCGGGACGCCAATGACCAGATGCGCGGTAACGTCGTCCAGGTCGGTCAAATCGTTCACCAGCGTCCCCTGTAGCGATACGCGCGCTTTCCCGGCGGCGGCGTCGATTACCACTTTGTAGCCGGGAATCCAGCGCAGACCGCGTTGCAGATACATCACGCCCAGATTCGCTGTGCCGCCCGCTGTCGACCCCTGAAGGGTCAGCGAGAGTTGGGGGCGTGTCGTCGTGTCGGTGACGGAAAGGTTCGGTTTCTCGCCGATCAGTGTCACCTCCGCGATGCTCGACAGCGCAACCAGACGGACACCTTCAGGGGTTTTCAGGAGCACCAGATTGTCGCCGCGCAACGACAGCACCGTCGCCGTGTACGTCATTGCACCGGCTCCGTTTTCGCGCAGGTTCACCTTCTCCCCGACATTCGCTGCCAGTAACTCCCGGATGTTTGCCGCGTCACGGACCGTATTCACCGGAATCCGCGTCGCGGTGACGGCGCGGACAGATACCGCCTTGTCCGGCGAGAACGACCAGAACGTCCCGAGAATCGGAATCGGCAGTTCGTCCAGGACCGCTTTCCCGGAATCGGTGACGGGTAGATTGCCCTCACGCAACACGAACGCGTGGCCGTCCTTGAAGATCGTCACCTCCCGGACCGGCAATTTTTCCGGTTCGGCGGCGAAGGTGGGGACACAGAGTAGACCGCATAAAGTAGCACAGACGATACGGATTGAGGGAAACATGGGCACAAATCCTTTACGACGCGGTGTTCGCTTGCCGCACACGGTTAGACACGCGCCGCCGCCTTTCCCTTCACGGCGTGATCCCTCGCGGCGGGGGCGACTGCCGCAGGCGCGCGTCGGACGGCAACTCGACACGCCCGTCGGGAAGGAGACGGGGACCGTCCGGGCGACTGATAGCCGGTGTTTGGGGCGCGCCGTAGAAGCCCATGTACCACGTGATGATCTGTTCCCCGAACAGGAGGCACACGAACGCTCCCGCCGCCATGAACGGCACGAATGGCACTGCAAGCCGTAGGTTATCCTTGCGGTAGACGGCTTTCAGGATCAACCCGGCGACCGCCCCGAAGAACGCGGCGAAGATCAGCGAAAGCACCGCCTGTCCCGGACCGAGGATCGCGCCGATGGCGACCGCTAATTTCACGTCGCCGAGTCCCATGCCGCCGTGCGCCCCGCTTTCGGCTTCTTTGGCGAACTGATCGGCGTCGGCTTGTGTTTCCGCAAACGAGAGCGGGGCGGTAGGGAGGGTACCGGGGACGTGAGTAGGCGGCGCATCGGTGGGACTGCCCCCGGTCGACAGCGCGGTCCCAGCGACTTCCTTATTCCATACCATCGCGCCGACATTCGCTCCCGTGATTACCGGCTCCGCAGTCGATGGCGGTGGCGACGGGGCAGATTCCGGCGTGGTCACGGCGAGCGACTGCGCGGGCGCGTCATACTCGTAGGGCAGATCGTCCGAGCGGAAGAAGCGTCGTAGCGCATCGATCACCGATTCACTCGACGTTCGCGTGATGCTCACGAAAGCGGTCAGCGGGAGCAGGAAGGCGAGCACACTCCAGGGACCGATGACATAGGCGAGAAACCCTGCCGACAATAACACGATAAACCCGGGCGAGAATCGGAGCCGCGCCGGGGGCGTATCGTCCTCCGTTTCCGGCTCGGAGTGCTCACCCGCCACCGATTCCGGAGCTGCGATAGAAACACCGACCCCCTCAGCAAGTGGCTGAGACGTTTCAACAGTCGCGATCCCGGCGGATATGGCGGAAGGATCGGCACTCCGAGCAATTACCGGCGAACCGGACTCCACCACACTACCCGCAGACTGCAACGACTGCGACTCCGAAACTCCCCCTCTCTCATTCTGATGAGGGAGGGGGCTGGGGGGAGGGAGCGATGACGGGAGGGGATCAGGGGGAGAGAGCGGCTCCGGCGCGTCCTCGTACGTGAAGAAACGACGCGCGACCGAGAAGAACGACTCGCCCTCCGCGCGGGCATAGAACACGAACCCGCTGAACGAGACCAGCCATAACAACCCTGCGTACAGGGCGGCACCGACGAATCCCCGGGGAAGCCAGCCGAAATAGGAATAGGTCGCCAGCGTCTCCTGCCACAGGCGCGCCCCGTTCCAGCGGACCGACCAATCGTCGGGGGAACCGAACTGCATCAACAGATAGGCGATACCGATCACCGCGATGTCACGCGCGAGTCCGATGATTACCCCGACACGGTTCAGTGCTTCCGGGACGATGAAATGGTCCAGGTCGATGAAAACGGCGGCGATCAATACCGACGCGAAGAGCGCGATCAGGATCACATTGATCCACGCCACCGGGTTGTCGCCGTTGTAGCGGTGGAAAATCGCGACCCACGCGGACGCGGTAAGTATCTCCATCGCGAAGTCGCGCCACGGGATCGGCTTCTTGCAGTCCGAGCAACGCCCC
>JAYULM010000251.1:0-3463 GCA_043763605.1 Armatimonadota bacterium | reverse complement strand
TAAGTCCCCTGACAGTTATGTAGTCAACAGTTTTCCCGAATAGGTCCATTGAAACGGCTTCGCTAAACTGTTAGCGTATTTCCGCCATGATGTACTAGTTCCCCATCAACTGAAGTTGATGGGGAACGAAAGCGACGTATGCGAGACGAATAAACGACTCAATTTGCCGTGTGTTCGCATTGGTTTCCTCGCCCCGCGCCCCGGTTCAGAACGCGTCGGGGAGCGTGATCCCCAGCGAGCGAACCAGGAACGCGTACACGTCCGCCGTCTGGTCGAGTTGTTTCGAGATCGGCTTGCCCGCCCCGTGTCCCGCTTTGGTTTCGATGCGGATCAGCACCGGGGCGGCGTCCGGGACTTGCATCTCCTGAAGTCGTGCCGCGTATTTGAACGAGTGCGCGGGCACGACGCGGTCGTCATGGTCGCTCGTTGTGACCAGCGTCGCCGGGTAGCGCGTCCCCGGCTTCAGGTTGTGGTACGGCGAGTACGCGCGTAAGGCTTTGAACTCCGCTTCGTTGTCCGGGGAGCCGTAATCCGAGGTCCACGCCCAGCCGATGGTGAATTTTGGGAAGCGCAACATGTCCATCACGCCGACCGCCGGGAGGCACGCGCCGAACAGGTCGGGGTGCTGGTTCATCACCGCCCCGACGAGTAGCCCGCCGTTCGACCCGCCGGAAATGGCGAGTTTGGGCGCGGACGTATACTTTTCCCGGATCAGATACTCACCCGCCGCCGCGAAGTCATCGAAAACGTTCTGTTTTTTGAGTTTCATCCCCGCCTGATGCCACTCCTCGCCGTACTCGCCGCCGCCACGCAGACACGCGACCGCGTACACGCCGCCCATTTCCATCCACGTGACAACACTTGTGGAAAAGAACGGCGTCATGTTAGAGTTGAAGCCGCCGTAACCATACAGGATCGTCGGGTTCTCACCATTTAATTTCGTGCCTTTTTTGTACGTCAGGAAAAGAGGAATCTTCGTACCATCTTTCGACGCGTAAAATACCTGCTTCGTCTCAAACTTCGTAGCGTCGAAAGCAACCTTCGGCTGCTTGAATACTTCCGACTTGCCAGTTTTCAGGTCGTATCGGTACGTGGTGTATGGCGAAGTGAAGCCGGTATAGCCATAGAAAGTTTCGGTATCGGTGCGCTTGCCGCCGAAGCCGCCCGCCGAGCCGATCCCCGGGAGCGCGATCTCACCCTTCGGTATGCCGGAAAGGTCGAACGTTCGGACCTGCGTGTACGCGTCGTGCAGGTACGTCGCGACAAACGTGTCGCCGAAGAGCGCGACGCTTTGCAGGTTGTCTTTCGCGGATGTCGGGATCAGCGGTTTCCAGTCCACCGGTTGCGGCTTGGCGAGGTTTACGGCGACCAACTTGCCCATCGGGGCGTCCTTGTTGGTCGAGATATAGAACGTGTCGCCGTCGTTCCCGATATACGCGTAGGAGGCGTCTAACTTATCGAACAGTTCGACCACCGGGGCGTCCGGCGTGTCGAGGCGTTTATAGAACAGGCGGTTCTTTTCGTCGGTGCCCTGCGAGACATAGAGAATGAGAAACTTCCCATCCTCGGAGATGGTAGAGCCGAAGCCCCACTCCTTCTGGTCGGGTCGCTCGTAGAAAAGCACGTCTTTCTCCTGCGCGTCGCCGATCTTATGAAAATAGACTTTCGGGAAGTAGTTTGCTTCCTGCAGGGCTTGCCCCGGCTTCGGCTCGGCATAGCGGGAGTAGTAAAACCCGGAGCCGTCTTTCGCCCAGGTCGCGCCGCTGAACTTGATCCATTTCAGGGTGTCGGGCAGATCCTGACCGGTGGCGATGTCGCGCACCTTCCACTCGTTCCAGTCCGACCCGGCGGATGCAATACCGTAGGCGAGATATTTACCGTCTTCGGAGACCGCCGAGCCGGAAAGCGCGACCGTGCCGTCGGCGGACAGCGCGTTGGGGTCGAGCAACACGCGCGGTTCGGCGTTCAGCGCGTCGGCGACATACAGCACGGATTGGTTCTGCAAGCCGGTATTGCGCGAATAGAAGTACCGCCCGCCCTCTTTTTCCGGCAACCCGAACCGCTCATAGTTGACGAGTTCGGTCAGGCGGTCCTTGATCTTGCCGCGCTCCGGGATCGCCGACAGATACGATTGCGTGATGGCGTTTTCGGCGTCCACCCAGGCTTTCGTGGCGTCGGCGTCGGGGTTTTCCAGCGGGCGGTACGGGTCGGGGACGGTCACGCCGTGGTAGGTATCGGTGGTGGCGTCTTTCGGCGCGGCAGGATAGGCGATTTTCGGATACACGGGGCGGTTGGCTTCCTTCTTGGGCGGTTTGTGCGCGGATGTCGGCTTGGCTTGCGTGGCGGAGCAGAACGTCATGGTTAGCCCGAACGCGGCAAGAAGAACGACGCGCGCGGCGCGGATTTTTCGTTGCATAGTGTTATTGTAACGTATTTCGGCGGGGCAGTGTGTCACAGACGCTTCGAACCGCGCCGTTTTCGGAGCGCACACGCGCGGCGGAGCGCACACGCGCGGCATCTTGCGTTGATCGGGTCGTAGTAGCGGTGCGTGGCGAGGATCAAGCCCCGGTCGCGCGGGTCGGCACTCGCCAGTTTCGTGTTGTTCTCGACGTAGTAGCCGAACTGACCGCCGAACCCGATGCTACTAATGCTGTCGTACCGTAGCCCGTCGGTCCCGTGCCCGAGAAGTACGAACCCGCGATATGGCGGCTTTCCAAATAGATTGCTCCGACCTCGCACGCCATGTGGCGCACAAAGTCGGAGCACTTGCAAAACACTCAATGGTCAAGAAACGGGGGGAACGTGTAACCATCCGCACTACCACAATCGGTCCAGACTACCCCCCCGGCTCTACCTCGCGATTCCCAACGCGCATGCATCCGTTGAAACACTACCTCCTCGCCGGTTTTTCCACGACGCCTACGGCAATTATCCATGGTTGGGCAGTTAGTCGGATCGATACCAGTGCATTCCGTCACGATATAAACACGCGCATACGTCGGCGTCCAGACCATGACTTTGAGATCATAAACAGGGGATGACTCCCCTACACTTTGCCTGTAGCGGACCACTTCGGTCATCCATTTTTTGCGACCGACCTGTGTTTGAACACCTATGACCAAGTAAGGAACACAAACCGGAATCAGAATCAGGGTGAGGGATCTGAGTGTTGCTCCTGGTTTCTTACTTTCTCTTGCCCGCGACAGATACACCAGTGTGGTGATTACGATTACGATACATGGGTAGATAAACCATCGCAACGTGTCGCTCATTGACGCCACTTCTCCGGCGTCAGCCAGATGTTACGCACTTTCGTCCGACCCGAGCGTACCGATTCATAGTAATCAAGGTTCTGTATGTTGCTGTTCTTCATCCTTATTGATCCGTCGTTAAGTTTCTAAACCAGCCATTCGGAAGAACGACTGCACAATGTCCGTCCGGTGCTGTAAGTCCCTGATCGCGC
>JAYULM010000250.1:0-12514 GCA_043763605.1 Armatimonadota bacterium | reverse complement strand
GACATGCCCGCGTCCGGAGGACGCTCGGTGGCGGAGCCACCTACAGGCGTCGGTGAAACCGATGATCCCAACCGATGATCGCAACCGATGTACCGCTGCCGGAAAACGACGAATCCTGACCACTGCCCACTAACCACTAACCACTGTCCACTGACCAGTCCTCATTTAATTTTGCATAGGGAACGAAAATTGCGATCCTGAGACGGGAAGCCTGCATTGCTTCGCAAGATCTCCCCACCTTAATCTGTTGCCCCTCGAAAAGACAGTTATCTGGTGTCATAAAAATTTGAAACGATTCAATTCTTGACAGATGCCGTATTCACGTGGTAGGATGCGTAAGTAATCTTCCGGAAGGCAAGGAAACAAAGTATGTTTCCAAATCGGTTCAAAAAACCATGACGCCGCCAACCATTAAACTACAGGACATTGCCCAGTATCTCGGGGTTTCTAAAGGAACTGTTTCGATGGCTCTGAATGATGCGCCGGGCGTAAGTTCGGAGACTCGTCGGCGTGTCAAGGAGTATGCGAAGCAGGTTCGGTACCGCCCTAATCAGATGGCTCGCGCAGTCAATACCGGACGCAGTTATCTTGTCGCCGTCGTTCTGTCTCGCCTGACGGACTCGTTCTACGAAGAGATCGTTCAAGGAATCGAGAATGTAGCCGCGATGCGTGGCTACGATATTATAGTTAGTTCCGTGATCGGCTCAGCCGCCAGTGACAGGGCGAGGAATGCCGACCAGTTGGTAGACCGGCTGATCGGGAGGCAGATCGCCGGGTTGGTAGGTAGCATATACTCACTCCCGGAATCATCGCTGGCACAGTTAAATGGCGCAGGTATTCCCGTCCTTTACCTCGGTCCCGAACCAGTGCCTGAGCAGACCAGTGTCACCGTTGACAACATAATGGGAGGACGTCTCGCGGCGGAACAGCTCTATGATCTGGGACACCGGGAAGTTTTATTTCTGGGCGGAGACGAGCCGTTTTCCCAGCGACGTGCCGAGGGCGCACGCGCCGTGCTGACGGAACGGGGGGGTGGCGCGGGTCTTGAAACGCGGGTAGTCGAAGGCGACGCGACTTTAGAGTCGGCTTACTACACGATGGCGACCCGGTTACGGTCTCGCCGTGATTTTTCCGCCGTTTTCTGTGCCAGTGATATGCTGGCAGTCGGGGCTTGCAAGGCACTCGCCGACGCCGGGGTGTCAATCCCCGGTCAGGTCTCGGTGGTCGGATTCGATGATCTGCGCTGGGCTAAACTGATCACCCCTGCGCTTACTACCGTTCATCAGCCGCAAGTATCTCAGGGGGAGGTGTGTATGGAGATGCTGATTCAAAAGATTTTAGGGGAGGCACCGCTCAGTCGCGTCCTTGCCCCCCGTATCGTCGTCCGGGAATCATCGGGACCCGCGCCCACGTAATTGTCAGTCAACAGAAGGAGTTTGTTATGAATTATCGCAATCGTTCGGGGTTTACGCTCATAGAGCTACTTGTCGTCATCGCTATCATAGCGATCCTGGCTGCCATACTTTTTCCTGTGTTCGCTCAGGCAAGAGAGAAGGCGCGCCAGACCTCCTGTCTTTCCAACTGCAAGCAAATCGGTCTTGGTATCGGTATGTACATGCAGGACTACGACGGCACCGCGTTCAACTGTCCTTATCCGGGTCCGAACACTACCGCCCCGGGCCTCGACATTTTCTGGACGGAAGCAGTAATGCCGTATACGAAAAGTCAGCAGATCTTTACCTGTCCATCCAATGAAGGCACCACCGGCACCGCAAACTATCCAATCCTCAACTACAACGTCCAGTACGGTCTAAACGAAAGTATTTTAGGTCGTTATCCCGGAGATCCCGGCAAGGTGGACATTCCAGTAAACGAATCGGGAATCCAGCGACCGGCGGAGATCGGCATCATCTCGGACACCTGGACCGACCCCGCAGTAGGGTATGGTCAAATATGGTCCTCTTTCCGGTGCCCGGTTGACACGAACGCCGACGGTAAGCTCGAGTATTACTGGTGTAGCAGTAAACCGGGCACCGGCTGGAACTATGGCATCCCTCGCCACGCACGCGGTATGAACGTTGTTTTCTTCGACGGACACGCGAAATTCAGTGGTCCCCCGACCATAAACCCGCTTGGCGGCAACTACGACTATAGTTACTACAAAAATGTAAAGGTATTAGATGATGACCAGTAAACCACGCACCGGGCAGATTGCGGCGATGCTCGGGATTGTCTTGTGCCTGGTGGGGACCATCACCGGATGCCAGAATAGCGATAGCGATAAGGAGGAATCTGCCTCTGCCGCGTCATCTCAGGGCACCACGGGAGCTAATGCTGGCAAGAATATGCAAGCACCTCCCCCCGCCGTCACTACGGATGGCAAAAAGATGCAGCCGCCGCCGCCCGGCAGGCAGATGCCGCCGCCGCGCTGATGAGCGGCAGTTGATTCCTTGGTGACCGCCGTATACCGCATGCGGCGGTCACACGACCTCAAGTTAGCAAGTTTCACACCATGAATGACACCGTGTCACCAAAAAGGGCAGATACTATTCTCAAGGTCGCCTTCATCGATCACCATCTGAACAATTACCACGCGGATACTTTCCTGAATCTGCTACGCAACGACCTCGGTGCCGAAGGCACGGAGATTGTCGCAGCATGGGAGTCGGACCCGACCGGCGATGATTGGTGCGCCAAAAATGGAGTCATGCGCGCCGCATCACTTCGGGAGGCGGTAGACGCCGCCGACGCCGTGATGTTACTCGCCCCGAATAACATCGAAGCGCACTCCGCCCTATTCTCGCAAATATTGCCCACCGGAAAGCCCGTGTTTCTTGACAAGATGCTCGCGCTGGTACCGGCGGAAGCCCGCGCCATCGCCCGCGCCGCAAAGCAACACGGCACCCCCATCTTTAGTGCGTCCGCGTTGCGCTTCGCAGTAGAATTGGACGGTACCCACCTCGCATCGGGCAAAACGCCGTCTGATGAGGCGGTGGCACGTGGGGCGGGAGACTGGGAAAACTACGGGGTTCATACGCTATCGCTGGCACTGGCACTGATGGGAACCGGAGTTCGCCGGGTCATCGACACCGGAACACCATCCGGGCGCACCGTGACACTGGATTATGGGAATGGTCGTCGCGCTCTGGTCGAGTGCCGCGCCGCTGCGAACGAGTGGGACGTGTTCGGCTGGTCGTTCGCCGTCCGCGCCGCCGGATCGAACCGGTATACCGCCGCGACGGTGACGGACTACGGTGGGTTCTACGCGAATCTGCTGCGCGAAGTCGTTGCGTTCTTTCGAACGGGAGTATCCCCCGTCTCGATGGAGGAAATGTTGACGGTTCCCGCTCTGCTGGGCGCGGCGACGTGTTCACAAGCGCAGTCGGGCATCTGGCTACCGATTGATTTGTACGGCGAAACCGCTGGCGAACCATCTCTACCACTTTCTCAGTACCATCCGATCACCGCCGGTCAAACAGGAATTGTAACCGTATGAACCTCGAAAACGCCGCGAAATATCTCGCCGCGATGCAATCGCCCGACGGTGCATTCCCGATGGCGAAACCGGGCAGTGCCGACAGTAGCCGCGTCATCCCGTATTTCTCCAGTTTGGGGGCGTTTGGGCTCACGGTCGCTGCCGCCGAGACGGGCGACCGGAAGCAACGCGATCAATACGTAAATGCGGCTCGCCGCTGGGCGGAGTGGAACGATTCTCGCCGCAATCCCGATGGAACTATATTCGATCACGAAGGCAAGTCAGGCGCGTGGAAGCCGACCGGCAAGTACGACTCGACCGACTCGTATGCTTCGACCTATCTGGAACTGCTCGGCTTACTGGACCGGGTAGCACCTAATCCCCTATGGCTCCGGGGACGCTGGCAGTTCGTGCATCGCTCGGTCGCGGCAATCGTGCTGACCCGCCAGCCTAATGGTCTGACGACGGCGACACCGACGTACCCGGTGATGTACACGATGGACAATATCGAAGTGCTTCGCGGTCTTCGTGCCGCAGTGGCACTGGCGAAGTCACTCGGTAACAAGGCGGAGGGCACCGAATGGAACGCACTTGCCGACGCGACGGAGTCGGGCATCGCCGGTAAACTCTGGGACCCCAAAGAAAACTGTTATCTGGTAGGTCTGCAGGTAGATGGCGGGCGCGCTGCTGGTTTATCCAAGTGGTACCCCGATGTCATGGCAAACCTGATGGCGGTCGGATGGCTCCCAAGATCCGAGCGGCGGATGCAACTGTATGGGAAACTCGTCGCGAAATTCGCGAACGCCCCGGACACCGGCATTCCTCGCGCGGTCAGTAACGAAGATACCCTGGAGCGACTGACCTGGTGGGGATTCGCGGCGCGAACGGCGGGGGATCGGACCCGATTCCCCGCGATTCAAGCGACGCTCCGTGCTACCGATCTGACGAAACTCGCAATCGCCAACCCGGCAACGGTGGGGCATGTCTGCCGCCTTCTTTCGCGCGGAAATGTCGGCAAATAATGCAAGCGGATCGAACGCTAAGTCGGCGTGCGTTGCTCGCGCGGATACTGCCGGCGACGACGGCAGGCATGGTAACGTCTGCACTCGCTGGTTGCACGAACGGCGGCGGACAGGAGATTATTTATTGGACGGGCTGGAGTGGAAGCGAACTGAATGCGCAGGAAAAACTGGTCTCCGACTTCAACAACGGTAACCCGCGCGTTCGCGCACGAATACTGACGCAGTTCGGACCGTCCGGGTATCAAAAGGTACGAATCGCTTTCGCGGGCGGTGCGACGCCGGACGTTATGTCTACCGTGTGGGCGGAGGAGTTGGCAAGTTACGCATTGCGCGGCGTCCTGACCCCACTCGACGCGTACCTGGCACGTTCGGGGCGCGACCTGGAGCGTGAGTTTACGCCGGGCGTTGCCCGAATGTTACAGGTCGACGGCAAGGTCTACGGGCTTGCCGTCACCACCAACACGACATTCATCGCTTATAACAAAGCCATTTTTCGCGAGGTTGGTCTGGACCCGGAACGTCCACCGCGCACGATTGAGGAGTTCGACCTCGCCGCCAAACTTTGTACGAAAACCGCCGCGAACGGCGGCTACGAACGATACGGCATCCGACCCACGGTGCTGGCACTGTGGGCGTATGTTTTCGGCGGACAATGGTACGACCCGGAAACACGCACGATCACTGCCAACCATCCGAATAATATTCGCGCTCTGGAATGGATGCGAACGTACAGCAAAAATTATGACCTGCGGCGCATGCAGGCGTTTGAAACCACGTTCGGTAGTAACGAGACACCGAGCGGACCATTCTTTGTCGGCAAGGTAGCGATGTGGCAGACCGGCGAGTGGGCGCAGGAGTCCATCCGGCGGTACGCGCCCGATCTCGACTGGGGTTGGTTCGCGTTGCCGTCCCCGCCCGAGGGGCGCGAGAATGTCACCGGCGCGGGCGGCAGTGTGTTCGTCATCCCCGCCGCCTGCAAAAACAAGGACGCCGCCTGGGCGTTTCTGAACTGGATCACCTTGCCAGACCCGGTAGAAAAGTTCTGCACCGCGGTCCATAACGTGCCCCCGCTGATCGAGGTCGGAAAAAGACCGTATTTCCAGAACGACCCGCTGTACCGGTTTTGTGTCCCCATCGCACAAGGG
The DNA here is from genome assembly GCA_043763605.1 of Armatimonadota bacterium. Taxonomy (GTDB): domain Bacteria; phylum Armatimonadota; class Armatimonadia; order Armatimonadales; family Armatimonadaceae; genus JACMIU01. The sequence continues at coordinate 6,872 of JAYULM010000250.1, read as the reverse complement.
CAAAACTCCTTCGGTCCCCCACCGATCCCGACCTGGCCCACCTTCAATCGAGAGATCGGGCGTGTCGAGGAGAAGGTGATGCTCGGCGGCGCGGACCCGAAAACTACATTGGACGCTCTGCAACGCGCGATGGAGAAAGAACTGCGTCAAACGATGCGGGAGGTGGGATCGTGAATATAAAAGCCGTTGTCGGTGCCGGTCACGGAGCGCGTGACAGATCCGCCCATGAAATGCGTACCGGTCTGATGTTCGCCGCACCCTGGCTGATCGGTTTCACCGTCTTCTTCGTCTATCCGGTTCTGGCGTCGTTCTACTACAGTCTCTGCACGTATGACGCCATCCGTCCGCCACAATTCATCGGCCTGGAGAACTACCGGCAGCTGTTTTTCGAGGACGAGCTATTCTGGAAATCGCTCGGCAACACGATGTATATGGTGATTTTCGGTTTGCCTATCGGGTTGTTGGCTTCGCTGGCAATCGCGCTCTTACTGAACCAGAAAATCAAAGGTATCGCGTTTTATCGGACCGCTTTCTATGTGCCGTCCATCACGCCGGTGGTCGCCACCTCCATTCTCTGGCTGTGGTTGCTGAATCCGGAGATGGGGCTTATCAATGTCGCCCTGTCGAAGATTGGCATCAGCGGCCCTGCCTGGCTGACCGACCCGGCGTGGGCGAAACCCGCGCTGATACTGATGAGCCTTTGGGGTGCGGGTGGAGGGATGGTGATCTACCTCGCCGCACTCCAGGACATCCCGGAATCGCTCTATGAAGCCGCCTCGCTCGACGGCGCGACCAGCACGACACAATTCTGGAATATCACTCTGCCGATGCTCACGCCGGTTATCCTGTTCAACCTCATCATCGGGCTGATCGGGGCGTTTCAATATTTTACCCAGGCATATGTCATGACGGCGGGCGGTCCGCAGGATAGCACGACGTCTTATGCTTTGCATCTATTCAACCGGGCGTTTCTGGATTTCAAGATGGGGTATGCCTCCGCAATGGCTTGGATTCTATTCGTCATCACTTTGATCGCCGCGCTACTTATCTTCAAATCCTCCGCACGCTGGGTCTATTATTCCGGGGAGGACCGGTAAGAGATGACGGATACTCACGATGGTACGGAGAAAATTGCCGGTACGTCGCGGTGGCGTACGGGTGTAGTCCATGCGTGGACGACGGTCGCGAAGACCTCGCTTTCCCACGCTGCACTGATCGGAATCGGCCTGTTTTTCGTTTTGCCATTCTACTGGCTCGCCTCGACCGCTCTGAAGACCGACCAGCAGATTTTCCACATCCCGCCGGTGTGGATCCCGAAGCCCGCCGTCTGGTCTAACTTTCCGAAGGCACTCGTCTATATCCCGTTCGCGCGATACACGTTCAACACGCTCAGCATCTGCGTTCTGACGATGATCGGGACGGTCCTCTCCTGCTCGATGGTGGCGTACTCTCTGGCAAAGGTGCGCTGGCGCGGGCGATCCTGGATTTTCTATTCCCTGTTGGCGACGATGATCTTGCCCGGGCAGGTAACGATGATCCCGACATTCACCATTTTTAAGGCACTGGGCTGGATCGGGACACCGCTACCGCTGATCGTGCCTTCGTTCTTCGGGTCGGCGTTTAGCATCTTTCTGCTCCGCCAGTTTTTTCTGACCATCCCGGCAGAACTGTCCGACGCCGCGCGTCTCGACGGCTGCTCCGAGTGGACTATTTTCTGGCGAGTGGCTTTACCGCTGTCGCGACCGGCACTGGCTACCGTCGCCTTGTTCACATTCATTGGCAGTTGGAACGATTTTCTTGGACCATTACTGTACCTGAACGACGAGCGGACCTATACGCTCTCGATGGGCTTGCAGCGATTCGTTAGCCAGCACGGCGCGGAATGGGGGATGCTGATGGCAGCCGCGACGATCATGATGCTACCAATCGTTATCCTGTTTTTCTTTGCCCAGCGCACATTCATCCAGGGCATCAGCACGACCGGTTTGAAGTAGAACATGCCAACTGAATTTCACCAATCACCCTACGGATCTATTTAGACAGGAACATCATTATGACTAAAGACGGCAAAGTCGGAATCGGCATTATCGGTTTCGGTGGGATCGCGCAGGCGGCGCATGCGCCCGGTTATCGCGCGATTCCCGAACAGTGCGAGATCGTCGCAATCGCCGACATCGATCTGGCGCGGCGCGAAGAAGCCCGAAGCGATAAATGGAAAATCCCCAACGTTTTCGAGGACTACCGAAGAATGCTGGAGATGCCGGAGATCGACGCCGTGTCTGTCTGCACTCCAAATTATGTACACAAGGAGCCGACAGTGGACGCACTGCATGCCGGAAAGCACGTCCTGTGCGAGAAACCGATGGCGATAAACGCAATCGAGGCACGCGCCATGCGGGACGCCGCTCACGCCGCCGGGAAGCAACTCCAGATCGGTTACAACTGGCGGTTCGCGGCGGGTGCACAGTCGCTCAAACGCGCCGTCGATGCCGGGAAGTTGGGCGATATTTACTACGCACGTGCCCAGGCATTGCGTCGGCGAGGCGTTCCCGGTTGGGGCGTGTTCACACAAAAGGATAAACAGGGCGGCGGACCGCTGATCGACATCGGCGTTCACATTACCGACCTGACGCTCTGGCTGATGGGGCACAAAAAACCGGTCGCGGCGTCCGCGCAGATCTATACCAAGTTCGGCAACCGGGAAGGGGTGATAGGAACGATGGGGCAGTGGGATCCCGCTATCTACACGGTCGAGGACTTCGCCGTGGGTCTGGTACGCTTCGAGGACGGCAGCACTCTGACGCTGGAATCATCGTTCATTGCCAATCTTGCCAAGGATGTGTTTACCACCCACCTTTTCGGCGTCGAGGGAGGCGCACTCTTCGACATGGGCGACTATACGCTGTTTCGCGAAGAGTACGGCACGCTTACCGATAGCAAACCGGGGTGGCTGCCGGAAGTCCCGTCGTCGCACGGCGAAGAGGTTCGTGCTTTCGTGCGTACAGTCAAGGAAGGTATCCCTGTGGCGGAGACCGGCGCAGCAACTGGCGAGCAGGGCTTGATGGTCACACAGATCATGGATGCCCTGTACCGCTCAGGCGAGGAAAAACGAGAAGTCGCCATAGAAGAATGACACCTCCAATGAGACACCACGCTACGGGACGAGCGCGCAAAAAAGCACCGCCCAAACAACGAGGTAATACGTCGTAGTGTATCGATGCCATATGGTCAGCCATTGAAGCGGAATGCCTAATTCACCGCGAACGTGACACTGACGACGCTGGTGATGTCCTTCTCGACCGAGGTGGTGTCGCTCATGCCGGAGTCGGAAACGTCGTTCGAGTCGGCGGGCGTGATCTGCAGGACGCCCATCCGCGCAGAACGTACGCCTCCGATGCGGCTACCGACACTCGCGGCGACCTTTTCCGCGCGCGCTTTGGCGTCCTTCGCGGCTTCGGCGAGCATGGCTTGTTTCACGTCGGCGAGTTTCGTATACACGTACTGCGGCGGGTACGATTCGAGCAGAATACCCTGGTTGATCAGTTCGGTGGACTCGCGCGACAGTTTTTCCACGCGCGCCACGTCGTTCGAGCGCACTTCGAGCGATTGCTTGAGCGAGAACCCGGCAAGCCGCCCGGTATCCTCGCCGCCCGGACCCCGTTCGGTGATCGTCTGCGATTCAATGGCGGACAATTTGATTTCGTCCGGCTTGACGCCTTTCGACAGAAGGTAGGAACGCACCTTTGGCATGTTGAGTCGGAGCGCGGCATACGCGTCCTGCAGGTTGCGCGCCTGGAACGAGATCCCGGCTTTCCAGATCACTTTGTCGGACGTGATGCGTTTTTTCGCGGAGCCGGTGACGACGATGGTCTGGTCGGCTTGCTTAACCTGAGCCATGCCCCAGACCCCGATCATCGTGGACAGGACCAAACCCGCCGCGAGTATACCCGCCGCCATCGGGTACGCCCCGACGGGACCACCGCCGCCGTCCCGGTATCCGCCCCCCCCGCCGGTGCCCGTCCCGGTGTTGCCGGTGTGTGAATTTGCGCCTAAAATCTTTGTTGACATCCGATTCCATTCTCCTGCGTTGTGACGCCGTTCGCGCGCCCCTTCTTTGGACCGCGCAGGGATAGGTTTGTTACAAGGGACAGAAGAAACAAACGGCACCGACGCTCTGCGTTCCGGTTCGAGAAGCCGCGAAACCGGGAATAACCACGCCAGCGTAAAAGAAACACGAAATGACCATCGACCCAATTACCGAAGACCGCATCTCCGACGCCACGCGCGCCCGCCTCGACGGCATCGGGCGTAGCCTGTTACGCCTCCATAAGACCCTGTTGGACGCCGAACGCGCCGAATACGAAGGGCTGTACGGGCGTGTCAACGCCGGACAGATGCTCCAGTTACTTCTGAACGATCCCTGGTTCGCCTGGTTGCGCGTCCTTTCGGAGTTCGTGGTACAGGTGGACGAAATGGCGGAAGCGAAACAACCGGCAACCAACCCGGAAGCGGACGCCCTGCTACAGCAGATCGGGACCACGCTCCGACCGTCCAGCGGCGGTGGCGGCATCGGCGCGGGGTTCGGCGAGAAATATCACCGCGCCCTGCAACAGAATCCCGACGCCGCCGCGCTCCACGCCGAGGTGCTCCGGCTCCTTGATCCCGCCCCGCCACTTTGACCCGTACGCCGTCTATTTTTCCTCGGCTTTCAGAAAGGGGTAATCCGTGTAGCCTTCCGCGCCGGGCGCGTAAAAGGTTGCCGGATTCGGCTCGTTGAACGGACCGCCGCGTTTCAACCGCTCCGGCAAATCGGGGTTGGCGATGAACTGCTTGCCCCAGGAAACGGCATCCGCCTCGCCCGCATCCAGAACGGTCTGCGCCTGCTCCGGCGTGTACGATTCGTTGACGATCACGGGTCCGCCGAACCGCGCCTTCATCCCCGGCGTGTACCGCACTTCGCCACCGTGTCCCTCGCGGGTGAACAGGAACGCGATCCCGCGCTTGCCGAGTTGTTCGGCGACGTAGTTGTACGTGGTTGCCGGGTCGGAGTCAATCGCGCCCGAGCCATCCATATTGCGCGGGGACAGGTGTACCCCGACCCGGCTTGCGCCCCAGACCGAGATCGCGGCGTCGGTCGCTTCCAACAGGAACCGCGCCCGGTTCTCCAGCGAACCGCCGTATTTGTCGGTGCGTCGGTTCGTGCCGTCGCGCAAAAACTGGTCGGGAAGGTAGCCGTTCGCGCCGTGGATCTCGACGCCATCGAAACCGGCTTCTTTTGCGTTCAACGCGCCCTGTCGGTACGCCTCAATGACGGACGGTATCTCTTCAATCGTCAGGGCGCGGGGCGCGACATAATCCGCCTGCTCACGGTTCGCGACGCGCACTTTTCCGAGCGGCGCGACATCGGACGCGGAGACGGGCAGTTCACCATTCAGATAGTACGGATGCGAGATGCGCCCGACGTGCCAGAGTTGCAAAACGATGCGCCCCCCGGCGTCATGGACGGCGTCGGTGATCCGCCTCCACCCGGCGACTTGCTCGTCGGACCAAATCCCCGGCGTGTCGGGGTAGCCGACGCCCATCGGCGTCACGGCAGTCGCTTCGGTAAGTATCAAGCCCGCCGTGGCGCGCTGGACGTAGTATTCGCGCATCAGATCGTTGGGAACACGCCCGTCGTCGGCGCGGCACCGGGTTAAAGGTGCCATGACGATGCGGTTGGGCAGGGCGATGTCGCCTAAAGTGATCGGGTCAAAAAGTGTCGGCATATGTTGAGTTGTTTCGTTTTTCTAAATGAATGTGTACAGGTTGCCGGACGGCGAGCCGTTCCGCTATGCGCGAAGCGAAATCGGCTCCACCGATTTACGCGATTCGGCGGACGCACCGGGTGCGGCAGAGACGGTGCCCCACCGCTCGCCGCAGAGACGTTCGCTATCCCGCTCGCAGAGCGTCCGCCGAATCGCGTAAATCGGTGGAGCCGATTTCGCTTCGCGCATAGCGGAACGGCTCGCCGTCCGTCGCAATCTACCAAGCCACAACCCCGTCCTCATCAAAGAAACCGCCGTTCGGACCGTCGGCGGGGAGCGTGGCGTAGCGTACCGACGCCGTCGCGCCCTGTTCCACCGAGCGCGGCGCGGCGTCGCTCCCCATTTCCGTCCGCACCCAGCCGGGGCAGATGGAATTGATTTTGATCGTGGTTTGGGCTAACTCTTTTGCGAACAGTTCGGTGAGCATGTTCAGCGCGGCTTTCGACGTCCGGTACGCGTTCGCATACGCGCCGCCGCCGCCGTACTGGTTTGTCGGGTCCGCCATCGCGGTGAGCGAACCCATCGTCGAGGAAACATTGACGATGCGTCCCGCCAGGCTGTTCTTGACCAGCGGCAGGAACGCCTGCGTGGTAGCGATCACACCCCATACGTTGGTTGTAAACGTATTCTGGAACGTTTCGAGCGGGGTCTCGCTCGGCGGCGTCATCCAATCCTCCAGGATCACGCCCGCGTTGTTGATAAGAATGTCGAGCCGCCCGTACTTGTCGCCGACGGTTTGCGCCGCCGCCTGCACACTCGCCACGTCGGACGTGTCGAGCACAACGACTTCGGCGTTCAGCCCCTCACCGCGCAGGGCTTGCGCCGCCGTCTCGCCCCGCCCCGCGTCCCGCGCCCCGATGAGTACGGTCGCGCCGCGCTGTCCGAGTTGCCGCGCGGTTTCAAATCCGATACCTTTGTTTGCGCCCGTGATGAGGGCGATCTTGCCGTCTAAATCCTTGATAGTCATGTGGAGCCTCTTTCAAAAATGTAGATTCATTCCTTCGTCTTACCTACCTGCTCCGCAAAGAGAGCGAGCACGCCAAACATAATATGCAAATGAACTTTCGC
>JAYULM010000249.1:0-3475 GCA_043763605.1 Armatimonadota bacterium | reverse complement strand
TTGGCGTTCGATTCGTTTTGGTTTTTCACATTCTCCTTTTCGATACTGAACGCCAATTGCCTTCAATTTTCCAATCCCTATTTTTGAAAGAGGCTCCTCTATATAAAGAAGAGCAGGTCGCCTCAAGACCCAAATTGGCAGAATCAATCCATCAATAGTATAATTTTACTGGTTACTTGGCACCTCTCAATATGCCGTCTCGACCGTTTGTAGAACAGAAAGGTAGCATGATGAAGATTTTTCGGTTTGTTGCTATACCAGCCATTATAGGGCTTATGATTTTGAGCCTCGCGCCGGCATGGGGACAGAAAAGCATCTACTCTTATACTGGAACCAATCAATCATATGTAATTCCAGCCAACGTCACTTCGATCAGTGTTAAACTTTGGGGAGCAGGGGGAGCGTGTGCTGGCGGTTCTGGAGCATTCATATCCGGTTTATTATCCGTCACACCAGGCGAGACCCTGACCTTGATCGTAGGGGGTGGAAACGGTGTCAGCTACCGTCTTGGGGAACGTAGCTACGGTGGCGGTGGTTCATGGCGCGGTGTTAGCGATGTTCTAGCTGGCGGTGGTGGTGGTTGTTCTGTCATTTTGCTTGGAAATACGCAACTCGCCGTCGTTGGTGCGGGAGGTGCCGGAACCTACGCAACAAATACCGGGAACTTCAGTCTCGGCGGGGGCGGCGGCATTCTGACCGGGGGCACATCGGGTAACGGAGTTACGGGGGGCACTCAAACATCTGGTGGAACAAGTTTCGATCCCTATGGCGTCACTGGTGGCTCTCTATCAGGTGGTGACGCACTAGGCAGAGGCGCAGGTGGAGGGAGTGGGTATTATGGTGGCGGCGGCGGTAGTCAGATTGGAGAGAAAGGGCTTTTCGGTGGAGGAGGCGGTAGCTCGCTTATCGCAAACCTGACAGGTCTCATTGCAGAACCGGGACAACTTGGTAGTACCGGCGGAGTGTTGCCAGGTGGATTTGGAGATATAGATTACCAATTAGGTATCGGAGTCGGAGGAACGGGAGGAATCGGCAGTGATGGCGGGAATGGTGGTAACGGAAGGATTGTCATTACCGCACTTGCCCCGGTGGTCGTTCCTGAGCCTGGTTCTCTCACCCTATTGTTACCTATTTTCGGCATAGCAGTTTCTGGTTATCAGAAGCGACGCGCGAGATCGATAAAATAGAGTTAGGAGTTACGCCGTTCATGCCCAACGCGGGGGGAACCTCACTCGCTTCCCCCCTCTCAAAACCACCCCCAACTGCATAACTCCTGTTATGTTTAGTTGCCCGCCTCGTTTTAACCTCACCGCCCCGCCCCTTCTCCGTGCCGGGGAGGGGGAGCCAGAAAGGTACACGCGACAAGCGAAACGCCCCCGGTGCATCGACTCCCCCTCCCGAGCACGGAGAAGGGGACGGGGCGGTGAGGTTCCGGGAACGCAATGACTCTGATGGAAAATAGTAGAGGCAGGAAGGTCGTACCGTGCTGGCGAAACGGTGGCTTATGCTAATCCGCCGTTTCGCCGTTTTTGTCGCCGCCGTTTTCGCCGCGACGAGTATTTCCTGTATGCAAAACAACGCGAATAAAACCGCCGCCGACTCTTCGTTGCGGGCAACGAAAGGCGAATCAAACGCCGCCGTCCCCACCACTTCCGTGGTCACGTTCACCGGGCGGTGCGACGGGTCGGCGGCGGCTCCGGTAGCGGCGGGCAGGTTTCTGGTCACGGCGAGCGACGAGACCGATGCCGCCACCGAGGAAAACACGCTGGCGGTGTACGATCCCCAAAAGGGCGGCGCGCCGGTAGCCACGCTCGCGCTAAACGACGTGCTCGGGATGCCGAAAACCGACAAGCGGAGCAAGAAAGAAGCCGACTTGGAGTCCGCGACGGTGCTGAACGGGCGCATCTTCTGGATCGCGTCGCACTCGCTCTCCAAGAACGGCGAGGAGCGGACGGCGCGGTATCAGTTCTTCGCGACGAAGGAAATCGGCACGGACGGGGCGTTGGAGATTTCCGGGACGCCATACCACCTTCTGGAACGCGACCTGCTCGCGGACAAAGCATTATCCCCCTTCCTCGAAAGCGCGGCGGCACGGACACCGGAAGAGTCGGGCGGTTGGAATATCGAGGGAATGACCGCGACGCCCGACGGCAAAATCCTGATCGCGTTCCGCAACCCGGTCGTCGGCGGAAAGCACGCCCTGCTCGTCCCCCTGCTCAACCCGGAAGCGGTGGTAGACGGCAAGGAGGGGGCGAAATTCGGGGCAGCGATCAAACTGGACCTTTCCGGCGGCGAAAGCGCAAGCGGGGCGGAACTGGGGATACGCGACATCGCCTGGTGGGCGGAGCGTAAGCAGTACGTGATCCTCGCGGGTTCGTACCTGCCGGGAGAAAAGGCGAAAGCGGCGTTCCGATTGCTCCTCTGGGACGGCAAGGGCGTTCCGGCACCGGTAACACCGCCCGTAGATCTGTCTACCCTGAACGCTCCCGAAGCCGTTTTCATCCAACCGGGGGACGATAAGCGGGTAATGGTACTTTCCGACGACGGGAGCGTGGACGGTTGCAAGGAGAAACCGGACAATGAGCGTCGCTTCAACGGGATTTGGGTGACGGTCCCCCGTTAAGGAGTGACAACAAACCCTCCGGGGCGAATCGACGACGGAACCGTTTAGCATCCGTTGGAACGGCGCGATAAGGGATGCAGACCATGCAAAACCAGATCCGCGCCGATTTCGACGGCGAAACCATCGTCGTGTATCAAGCCTACCCGGCACAGATCGCTCTCCCCGCAGTCGCGGCGAAACGTTTCGTCGCCCCGTTTTCGCTTCAGCGAATGACCTGGATCAAGCCCTCGTTTCTATGGCTGATGGAGCGTAGTAACTGGGGGCAAAAATCCGGTCAGGAGCATGTCCTCGCCGTCCGCATCACGCGGGCAGGCTGGGAGGAAGCCTTATCGCTCGGCGTCATGACCCACCCGGAGCCAGAACTGTATCCCGACAGCGATGTGTGGCGTATCCGGTTCGACGAAGCCCCGGTGCACATCCAGTGGGACCCGGAACGGTCGCTACGCGGCGCGAATCTCGAACAACGTAGCATCCAGGTCGGTATCAGCCGCCATCTTATCGGTCGGTACGTGGACGAATGGATTACGGACATCACCGACCTGACGCCACGGGTGCGAAAAATGCGTGATCTCCTCCGGCGTGGGCAAGCCGAACAGGCGAAGCGCCTGTTACCCGTCGAACGCGTTTATCCGCTGAACGACGAGACCGCGCGGCGCATCGGTGTTAGCGGACGCTAAAGGGTTCCGGTGTAAGCGCGGACGCTGTAGACGCTTCGCGTCAGGGGATCGGATGGTCACCGCGCGAATGTCCCGCTTGCCTGACGCGAAGCGTCTACAGCGGAACGCTTCCAGTCGGCAAGTGTGCCGACGGGAACCCTTCAGCGGAATGCACGAGGACCCCCCGGTCTTCAGA
>JAYULM010000248.1:0-3480 GCA_043763605.1 Armatimonadota bacterium | reverse complement strand
GGCAGAACTGGTCGGAACTTTCCACTTTCTTTGGCTTTGCCCCCGATTTACGGCGGTTGATTGCGAAAAGTGTTTCGCGTGTATACAACGAACATGATTGAGAGTTTCCACCGTCAACTCAGGAAGTCAACGAAGGGCAAGAGTATATTTCCGTCGGATGAGTCGTTGCTGAAAATGTTGTACTTGGTGACGGGGGAGGTGGCTCGTCGTTGGACGATCCGAGTGGCTCATTGGGGGCAGATTCTGGCGCAACTGGCGATCTGTTTCCCTGGGCGGGTCAACGTGGGAGAGTAGAAAAATAATCTCAGGAAAAAGCACAGTTTACTTGACAGACCCTGCCTTCGCGGATACGTACCCAGTGCTCTGCATTGCTGGTGCCGACGAATATCACCTGCTTCGGTCGGTGCTTCATAATCGCCTCGCGAATGAGTTCGATTCGGTTTCCCACGAATTCGACAGTATACGTTTTGCGCGTTTGTAACGCCGGTAGATCGGACCAGTCGGCGTAATTCCAGATGCTTGTATTCGCGGAGGGAAGCGGCATCAGGTTCAATAGACACGTTTCGCCTCCTTCGGTGAGCCAATCGGTGCGTTGATACGCCAGTGGATTACTCGACAAGTCTGGCTTACCGTCACGTATCCCTTGCGTTCGGATAAGACTACACCATGTTCTCTGATGGGGAGCGTTCGCACTCCCCCACGGCAAGAGCGCGGCGTGTCCAGTCTCGCGGCAGAACGCCTTCATATCCTCAAAGTCGCGTCTGCCCCGACGTTCCCACGCGCCGAATCGGGCGGCGATTTCCTCGATACTATTGCCGCCGCCCTCCTCCATTCCTACAAACCAGAGCGAAGCAGACGGATTACCATAGCCCAAAAATCGCCCGCAAAAATCCAAAAGTGAGTGGTCGTTCTGTTTCATAGTTGGTCTACTCGTTCGGCGCGACGGGAACCGGAAAGGGTTCGCCAAATATATTTCGCTTAAATGGGGGCTACCGGGTCTCGCTCTCAAACCGCGTCACCGGATCGCCTGCACGCGCCGGGTCGAGTCGCCGCGCGTCCACGAAGCCGGGCGAATACCGACCGTCGCCCCATTCCGTCAGAATCACGCCCGCGCCGCCCGCACTGTGTATAAACGTGTTTTCCGCTAAGTGCATTCCCACGTGCGTGATGCGGTCCGGCTTGCCGAAGAAAACGAGGTCGCCGGGGAGCAGGTCGCGTCCGGCATCGGCGACGTTCGCCACGGGCGCGTTGAGGAAGCGCGGGTCGTCGCGCTGGATGTCGGCGTCGCGAAGCAGCGTCATGCCCGCGATGCCGTAGCAATACTGGACGAAGCCGGAGCAGTCCAAGCCGAACGACGACGAACCGCCCCAAAGATAAGGAGTGCCGAGAAAGTCGCGGGAGTGGCTTGCGGCGATGGGGGCGACCTGTTCGGCGGGCGTCGGCGCGAATGACAGGGCGCGGAACGGCAGAACGCCGTTCGTCGCGCCGAGGTAACCCCGCATGGTTTTGTCGGGCGTACTGACTTCGATAAAGCCGTTCTCGGTCGCGGCGGCGATACGCACCCGCACGTGCATCGGGAGACGTAATAATAAGGGGGAGCGGTGATCGGGCGATTCGCGCAGTTCGGCGAATACCGCCCGCACGGGTTCCAGTTCGTCGGTCACGTGCGCGCCGAGCCAGCGGTCGTCCGCCCAACCCCGGTACGTGTCTTCGCCCTCGATATAGGACCAGCCGTTTTCCGCGCGTACGACGCGCACGGTCTGGCCCATCAGCAGTTGCGAGACGAGTTCCGAGTCGTTCGAGGGCTTCGCGCGCAGGTGCGTGACGTTGTGCGCGACGGTGCGTAGGGTGGGGGCGGTGTCCGGGGACGATAGCGGCGTTTCCATGTTATGATGATACCGTGTCGCCGGGGCGGTGGTCAGCGTTCTCTACCATTTTCTAAGCCGTCTTGCCCCCGTCAAATGAATTTGACAGGGGCAAGGACGCAGGGCGAATGGGCGGAACACCCCCGTATCCCGGCGCGTATGTAGACAAAGGCGTTTCGTGTTTCCTATGAACAACTTTACATCTTCTAATGTAGTCCGCCGGGGACGACTGGCACTCGCGGCGTTCGGCGTCGCGTGGCTCGGGGGCGTCGCCGCTGTGCCGTACGCCTTCGCGGACGAACCCGCCGCGAACCCCCCGGCGAAAACGCAGAAGGCTCCCAAGCCGCCCGCCGAGGACCCGGAAGTCAAACTCGGGCGCGAAACACATGAAGACCTGCTCCGCTCCGGGTTGAAACTGGTCAAAGACCCGGCAATCCTGCTCCGAGTTGAAACTATCGGCAAAAAAGTAGCTGCCATCTCGAACGCCGAGCCGATCCCGGCGAGTTACGGATCATCCAGGCATGTCCCGTATGAGTACCGCTTTTTCGTGGTCGATGACGACGACGTGAACGCGTTCTCGCTCCCGGGCGGATTCATCTACATTAACAAGGGCATCCTGCGCTACGCCCAGTCCGACGACGAGTTAGCCGGGATCATCGGGCACGAGATCGCGCACGCCGCGCACCACCATGTCGCCAAACTGCAACGTGAGCAAAGCCGCCTGAATACGCAGATGGCTATCGGGCTTCTCGCCGCGCTGGTCGCACGCGTACCGACCGCCGATACGATGAACCTGATGACCGGCTTCCAACTGATCGCCCTGCAAAAGGTGAACGGGTTCGGGCAGGACGCCGAGCGCGACGCCGACCACGCGGGCGTGATCCTCGCGCAAAAATCGGGCTACAACCCGGTCGGCTCGCTGACCTTTATGGAAAGGCTCGGGCGCGACCAGAAGCATCGTCCGGATGTTGAACTCGGCATCTTCCGGACGCACCCGCCCGAAAAAGAGCGGTCCGGGCTGATCGAGGCGCAAATCGTGGGCATGGGCTTGCCGATAAATCGCCGCGAGGTGACGAACACGCTCCGCGTCCAGGTCCGTTCGGTCTCGGCGACCAAAGAAGGCGAAACGACGCAACCGCAAACGGGTACGCCCGTCGCGGGCACGAGCGAGGTATTGCTGGACGGCAAGCTCCTGTACCGTACGCCGTCCGCCGACCGCGCGAAGGAGGTGGCGGATTCGCTCAACCGGCTACTGGACCAGAACCTGCAGATCTACGAATTGACCCGGCGCGGTGCGAACGTGTATGCGAAGGGCAAGGCGGTAATTTCGGTGCAGGATGAAGATGTAATGGCGTATGCGGCAATGGGCACGGCGGCGAACGGCGCGACAGCGACCCCGGTATCCGCCGAGACTGCCGCCGACAGCGCGTTCAAGACGCTCCGCAACGCTCTGTACCGGCATCTGCTGAACGGCAACGTGTACTGAAGGGCGGGTGCTCCCGTGTTTCCTCCCTGTCCCCGCCCCCTCGTTTTCCCTCCCTCCCCCCAGCCCCCTCCCTCATCGGAATGAGAGAGGGGGAGTCCGGAGGCGACACGTAGCCGCGTTTCCCGAACC
>JAYULM010000247.1:0-12576 GCA_043763605.1 Armatimonadota bacterium | reverse complement strand
CGTCGCGAACGCCAGAGGCACCTCACAGGGCAACGTAGAGGGGCAAAATTCAGATAAATGCCCCAAGTCTATGGCATCTTATTTCGCATCAGGTCTTTACTCCCTCGTTCACACCGACGATCTGGCGAGTCAGATCGCGCGTTTCTCGGTCGTGGTGCTTCCCGAAATGGCGGTTCTGTCCGACGCGGTCTGCGCGACGCTACGCGAGTTCGTGGCAGGCGGCGGCGGTCTCGTGGCTTCGGGGGCGGTGGCGAAACGTGACGAGACGGGCGAATGGCGCGGTGCGTTCCCGCTCGCCGACGTTCTCGGGGTCGAGGCGACGAATGAGGAACAGGGTATTCTGAGCGGTGCCGACACGGGCTGGGACGCGGCGCAGCGGCACTCCTATCTGCAGGTCGTACAAAGCGCACACAGGCTTTTCGAAGGTTTGGAGGATACCGACCTGCTCCCATTCGGTGGCGTTCTGAACGGCGCACGGGCAACCTCCGCGCAGGTAGTCGCGACCTACCTGCCGTCCTTCCCGATATTCCCGCCCGAAACCGCCTGGTTCGAGGCACCGCGCAACCCGCTCCCCGCATTGTTCGCCAGCGAATTTGGTTCGGGGCGCACGGTTTATCTCGCCGCCGACATCGAACGCTGTTTCGAGCGCGACGGTCTGCCCGACCACGCCCGGTTGCTGGAAAACGCCGTCCGTTTCGTCGCCAAAACCCCGATCCCGTTGGAAGTTTCCGGTGCCGGTCTGCTCGATTGTCGCCTGTTTCGCCAAGAGAGCCGACTGATTTTGCATCTTGTCAATCAACAGAACGGCGCACCGGCACCGCTTCACGAATTGGTTGCCGTCGGACCGTTCGGAATCAAAGTGCGCCGTGACCTTTTGCCCGCCTCGGCTCTCAGTGCCCGATTTCTGGTTGGTGGTACGAATGAAGATGTTCGAGGTAGCGGCGATTGGTGGGAGTTTTCGGTCGCCACAATCCACGACCATGAGGTTATTGTACTGGACGAATGATCATCTCAACCCGGATCGCTACCTTGAACGTGTTTAGGAAGTGAATTCCGATTCGCTCCCCATGTCGGAATAGTCCCGCATGATGAGAACTTCCAGCGTAGCAACCTGAGTCAATCTCAAGGGGGGACTCCGCGTGGCTTGCCACGCTTCTGGTCAGGAGCACCGCGACGCTTCCGGTCAGCGCGGTTCCGAGGACGAATGCTACAAGGAAATGACACCGCGCTCTGCTACCGCGCGATCCCTGCCGCCGGTAGGGAACAACGAAAGAAGGATCAAGGGGGTACGACAAAATGACTTTACAACGAGAAGACATTCCCACCGATGCGATTCAGCACCGGGATATATATGTGCGGTCCGAAACCGGTACAAACGGCGAAAGTATCCTCGCTTTCGGCAACGCGCACCTGATATTACGGTTCGATTATCGAACCGGCTCCTGGTTATCGCTACACGCCACGGCTGTGGACGGGAGTGGCGGTGGTCCAGACCAGCAGATTGTCGCCCGTCCGACCGACTCTCGTGTGCTCCCTGCGTTGCTCGCCGACTTCCGGGTGGGTGGGAAAGCGGTATCGTCCCAGGAACCCCTGCCCTCGGAGTTCCCACCGTCGAAACATGACATCAAGCGAGACGAGAAGGCGGATAGCGTAACTCTATCGTGGACCACAAAGGTTTCCGTTCCTGCCGTCGGCGATTTCGATCTTACCGTCTCCTTCGTGCTTCTTCCCGGCGATTCGTGCCTGGAGCGGACGGCGCGTCTAACGAACACGGGTGATTCTTCCGTCTTCGTGGACGGGTTCGACTTTCACTTACCTGGTTTCGCCGCCGGTGACCCGGAATGTTGCCGGATTACAGTTCCGGGACCGTGGTGGCCCAAAACATATATCGCACCTGGCACTGCGTATCCCGAAGTGGCGAGACGCCTGAGCGAGGCATCGATCCGCTTGCATAGCGCACCCGACGCCGGTTTCGGCGTGGTCGTGCTGGACAACCCGGACGCCCGGTTCTCCCTCGCCGTTTGGACAGACACCAATGGCGGCGAGACCGGTTACCGCCCGACATTGTACGCGGGTGACGCGGGTCGTTTAACACTGTCGAGTTTCGAACGCCGCTCCGTCTGGCTCGCACCGGGCGAATCGGTACAGACCGGTGCGCAGTGTATCGCGGTCGCTCCGGGGGGGGCATCGCGCGACGCGCTGGCGAAGTACCGCGCCTGGGGGCAGGTGGCGATGCCTCTCGCAGAAACCCCGGACTGGGTGCGCGATATGGTGCTACTGGAAGTCTATCCGAGTCTGTTCCCCGACGGTTTTCGGGGAATCACGGCACGCCTCGCTTTCTGGCGAAACATCGGATTCAACACCATCTACCTGATGCCACACTGGGAGGGCGGCTACAGTCCGCGCGACCTGTTCGCAGTGGACGCGGCTATGGGCACCGCCGAGGAGTTGCGCCAACTGGTCGCGGAAGCGCACCGCATCGGGATGAAATTCTTGTTCGATATGGTGATCCACGGCTTCCATCCGGAGTCCCGTGTGGTAAAGGAACGCCCGGAAATGTTCGCCCGCGATGCGGACGGGACGCTCGCCCTCCACGAAACGTGGAAGAGTGTTTCGACCGACTGGGCGAACCCGGAATACAGGGAGTACATGACGGATCTCGCGCGTCACGACAGCAAGGAGTACGGGATCGACGGGTACCGGGTAGACGCCGCGAGTTACAAGAACCCGAGCCACGCTTCCGGGTTGCCGTACCCGGCATATGCGAGCGGTTCCGCCGCGCCCGCGTTGATGCGCGAGATGCTCGCGGTGCTTCGGCAGGATAACCCCGATGCGGTGCTGCTGTCGGAGGTGTTCGGTCCCGTGTTTTACACCGTCTGCAACCTGGCGCACGATAACCAGACTGAATCCCCCGCCCACTTCCTGGAGCGTATGGAGCGCGGCGAGGCGACCGCCGCAGAGTATAGGGACGCCATCGAGACTGCTCGCGATGCCCTCCCACTCGCGTCCGTGAATCGGGTGTATTTCGCGCGTAACCATGATACGTCGTGGTTTTACCGCTTCGGCGGATATACTCCCCGCTTTTTAGCGATGGACGCTGTCCACGCGTTTTGCGGCATACCCGAGGTGTTCGCCGGAGACCCGAAAAATGGCCCCAACCCGGACGATTCCCCCGAAGTGTGGGAGTTTTATCGCAAGTTGTTTGGTTTCCGGCGAAAAAACCCTGCGATTACGCGAGGTCATCTCCGTTTAAGCGTAATCGAATGTTCGGACCCGATGGTATTCGCAGGGGCACGTTCGTACGAGGGCAAACTAACTCTGTTCCTCATCTCGTTCCGAGATGGCACAGCGAACGTGACGGTCAAAATGCCTTGGCAATTGGCACGGGAATTCTCTAAAACGGCACGGTTCGAAGACCCTATGGACACGGAAAGTAATTTGACTGGAGAGTGGTCCAATGATGGCAACGTATCGACGAAATTGAAAGTCGCTCTTGGCGCCTTCCAGATTGCGTGCGCATCCGATATGCCAGTGGTTCTATGAGCGCAACGAATGTGGTGTAACGGGGGGCAGTAGAATTCCCTTCGCTAAACCGATGGCTAATCCGGGGGCTTAGGCATCTGCTATACAAGCCTTCGTTAGCCATTGGGCGAACTTCCCGACGATGCCGAGAACCCCGGCGGCGAACGCCTGGCTGACGTTCACGATGGCTCCCCAGATGCGCCGCGCTTCCCAGAGCCGTTCGTACGACGAGTTGTTTTTGAACCCGACGTAGAACGCGACGGCGGTGCCAATCATGGCGACCGAAACGAACGGCACGGAGAGAACTTCCATTCGAGCCATACGTAGCCGTAATACACAGCGGCACTAACAATCGTCGCCTGCACGAGGTTGCGCCAGGCGAAGAAGGCGATGATCTTTAAGTCGAAGCGTTCGAAGAAGGCGATGATCTTTAAGTCGAAGCGTTCGTCAACCTGCATTGGAAACGAATATACCCGAAGATCAGTGGTCAGTGGTCAGTGAGTGGTAGCATATTAACGCGGGTTGAAACCCACGTCTGTGGGCAACTTCGTTGCCGAACGTCCTCTGGACGTGGTGAAAAAGCGTCCGTCCGCTGACAAAACCGGCAGTCCCGTTCCGTCCGAAGGACGTTCGGCAACGAAGTTGCCCACAGACGTGGGTTTCAACCCGCGTTCATAGTTTTGCCGTCTCGTCAGTTTCCAACTGCCTCCATACACTGATCACTGATCACTGACCACTAACTCATGGAATCTTTACGTGCCGCGTTCGCGTATAGCGGGGTATATGAAACGATCCGTCCTTCCCGTGCTTGTCTCTCTCGCATTCCTGCCGGTCGCGCCCGCCCCGGTTTTCGCCGCGCTGCCCGCCGCGTCTGTCCCTGCTGCATCCGCCGATACGCCGGGGTCTGCCGCCGAGGCGAAGCGGATCGCGAAAACGGCACCCGACGCCGAGCAGTTCCCCAACGCCGCGAAGGCGACCCTGCTCGATCTCGCCGACATTTTCGTGCAGAAGGACGGCTCGACGCGCAACGTGACGCGCCTGACGACCAAGATTTTCACTGACCGCGCCCGTACCGAGGTGGGGGAGGTGCGAATTCCGTACACAGCGGGGGAGCAGACCGTGACGATCCTGTTCGCGCGCACGATCCGACCGGACGGCTCGGTGGCGGTGGTCAAGCCGGACGAGATCCACGACCAGGCGTACGGCGACAGCGACATGTACACCGACGCCAAAGTGAAGGCGTTCTCGATGCCCGCGCTCGAACCCGGCGCGATTGTGGACTATATGTATGTCACCGAGGATAAGAGTCCGTATATCCCCGGCGGGTTCTGGACCAGCTGGTACTTCGGGGGGCTGGAACCGCGCATGCTGTCCCGCCTGACGATCACCGCGCCGAAGAACATGGCACTGCGCGAGGCACCGCTGAACGTCAAGACCGAGGGGCGCGTCGGGGTGATGGCGCGCACCCGCAAAGACCAGCCGGACGGGACCGTACTGTACACGTACGAGATGCGGCGCATCGACCCGCTCAGTGTCGAACCGCTGATGCCGTCGCCGATTGGCGTTTTGCCGCAGATCCGCGTATCGACGCTGAAAGACTGGCAGGACGTTTCCGCGCTCTACTGGCGATTGGCGCAGGATAGGCAGGTAGCGGACGACACGATCAAGCGCATCACCGCCGACATCACGAAAAACAAAACCACGCCGGAAGACAAGGCGCGGGCGATCTTTTACTACGTCCAGGAGAAGACCCGCTACGTCGCCAAGGAGTTGGGAATCGGCGCGATCCAGCCCCGACCGGCGGCGCAAACCTGCGACTATCGCTACGGCGACTGCAAGGATATGACCACGCTCCTGGTCGCGATGTGCAAGGAAGCCGGAATCACTGCGCACCCGGTACTGCTCAAAGCCGGGTCGAAAGAACTGATCCGCGACTCCCTGCCGAGCATGGACGCGTTCAACCATGCCATCTGCCTCGCGGAGATCGGCGGCAAGAAATACTGGCTCGACGCGACCGCGCAGATCTGCCCGTTCGGCGAGATTCCCGGCGGCGACCGTGGCTCGGACGCGCTGGTGATCCGCGACGGCAAGGGGGCGTTCGAGACGATACCGCCGTTCACGCCGGACGAGAACCGGCAGTTGGTCCGCGCAAAACTCGCGCTGAACGCCGACGGCTCCGCGAAGGGCAGGATTACCGTCACTTCCACGGCGGATAGCAATATGTCGTTGCGGCTGGCGTTCATCAACACGCCGCCCGAAAAGCACAAGCAACTCGCGGAAGCCATCGCGCGCAACATCGCGCCGAACCCGCGCATCAACGATTGGAAGGTGTCCGACTATCGGAACAAGGACGTGCCGGTGACGGTCTCGTTCGAGGTTAATTTTCCGTCGTGGGCGAAACGCTCCGGCGACATGCTGTTCTTCGCCGCGCGCCCGGGGCAGAACGACGGGCGTGACTCGTCGCCGTTCGGACAGGACACGATTCGGGTACTGCCGATCACGCAGGAAGTCGCGGTGCTCGGCGAGTCGGAACTGGAACTGATCCTGCCTGCCGGTCACACGCTGTTCTCGCCGCCGTCGAACGCCGAAATCAAGAGCGATCTGGGCAACTACCAGCGCAAAGTATCGGTCGCCGGGGATCGCCTGACGATCTCGGTACGCGGCACGGAATACCGCGCGACGGTCGCCCCGGGGCGGTACGCGGAGGTGCAATCATACTTCGAGGACTACTTGAAGGCGTCGGAGGAGTTCGTGATCGTTCGGAAGAAGTAAGCGGGACTGGGCAGAGGCGCGGCTACCCGTAAGTCTCCGCGCGTTTTTCTCCCTCGCCCGTGCCTCCCTCCCGTGTTCCCTCCCTCCCCCCAACCCCCTCCCTCATCGGAATGAGAGAGGGGGAGACAGCGGGAATGCAGTTCCCGCGATCCCGAGGAGAAACATTACCGCGTTGCCCGTTCCGCCCGACGAGCGTGACCGCCTCGCTACCTCTGGCTCCCCCTCTCTCATTCCGATGAGAGAGGGGGTTGGGGGGAGGGAGGGAACACGGGAGGGAGGCACGGGCGAGGGAGAAAAACGCGCGGGGGCGACCGACCGACCCTTACTTCAAGATAGCCATTCCCGGCTTCTGCCCCGGCTTCTTCTGCTTCGCCAGTACCGTGTCATGCCGCTCCGAATCCTTAGAGTCCGGGTAGTCCTTCGTGTAGTGGAGTCCCCGGCTCTCCTTGCGCTCCTGCGCGGAGCGGATGATCAGTTGCGACACCAGGCACAGGTTGCGCAGTTCGAGCAGATCCTCGGTCGGGCGGCAGGTCGCGTAGAGCATATCTACTTCCTCGGCGATCACGGAAAGCGCGGCAGACGCCTGCGCGAGCCGTTTGTCGGAGCGGACGATGCCGACGAAGCGTGTCATCGCGGTCTGGATACGCTGTTTGAGTGCCTGCGTGTCGGCGATCTGGACGCGCCCCCGGTACGGGCGGAACGGGACGACGTTGCCGCAATCTACGGTCGGCAACGTGTCGCCGAACTCCTGCAGAAACTCGAACGCGCGGTGCGAGAAAACCAAACCCTCGACCAGCGAGTTGGACGCCAGCCTGTTCGCGCCGTGGACCCCGGTACAGGTGACTTCCCCGGACGCGAACAGGCGGGGGAGGCTGGTCTGTCCGTCCAGATCCGTGATCACGCCCCCACAGGCGTAATGCGCCGCAGGGACTACCGGGATCGGCTCCACAGTCATGTCGATCCCGTAGGAAAGGCACCGGGCGTAGATGTTCGGGAAGCGGTGGCGGATCTCTTCCGCCTCCAAATGCGTACAGTCGAGAAACATGCACTGGGTATTCTGCTTCTTAATCTCGGAGTCAATCGCGCGCGCGACGATGTCGCGCGGTGCCAGGTTGCCCCGAGCATCGTAATCCTCCATGAACGACCGACCGTCCTTGTCGCGCAGGATGCCGCCTTCGCCGCGAACCGCTTCCGAGATCAGGAACGAGCGCGCGCCGGGGTGAAACAGCGTCGTCGGGTGAAACTGGATGAACTCCATGTTGCCGACCGTCGCACCGGCGCGGAACGCCATCGCCATGCCGTCGCCGGTCGCGATAGACGGGTTCGTCGTGTGCGTGTACACGTTCCCGCACCCGCCCGTCGCCAGGAGCACGGCGCGGTTGGCGAGAAACGTGATAATCTCGCCGTCCGCCGTATCCAACACATACACACCCGCGACCGCGTTTTCGTCGTCGGTGGTTTTGGCGAAATCGATGCCCGAATGATGTTCGTAAACCGTGATGTCAGGGTGCGCGTTCAACTGGTCCACTAACGCGCGCTCGATCTCGCGCCCGGTCAGGTC
Organism: Armatimonadota bacterium; assembly: GCA_043763605.1. GTDB lineage: Bacteria > Armatimonadota > Armatimonadia > Armatimonadales > Armatimonadaceae > JACMIU01. Next base: position 4,721 of record JAYULM010000247.1, on the reverse strand, counting down.
GGCGTTGAACGCGATCCGGCGGCGGGAGTGTCCGCCCTCGCGGGTCAGCGCGATCACTTCTTTCCCATCCGGGCCTTTTTCGGTGTTGAACTTAGTGCCGTACGCGATCAGTTCGCGAATCCGCTCCGGTCCTTCATGCACGAGCACTGTCACCGCGTCCTCGCGGCACAAACCCGCCCCGGCGATCAGCGTATCCTCGATATGCAGATCGAACGAATCGTCGGGAGCCATGACCCCGGCGATACCGCCCTGCGCCCAGTTGGTGTTGGAATCCGCGCGGTCCTTTTTTGTGATCACGGCGACGGTCCCGAGGGTCGCGGCTTTCAAAGCGAACGTCAGCCCGGCAATGCCGGAGCCGAGAACGAGATAATCAAATGTAAGGCAGGAATCGCCTGCGGTATTGGTCGCGTTTTTAGATGGGGTTGCGGTTGGTGTCGCCATAACGCTTGCATTGTATCGCGTAATGCAAGCCGTTTTTTCTCTCGCTGTTTTGCCTTCACCGTTCGGGCGTTTTACCCCTCTCCCCCCAGCCCCCTCTCCCCATGTTCCATGGAGAAAGGGGGAGTAAATCCACCGGCGGCGAGTCGTTTCCCGCGTGTCCCTTCTGGCTCCCCCTTTCTCCATGGAACATGGGGAGAGGGGGCTGGGGGGAGAGGGGTAAAACGCCCGAACGGTGAGGCTTAAATCTCCCCGTACTGGTACCGCGTGGCTTCCTCGATCTGTTTCTGCTCGTCGGGGGAAAGGGCGAACAGGCGGTAGACGTGGGCATTGATCTCGGTTTCGAGGGCGACGAGGGTATCGGTGTGCTTCTTGTGCGCGGCTTTTCGCGCTTGGAGCAACTCCTCCCAGTCGTCGCGGTCGTTCACGGGAATGTCGGTTTTCGCGACCTTGCCGAGTTCGGCGCGGAGTGCCTTCAGGTCGGGCAAGTCCCACCATTCGGTGAGGCGGTTGTTGAGCGTCTTGCCGGACGGGAGCAAGTCGCTTTGTAGCCGGTGGCGCGTCTTCTGGTGCAGGGCGTACCGTTCGCGGGCGGTCTCGGTGGCGCGGCGAGCTAAATCGGAAAGTAGTTCCTGATCGGCTGGCGAAGCGTTAGGGATCGGAATGTTCACCATGTACTGCGTCTTCAAGCGGTAACGAATCATTCCCGCTCTCTCGCCTAAATTGTGGCACAGATAGGAAATCATGTACCAAGAAGTTCTTGCTTGCAAAACAGCCAGCAAGAAATAACTGTCGGACGCGGTGAAGAACGTTGTTGCTTCGCCATACAAACCCGACCTGTCCAGTACAAAACGCGGCTCCTTGGCAATATCAGGCCAGAGTATTTTCGGCCCCTTTATCACATCATAATAGGTACATGCCCGCAATTCCCACCAATAGTTGCCCATGTCAGACCGTTGCTTAGCAGATTCCTTGAAGTGCTCGAGGTATGTTGTGATTACTGGTAACTTTTTGCAGAGTAAAATCCAATACTCTTCCTCGCTTAAGCCGGTTGGAAATGAATTTTTCGTCCATCCGCTCGGAAAAACTATCACGTACTCCGAATTTGAATCGACATACCAGGGTCGTAATTCTTGCCCCCTGACGACAGGGGGCATAAACTCGATGGATTGAGGCTCTGCATTTGCAATCGTGGTGCGTTCGCTCTCTGAAAGAATGAAGCATTCGTTCAAGCCAGTCTTAATCCCAAAATAGATGGGCTGACTTAAGTATGATTGTAGTGGCGTTCCATTGTCACGCAACTTGGTAAAAATATCGCGATTTGCATCACTGGAAAGTTGCCAGCCGGAATCGCTCTGGTCGTGGATCGAGACCGGGGCGAGTTTGCCCGCGATACGCGTGTCGAAGTTCGCTAATCCCTCGCCCCGGTTGAACGTTGCGACCTGCGCGATCTGCACCGCGTCCGGTTCCGGCGTGTCCTTGCGGACGACATGGATGGCGGGGTACACGTCGGGCGCGTCGGCGAAGACCCGATTGTCACCGAGGTCTACGAGCGTTTCCGTCACCGCGTTGCCGCGCAGATGCGCCCGGAGCGCGGTGGCATAGTTGGCGCGGAGCCAGGAGTTGCTACTGATAAACGACGTGCGCCCCCCGCGCCGCAGTTGACGCAGGGCTTGCCCGAAGAAGTACACGAAAAGATCGGCGGTGCCGCTGTAAATGTCGGCGTACTCGGTCTGGAAATACGGCTTGAAAGCGGCTAAGGCTTCCTGCCGAATATACGGCGGGTTGCCGATCACCACGTCGAACCCGCCGTCGGCGTCGAGCGGACGCCCCTGCTTGTCGAAAAACAGTTCGGGAAACTCCAGCGACCAGTGGAAGAAGCGTTGCTCCCGCGCCATCTCCCCGGCACGCGCGGCGGTTTCCGCGATCTGTGGCAACGCGGGCTTGTCCACGCGCCCGGTAACGAAGTCGGCGACGTTCGTCCAAAGCCATCGTTCTATCGGCAGTCCGAAGTAGGCGGCAGTGACCACGTCTGCGAGATTTTTATAACGCCGCGTGTACTCCTCCTTGATCTTGACATACAACTCCTCCTGTTGCTTCACGGCGGCGACGGAATCGGCTTCGCTGTCCTCGATCAGCCACATATTGTTGACAGCGAGACCGATACTGAGTTTGAACGCGTCGTCCGAGAGAAGGGAGAGTTGCGAGGGATTGCTGGCACCTTTCGCGACCGGTGTTTTCTTCGGCTTCTTTTTGTCGCGCAGAATGTTCACCGACAGGTCCGCCATCGCCGCGCCGACGAGCGCGTTGCCGGTGCGCAGGTGATGGTCGAGGAACGACAGCGGGCGGTCCGTCGCAAGCGTCGCCAGCCAGAGGGAGAGTTTGGCGAGGTCCACGGCGAGCGGGTTCAGGTCCACGCCGTAGATGCAGGAATGTACGACGCGCCGTTTCCAGTAGGAAATATCCGGCTCCGCCGTGTCGGGCGCGACGCCCAGATCGACGAGAAAGCGGGCGATATACTCCGTCGCTTCGACCAGGAAATGCCCGCTACCCATCGCCGGATCGAGAACGTTCACCGAAAGCACAGCGGCGATAATTTCGGCGTCGGTTGTTTTGCCAGCGACCGCTTCGCGCAGGGTCGGTCCGACGGTTTCGTCCACGATATATTTGACGACATAATCCGGGGTGTAGTAGGAACCGGTCGCGCGTCGTTCGCCCCGGTCGTTGACCAGTTCGATGGAAAAACCGTCGGCACTCGGCGCGGCGAGCGGGCGGATCTGAAACTCTAAAAGCCCCTCGTAGATCGTACCGAGGTGCCGCTCGGACAGATCCCGATAATCCACGAAAACGCGGTTGCCGGTGACGGGGTCCACGACGCGGGTGAGACATTCGATTGCCGCGTTCAGCCGCACATCGCCGACGCTGAATTTTTCCAGAAACGGGTGCCGCGCGGCGTCGAACAAGCCACCGTTATAGGTCGTCACTTTCAGCGGCGGGCTACCCCGGTCGATGATCTGGAACAGTTCGCGTAGCGTCGGCCAGCGCATCACGGACGACGGCAGGAAGAATCGTTTGTTGTCGCGGTCTTTGGCAATCTGTCGTTTCAGGGCATACAGGCTGTACGTTTCCCGGTAGTCGGTTTCCCGTATCGGCAACAATTCGCGGGCTTCGGCATACAGAACGAACAACAGCCGGTACAGGAGGATCAGGGCGTTATCGTACAGGGCGCGGCGCGTTGTCGGATCGTCGGCGGACAAGCCGTTCGCGGGGTGATCGAGAAAGCCCTGCGCGATGTGGCGCAGGGCGTCGTACACCTGCCGTTTGAGCGAGTCGCCGATGCCACGTGCGAAATCCTCCGAAGCGCGGAGCGTCGCGCTATTGGTGAGCCGGTCCCGGTCATCGAACGCGGCGCGGCGGAAGAACGCGTAGAAATACAGGAACGGCGCGGGATCGTCGCCGTCGAGCAACGCCGGAAGATCGACCTCGTAAAACCGGCTCAACTTGTGGGCGGTATCGCGGTGGTACAAACGCCAGAGCCGACCATTGGTCAGAATCCCCCACGCCAACCCGGTGTGCTGAATATAAAACGCGATCTGGTACGTCGGGTTTTTGTTATCGAACACCGCGCTGCTCTTGCCGGTCTTTTTCTCGGTGATGTCGAGCGGGCGATCCCACGCCTTCGCATCCCCGACGGCGTAGGCGTTCGCGGCACGCAGGATCGCCTCGTTCAGTTTTTTAACGTCGCGGTGCGCGGACACGGCGGCGGCATTCGGGTAGAAAACGTAGTCGGGACGCTTGACGTTTTCGGGCGTGTCGAGCGGTGCTTGAACCTCGAACGTGTGACCGAGCGTGGCAAAGACGGGGCGTACCCAGTCGGCTTCGACCTGCGCCTCGTTCCCGCCGGGAGTATACGCGGCGAACAGGGCGCGCAGTCGTTCCCGCGCGGTCGTCGCCTCCGTCAACAGATCGTTCCATTCCGGTCTACCGGGCAGCAATTCGTTCAGGTAATAATCCGAGAAGAGTTGCCGGTTTCGATGGGGAGCGGCGGGTGGCAACGCGCTGACGCCGAAGTTCGCGTTCGAGAGGGAATCCATAGGATAGTAAGGATTCGTGGTGGAGGGGGGTGTTTCCTTCGTGTCGGTAGTCCCGTGAGTCCCCCCTATCCCCCCAACCCCCTTGTCCCCCCTCGGAAGGGGAGAAAGGGGGAGTCAGATACCGGGGGCATTCCGTTTATCGCGTGTTCCCTCCGACTCCCCCTTTCTCCCCTTCCGAGGGGGGACAAG
>JAYULM010000246.1:0-3492 GCA_043763605.1 Armatimonadota bacterium | reverse complement strand
GGGTCTACAGCCGAAGGCTCCCAGCGGAACGCTTCAGCGTCCGATCACCGTCACGACAGGCTATACCGAAGTCTCCACCCGCAAGCAACGCAACGTTTCGCTGTCGAACACCATCTCGATGCGGGCGGCGGTTATACGGTCCGCGAACGCCGTCAGGATCGCCGGGCGATTTTCGCAGACGATGTCGCGCGTCGGCTGGTTGCGCATACGCGGGAAACGTCGCCAGAACGACTGCGCCTCCTCCGAGTGGTAGAGCAAGCCGGTCGGATGGATGTAGAACGTGACCGCGTCGCAACGTGGGCACCCGATCCCCATCCCGGGGCTCTCCGGCGCGTCGCTGATCATCGCCTCGGCGGCGTGACCGCAACGCGGGCAGAGCGCGGCGCGGGTCCGCAGAGCGTCTGCCAGGTAATTCTGCCACCAGCGATTCACCCGGTTCAGACCGGCGCGAAAGCCGTGCACCCCGGCGAGCACCGAGGCGGCGTCCATCGGCGCGGCGTCGCTCGTCATCCCGTGCAACATGCCGGGGCAAGTGGGGCAACGCAGAACGAAACTCGGCTCCTGCCCCGTCGCCGGGTCGGCGGGCACGAACCGCCCCTGCAACCGCTCCCTCCCGCACCGGCAACAGAAAAGCGTCGTTTCGCGCCACCCGAGAGCGGCTTCCGCCGACAGCAAGCCGTGCGCGGACGCTTCCGTGCGTAGCGTGGTTTCCAGCACTTTGCGCAGGGCGTCGCGCCCCCGGTGGATACGCACCGTCGCCGCGTTCTCCGAGATTCCCCACCGCTCCCCGATCTCGCGGATCGGCAGATCGTCCACGTAACGTGCGAGGAGCAAACGGCGGACCGGGTCTTTCAGGGACGACAGCGCGTGCTCGATCAGTTGTTCACGCTCGCCGCGCAGGAGCGATTCGAGCGGGTCCGGCGCGGAAAGGTCGGGGAGCGGGAGTGGCTCCGCTCCGGGGGCGGTGGCGGCGTCCAGAAAGACAGATCGGCTTTCGTCCCGCCCGCGTCTCGCCTGCCAGACCGCGCACAACCGCCGCACGACCCCGAAAAGGTACGGACCCCATTCGCGCGGCGCGGCACCGGCACGGTTGGCGCGGCGCAGACCGATCAGAATCGCCTCCTGTGCCAGATCCTCAGCTGCGGTCGCGTCCCCGGTCAGGCGGTGACAGATCCGGCGCAGCCGTTGGCGTTCCGCCGCCGGGTCGAACGCTACTGGTGTCGATTCATTTACTACTGCATGCAATGGGCACAAACCTTACCTGTTTTTTCGGCGCGGGCGCGATTATTTTTCGCCGACGCTCCGCGCGATACAATCCGCCTATGCAAAAGCCGCTCGCGGTCGCGATATATCGTCTCTCGGTCGGCATGGTCGCCCTCGGCACGGTGATCGCACAAACGGTGAACGGCTTCTTCCATCCGCCGTTCGACTATCCCAACTACTTCAGTTTCTTCTCGATCCAGGGCAACCTGTTCGCCGCGTTCGTCCTCACGGCGTCGGCGGTGCGCACTTTTCGCGGCGGGCGCGGCGACAACCTGACATTCTGGCGCGGCGCGGCAACTCTGTATCTGACGCTCGCGGGGACGGTCTACTTCGTGCTTCTCCGGGGATCGGACGAAGGGTGGCGCACTCCCGGCGAACAGACCAACGCCGTATTGCACTATCTGGTTCCCGCCGCCCTCCTCGCGGACTGGTGGCTCACCCCGGGCGCGCGGATCGCCTTCCGCTCCGCGCTACTATGGCTCGCGTACCCGCTGATCTTCGTACTTTACAGCCTGTTGCGCGGGCGGTTCACCGGTTGGTACCCGTACCCGTTCCTGGACGCGCCGACGGCGGGGTATCCCGGCATCGTCATGGTCTGCCTGGTGATGGCGGCGGCTATGATCGCGTTTATTACATTGATGACCGGGACCACCGCGCGCCGTGCAGAAACAAAACCGCGCGAATCGTCGTCGGCACCGATTTAATCGTCACGAATTCGTGGTACGAATACGTATAGAAACTGAGGAATTGACGATGACATTATTTGCAAACGGTGAACCGCGCACCCGCGATGCGCGGCGATTGTTTCTGGCACTGACTCTTGGAATCAGCTGCGGCGGTAGTAGCGCGTTCGCGCAGGAGCCGCCTCTCTCGCTGGTCCCCTCTATCGGCGTCGCTTCCACGCCGTCCGTCGCCCCGCGCGAACCGGTGCAACAACCGCCCGCTGCTGCTGCGAACCCCGCGCCGCGCCGGAAAGCCGCCGTCTCGTGGAACGCCGTCACGCCCGGGACGCCTGTGCCGCTGTCGCGCGCCAATTTCGACAACGGCGGGTATCAACTTTTCGACACGGCGGGCGGGTCGATCCGTGTTCCGTTCGCGAACAATGACGTGCATGTGATGAAGTTCGCCGTGTCGCCGGACAACACGACGTTTTTCGTCAACGACGGCACCGCGCCGGTGCTCCATATCCCGCGCGACATCTGTTTGTATAACACCGCCGTTCCCGGGGCGCGTTGGTACCCGTTCTCGGCGCGCTTCAGCCCGGTCCGCCCGGTCTTTTTCGGGATCGCGCCGAGCTACTCCGAGTACGTCCAGATCGGCTGGCTCCCGAATACGATCACCTACGGCGGCTTCTACGGCACCATGTCGTATACCGACGGCGGGGTGTTCCGGGCGACGACGGGCTTGACATTCTATGTCGGAACGCAGTCGTTCGGGGGATGGAGTCCGTACCGTGACTTCGCCGCCGCCACGTATCAGGTGGAGGTGAATCGCCCCCGCGCGTCGGTGCGGCGACCGCAGGACTACCCGAACAACACCGTTTACCACGACGGGCGGACCGATTTCAACGGCGTGTACGGCGTCAACACCTACGGCTACGGCGGATACCCGTACCCGAATGACGGCTACCGGGAAAACATTTATCTGAACCCGTACGGTGGCTACACCCGCTCCGATTCCGCCCGTGTGTACACCTTTCCGAGCGGCGGCTTCGGCTTCCCCGGCGGCGGATACGGGTATCCGGGCGGCGGCGCGTCGAGCGGCACACCGGGCGGCGCGCCACCGCGCGGGGGGATGCCCGGCGCGCGGCTACCGGAGGGCGGCACTCCCGGTGCGCGCCTGCCGCGCGGCGGGATGCCGGGATCGTTCTGACGCCGGAACCGTGTCTTTATGCCCTCACCCCCGGGTACCCTCTGGGTGCCCCTCTCCCTCCGAAGGGAGAGGGGGAGTAAGACACTGGAAGCGAACCGCCTGCCGTCTCCCGTGGTACTTACCGCCTCCCTCGCTTGTCCTCCTGCGGTACTCCCCGCCTGCCTTGCTTGTGCTCCCGTCCCCCAGCCGTTCCCCGTGATACCTCTCGCCTGCCTCGCTTGTCCTCCCTCCCCCCAGCCCCCTCCCTCATCGGAATGAGAGAGGGGGAGCCAGAGGGCGACACGCTATCCCGCTTCCCGAATCGCCTGCCAAGCGGGGGCGCCTGACTATATCGGCTCAAGGGAACTGCGTTCCCTC
>JAYULM010000245.1:0-3495 GCA_043763605.1 Armatimonadota bacterium | reverse complement strand
TTGGGTGTTGGGTGTTGGGTGTTGGGTGTTGGGTGTTGGGTGTTGGGTGTTGGGTGTTGGGTGTTGGGTGTTGGGTGTTGGGTGTTGGGCGGTATCATCCTGTCCCCTCACCCCCCCCGCCCCCTCTCCCTCCGAAGGGAGAGGGGGAGTAGATGCGCCGGGGGCGATTCATTCACCTCGTGTCCCCTCTGGCTCAAGGGAACTGCGTTCCCTCTGGCTCCCCCTCTCCCTTCGGAGGGAGAGGGGGCGGGGGGGGTGAGGGGACAGGACGATACCGCCCAATCGACACGAAAAACAAGAGGACAATACTGAAGTGATGCCCGAAGAAAAAACACTGCAAACGTCTCCCCACCCACTGCAAGCGGGACCACCTACCGCCGCCGCCCCCCAACACGCAACACGCAACAACCAACAACCAACAACCCACGTCCCCCGCTGGCCCACGCAGGTGGAGTATCAGGACGCCCTGCAGAACCCGGGGCTCTGCCTCGCCGATCCCCTGCTCCGTACCGTCGTCCCGCTTGACCTGACGCCGTTCGGGTTGCCGTCGCCGATTTCCGGACAGTTCGCGAACGTGTACCGGATGCAGTCGTCGGACGGCAAGTGGTGGGGCATCAAACTATTCCTGCGCCACCTTTCCAGCCGCACCGTCCAGTACCACGCCTTGCAGACACACCTTTTGCGCCTTTCGCCCGCGCCGACGTGGTTCGTTCCGTTTGCGTACCACGAAAAAGGCATCCGCATCAACGGGCTATGGTTCCCGATCCTGCAGATGCCGTGGCTGCGGGACGCGACCCCGCTCAACACGTACATCGACGGGATCGTCAACGACCCCGCTGCCGTGCGGCGGTTGCGCGACGCGTGGCGCAAACTGGTGATGGAGATGGGTCGCGAGCGATTCGCGCACGGCGACCTGCAACACGGCAACGTGTTGGTGCGGCTCGGGCGTGACGGCAAGCCGCCGATGTTGCACCTGCTGGATTACGACGGGGCGTGGGTACCGGGACTCGCCGGGCGGGTTGGCACGGAGTCGGGGCACCACTCCTATCAGCACCCCGGGCGCGCGCCGGGCGATTTCGGGATGCGTATGGACCGTTTCGCCGGGGTAGCGGTCTACACCGCCCTGCTGATCCTTTCGCGCGCCCCCGACCTGTGGTACCGCTTCGACAACGGCGACAATGTACTCTGGCGGCGCGAGGATTTCGTGGAAACCCAGGCGAAAGGGCGCGCCCTATTCGAACTTGCCCGGCACTCCGATGCCTATGTCCGCCGCGCCGCCGAATCGTTCCGGACGGTATGTGAAGGTCCGGCGTCGCTGGTTCCCGATTTAGAGCGGTACGCGATGATGGCAGAGATGATTTGAGTTGGGTGTTAGGTGTTGGGTGTTAGGTGGTCGGCGTCCGTCGGTCGTTATCCGTCGGTTGTGTCCGTCGGTCGTCGTCCATTGGTCGGCGTCCGTCGGTTGCGATCATTGGTCGGCGTCCGTCGGTTGCGATCATTGGTCGGCGTCCGTCGGTTGCGATCAATGGTTGCGATCATCGGTTTCACCGACGCCTATAGGTGGCTCCGCCACCGAGCGTCCTCCGGACGCGGGCATGTCGGAATCGTTCGGCGACCGCGACGATGTTTCGTGTTCGGCGCGTCCGGAGGACGCTCGGTGGCGGAGCCACCTATAGGCGTCGGTGAAACCGATGATCGCAACCATTGATCGCAACCGACGGACGCCGACCACCTAACACCCAACACCCAACACCCAACACCCAACACCCAACACCCAACACCCAACACCCAACTCAAAACAGGATTTCACCCGCGCAACGTGGAATCTCGCGCTTATGACTGCCGCCGCCGCAGCCCCGGCTGAGGGCACCGACTCACGCCATGTGTACGCCGACGCGGTTCGCGCGCTGGGGACGCTTGCGGTAGTGATGATCCATGTTACGGGTAGCGGGGTCGCTCTCTTTGACACTGCCGGAGGTAGCACAGGATGGTGGGTTTACAACGCGGTCAATTCCGCTTGCCGGTGGGCGGTACCGGTGTTCGTGATGCTCAGCGGCGCGTTACTTCTCGACCCGGCGAAGGTGTCCGAGGGTGCGGGACGGTTTTACCGTAAGCGGCTCGCGCGGATCGGCGTCCCGCTCGTCTTCTGGTCCGCGTTTTACCTGTGGCTACGCTGGTACGCCCCCGGGCATACCGAGTCCCCGGCGACGCTCGAAGAGGCGATCAAGCCGTTCCTTTTCGCGAACCCGTATTATCACCTGTACTTCCTGTTCCTGATGTTCGGTCTGTACCTGTTCACGCCCGCCCTGCGCCTGTTGACGGCGCACTCCGATTCCGCGTCGGTGCGCGGGTATGCGGTCGTCGCCCTGCTACTCGCCTGCGGGGATTCGTTCGTGCGAAACCGATACGGCTACCCGACCAACGCGTTCACGATGGGGGTGCTGTATCTGGGCTATTTTCTGCTCGGCTACGGTTTGCGCGATGTTCCCGCGATACGGAACCGCCCCCGCTGGTATTGGGGGGCAGGTCTGGTCGCGATGGTGGCGATCACGGCACTGGGTACGGCGTGGACGATGGCGCGCTGGGACTCCGGCGGGATGCGGCAATATCTGTACAACTTCCTCAGCCCGAACGTCTGCCTGATGGCGGTCTGCGTTTTCGTACTGCTGGCGGGCGCGTCCTACACGTCTCCCCTCACCCGGCTACTGCGCCCGGCGACCCGACTTCTGAGCGAAACGAGTTTCGGCGTATATCTCGTTCACCCGCTCCTGCTCACACTGGCGCAAGAGCAAGGGTTGCGAGCGGATAGCCTGGCGTGGTCGGTCTACCTACCCGCCGCCACTCTCGGCGTGTTGATCGTGAGCGTCGCACTGACGCGGCTGGCTCAGAGAATGGGTGCCGTCCTGTTCGGGTCAGACAGTGGGGATCAAGAGAGGGATCGCCGGTTGGTTTCATCGGTTTCACCGACGTCTGCAGGTGGCTCCGCCACCGGGCGTCCTCCGGACGCGCCGGACACGGAACATTAAAGCGGTCGCCGAACGATTCCGGCATACTCGCGTCCGGAGGACGCCCGGTGGCGGAGCCACCTGCAGACGTCGGTGAAACCGATGAAACCAACCGGCGAAACCGAACCGCGTAAAAAGGAGAAGCCGATTTTGCCTCGCGCATACTGGAAGCGTTCACGCTCCGAAAACTACTCCCCGATCCCTAACACCCAACACCTAATAGGAGTTACGCGGTTGCGCCCGGAACCTCACCCCCCCGCCCCCTCTCCGTGCCGGAGAGGGGGAGTAAGACACCGGAAGCAGTTCGCCGCAGCGTGTCCCCTCTGGCTCCCCCTCTCCGGCACGGAGAGGGGGCGGGGGGGTGAGGTTCCGGGCGCAACCGCGTAACTCCTGACCTAACTAACCCTTAACCAGAAACGGCGTGTTCGCGGTCGCCGCCGTGCCGTTGGCCGCGTCGCGGACCGTGACGAAAAGGCGGTAGGGTCCGGGC
>JAYULM010000244.1:0-12625 GCA_043763605.1 Armatimonadota bacterium | reverse complement strand
GCGCAGTTGCCAGGGCGCGAAGCCGCGCCGGACACGGAATTTCCACGGCTTCCCCTTGACGAGGCACTTCCCGTCGCCGACGTGGTTTCGCTACACTGCCCGATGACGCCGCAAACGCGCGGCTTGATCGACGCCGCGCGGCTGGCACGATTCAAGGCGGGGGCACTCCTCATCAACGCGGCACGCGGACCGATAGTGGACGACCTCGCGGTGCGCGCCGCGCTTGAAACCGGGCGGCTGTCGGGTTTCGCCGCCGACGTGCTGGCGAGCGAGCCGCCCTCCGCCGACCACCCGCTTTTCGGCGCTCCCAACTGCATCCTGACGCCGCATATCGCCTGGGCGACGCCGGACAGCCGCCGCCGCAACCTCGACATCAGCGCACAAAACCTGTACGCATACCCTGAAGGCACCCCGCAAAACGCAGTAAGTTAAGCATTCCCCAGCACCGCAGGTCCAACGGTGCGGTTCGGCCACGGACTCTAAAGAGTTCCGGTGTAAGCCTTCGGCTGTAGACGCTTCGCGTCAGGTAGCGACTGACTACCGCGCAGACGGTTCGCCTCCGGTGACGCGAAGCGTCTACAGCCGAGGGCTTACACCGGAACTCTTTAGAGTCCGACCATATGGCTTCAAGGAATTAGCCCCGTGGGTATGTTCGCTCTGAAGGGGAGAGGCTGAGAAATCCTTCCGCAAAAGACTGCTTCAGTGTAGTGTCCCACAGGACGCGAAATCCGCGTTATAATGAAAGCGAGATCCTCACCCACCAATGGCGGTTTACAAAGCGAATGCCATCGTCCTGCGTCGTATACCGCTCGGCGAGACGGACAAAATTATCACCCTGATGACCCGCGAGGGCGGCAAGTATAACGCCGTCGCCAAAGGAGCGCGCAAAACCACGTCGCGCCTCGCCGGTGCCGCCGAACCGCTCATGTTTCTGCGCGCCGCGCTTGCCGAAGGCATGAACCTGGATGTACTCACGCAGTGCGACATCCGCGAATCGTTCGCTATCCTGCGCGGCGACTTCGGGCTGTATCTACGCGCGACGTATGTTTGCGAACTGCTGGATAAAACGACGCCGGAGCGCGACACCGTGTCCGCCCCGGAAGCGTTCGACTTGCTCCTGTCTACACTGTATATCCTGCAGCGCGCCGTGGACCCGGACGCCACCGTACACGCGTACGAGTTGCAACTGATGGCGCAGATAGGATACGAACCGCAACTGACCGAGTGTATTCGTTGCGAGCGTCTCTTCGACGAGACCGACGTATGTACCGTCGCGTACGCCCCGGCGCGCGGCGGCGCACTGTGCGACGTTTGCGCGGGCACCGTCAAGGACGAAAATTTCCCGCTGTCGGCGGTGGCGCGGGCAACCATGATCGCCCTGCGCGGCGAGGACAACGCCCGCACCCTCGCCGCATTTGAATTGCCGGACGGCGAACCGCGCGCCGAGATCGCTCGCGCCCTGCGTTCGCACCTGCGCTATCGCCTGGAGCGCGATGTGCGCTCCACGGCGTTTCTGGACGCCCTGCGCGTCGGCGCGATGGACGACATCGAACTACTCATGAACCCACCAACCGAATCTACGAAAGATAAGAATTGAACGAAACCCGCCCCGAAGTCGCCGCCAGCCCCCCCGCCCCCAATTCTGGGGGAGCAAGAGGAGAGCGCGCGAAGTCGTCCCTCTCGCCCGGTGAAGGTTCCGGGATGGCCTCCCCTCCGGCTCCCCCAGAATTGGGGGCGGGGGGGCTGGCGGCGAAATCCGGCGTAACGTTCCGCGCGGTATTCATCGGAATCGTGTTCGCCCTCGCTTTGTGCGCGTTCACGCCGTATAACGACTTCAAGATCGCCGCGACCTATATCGCGGGAACGCAGTTCCCCATCGGCGCGGTGTTCGTCGAGTTGCTCCTCGTCGGCGTGGTCAACGTTTTCCTGCGGCGGTTCAACCCCCGCGCCGCGTTCAGCAAGGGCGAATTGCTCACCGTCTGGAGTCTGATCCTGGTCGCGTCCGGGCTGCCGTCGTCGGGCATGATGCGCTACTTCCTGCCGCACATCGCCGCCCCGCACTACATGTCGGACACCACGAACGGCTGGGAGTCGAAGGTGTGGGCGACGATTCCCGAGTGGATGAAGATCACCGACACCGAAGCAGCCATCGCGTTCGCGAAAGGCTACCCGCGCGGGTCGGAGCGCATCCCGTGGGAAGCGTGGGCGTCGCCGCTGTTCTTCTGGAGCATTCTGGCATTCTTCTTCCTGCTGGCGACGTTCAGTATCGCGTCGCTCCTGCGCAAGCAGTGGGTCGAGAACGAGAAGTTTTCGTTCCCGCTGGTCACGCTCCCGCTCCTGCTCGCCGAAGACCCGGAACCGGGTCGCCTCGCGCCGCCGCTACTCCGTTCCCCGCTGTTCTGGCTCGCCGTCTTCGGCGTGACAGTATTGCACACGATTCGCGGTCTGCACGTTCTATATCCGTCGGTTCCCGACATCACGATCCACTGGGACATGTGGCAAGTGTTCACCAGTCCGCCGCTCAACTGGATACACCCGATTGATTACTGGATCTATCCGCTGGTGATCGGGATTTCGTACCTGCTGTCGGCGGAAGTGTGTTTCTCGCTCTGGTTCTTCCACCTGTTCTACAAGGGCGAGATTCTGATCGGCGCGATCTACAACCTGGACATGCCGGGGGCAGTCGCGGGCTATTCGTACAAGCAGTTCCATTCGCTCGAAGCGTTCGGGGGCGGCGTCGCGCTTCTGCTGTGGACGGCGTATTCGGCGCGTCGCCACATCGCCGATGTTTGGGAGAAGGCGACGAACGGTCCCCACGCCAGAGAGATCGACGATTCCGGCGAACTGATCGGATACCGCGCGACGCTGTTCGGACTGATCATCTCCTATGTCGGCATCGGCGTTTTCCTGTACGCGGCGGGCTTGAACCTGGTCCTGATCCTGCTATCGCTCCTCACCCTGACGCTCGCGCTGGTCGTGATCTCCTGGGTCGTCTGTCAGGCGGGTCTGCTGTTCATGGCGCAACCGTACGGCACCGTGGACGTTCTCGCGACTACGGTCGGCACGGCACCGTTCAAGGTACCCGCACTGTACACTCTTTTCCGGTGGGAGAACATGTTCATCTTCGACACGCGCGAGATGCTTGCCCCGTCGCTTCTGGAAGCCGCGAAGACCGCCGAGGATCGCCCGAAGGACGCGCGAAAACTGTTCGGAGCCATCGTTCTGGTGATCGCGCTGGGCTGGGTCGTCTCGCTGTACGCGTCGCTATGGCTCCCGTACATGAACGGCGGCGGGTATTCGCTCAACAACCTGTTCACGTATCGCTGGTCGCCGGAAAAACCGCTCAATTTCGCGGCGGGCATCGCATCGGTGCCGAAAAAGGGCGATATTTCCAACTGGTTCCACCTGATCGGCGGCTTCGGCGGTGTGCTGTTCATGCTACTCGCCCGCGCCCGCCTGAGCGCGGGTCTGCACCCCATCGGCTTCCTGTGCGCGTCGGTCTACTCGATGCACATGCTCTGGTTCTCTATCTTTATCGGATGGCTCGGCAAGTCGCTGATCCAGCGGTACGGCGGCATGAAGGGGTACCTCGGCGCACTACCGTTCTTCCTCGGCTTGATCCTGGGCGACGTAATCAACGCGATGATCTGGATTCTGATTGGCAACTTAACCAACGTCGGCTACTCGGTGATGCCGACATAAATTCCCACCGCGAAGGAAAAATCAATGCGCCTCCGAAAACCCTCAATTCTTGTAATAACCGTTGTGACGGCGGCATTTCTCGCCTTCGACGTGTATCGCGTTTCGTTGATTCCACCGGTACCGGAGCGGTTGCCCTCCCATCGAGTTCATCCCACCGATCCCCGTACTGGAGCGGTCTTCTTCCCCGACGAAACCTCGTTGCGAATAACAGACATCACCGCGCGCCGACCGGATTTCACCCCCGGTCTGCCCGCTTACCCCGCGACCGAGGAGAACTACGCGACGTGGGACGTGAACGGAATAAAAAAAGAGGTACC
Source organism: Armatimonadota bacterium (assembly GCA_043763605.1). GTDB lineage: Bacteria > Armatimonadota > Armatimonadia > Armatimonadales > Armatimonadaceae > JACMIU01. The sequence goes on along the minus strand of JAYULM010000244.1, from coordinate 8,606 downwards.
GACCGACATCGCGCTCGGAATGAACAATGAACCGTGGAAAAGAGGAAATCGGTGTCTGCGTGTGCGTGTCGAACACAGCGAGGAGCCATTCTATTATCCGGGCACCGAGTATCGCATCGCGGGCAAGGTGCGCGAGAGTATCGGGCACTCAAGTTCGTACTACGGATGGACGGCGAACGTGGACATGGAGTTGCCCGCAAGCATGCGTCGTGCCTCTTTCTGGATGGGAAGCCCTGACGAGAAGCGAACCGTAACCCTGACACAACTGCCCCTCGTCCCGTTCCTCAGTCGGCGTTTGGGCGCGCAATCGGTCATCACACCGATTCGGAAAGAGGACTTGTTACTACGTTACCACGAGGCAAAAATCACAGTCGGGCTACCCGTGCAGTTACGCCCCGCCTCCGAAAATCTATACCACTATGTGGTACAAACAGTCAACATAGCCGGTCTTGTCAATCAAGGCGGCTACGCGGGAGATGTCGTCATCGATGAGAACACGGCGTCGATAGATTTGTCGTGTGGTGTCCGCGCACCGAGTAGTCGGGTCGTCGCGGTGCGAGTGATTCTAATGCCCTACCGATGGGGGGAATTTTCCGACGTACCACTGCCGATGCCGGAAGCAAAATTTGCTTTCTAACCCAGAACGCCACCCTATAGCAAGAACAAAGGAGTATAGCGGTATGCAGATCGATTTAACCGGGCGCGTCGCGGTCGTCACCGGCGCGACGGGGCAGTTAGGGCGCACGATGGCGCGGACACTCGCGGGGTGCGGCGCGGATGTCGCGATCCATTACCATAAGAACCGCGAAAAAGGCGAGGAACTGCAACGCGAGATCGCCGCACTCGGTTGCCGTGCCGCGCTGGTACAGGCGGACATCGCCGACGAATCCTCGGTACTCGCCCTGCGCGACGCCGTCAGCGACGCGCTCGGAGTCGCCGACATCGTCGTCACCAACGCCGTTTCTCAATACCCCTGGAAATCGATTCTGGAGCAACCGGTGGCAGACTTCGACGACCAGTACGCGTCCTGCGTTCGGCAGAATGTCCTGATGGCTAAAGCGTTCGTCCCGGGAATGATCGCGCGGGAATGGGGGCGAATCGTCGGGATCAACACCGAGTGCGCGATGCAGTGTTTCGCCGGGCAAGCCGCCTACGTCGCCGGGAAGCGTGGCATGGATGGCGTGTTGCGGGTTCTCGCGCAGGAAGTCGGGGCGCACGGGGTTACCGTGAATCAGGTCGCGCCCGGCTGGACGATCTCGGATCGCGACCGCGAAAGCAATTCGGAGCGCAACGAGGGGTACGAGAAAAGCGTCCCGCTCCGTCGGCGCGGGACAGATCAGGAGATCGCCAACGCGGTCGCATTCCTCGCGTCCGACCTCGCCGGGTTTATCACCGGAGTATATCTGCCGGTTTGCGGCGGGAACGTGATGCCACGGATTTAGTGGTCAAGGGATGTACCATCCCCTGAATCGGGTGCGCCGTCCCAACAGTCGCGGTAGTATGGGGGAGTGAGACCCGCTCCCTTTTTCCCGTCGGCTGGACTTTGCGCGGTCATGAGTGCCTTGCTTTGCGTCGCAGGTTGCATCGCCGCCAGTAGTGGTTGCGCCAGCCCGGACGCCCGCGCCCAGGACGCGAGGAAGAGTAAGACATCGCCCGCCGCCACCGAAGCGCAACGCGTGTCGTTTTCCGTCGCCGTCCCACAAGGCAGACTCCCGAAGACAACGGCGGGGCGACTCCTGATTGTCGTCGCGCCGGAAGGCACCCCGGGCGACCTGCGCGGGCGTCTCGACGATGTCGAAGCGGCGCGCGGCGGCGCGACGTACGGAACCGACGCGACACTCGGCGGGGGGAGCGAAACCGCAACCGTCGATACGTCCGTGCCGACCGTGCGCGCCTTCCCGCTCGATGTCGCTACGGCACTCCCCCCCGGCACGTACCGAATTCAGGCGGCGTTCGCACACAACCCCGACTTGCGCGGCGTCGATGCCCCGGGCAACCTGTTCAGCAAGCCACAGACCGTGACATTGCCGTCCGAAAAGCCGGTTGCTCTCGCGCTCACCGAAGCCGAAGGCGCGGAGAAACCGCCCGCCGAAACTGACACGGTGAAGTGGATCGAAATCCGGTCGGAGCGGCTATCGTCGTTCCATAAACGCCCGATCACCCTACGCGCGGGAGTGGTTCTTCCGCCCGACTATTCCGACCAGTCGGCGAAGCCGTATCCGCTCTGCGTCCGGATCGGCGGCTTCCACACACGGTACACGGCGGCGCGTTATGTACGCCCCCACCCCGGCATCGTGCAACTGTTTCTGGACGGCGACGGTCCGCTGGGCGATCCGTACTCCATAAACAGTGCGGTTTCGGGTCCGTACGGCGACGCGACCGTGCGGGAGTTATTGCCTGAAATCGAAAAGCGGTTCCGTTGCGGCGGCGCGGCGAACCGTCGATTCACTACGGGCGGTTCCACGGGCGGCTGGGTGTCGTTCGCTCTACAGATCTACTACCCCGACACGTTCGGCGGTTGCTGGTCGGGCTACCCGGATTCGCTCGATTTTCGGGCGTACCAGAACATCGACCTGTACGCCGAAGTGAACGCGTACACCGCGCCGGACGCATCGGAACGGGTATCGTGCCGGGACGCGCGCACGGGGGCGACGCGCTGGACGGTACGCGAGGAATGTGCCCTGGAAAATGTGCGCGGCGTTGGCGGCTCCTACACGACGAGCGGCGGACAGTGGGGCGCGTGGAACGCGGTATACGGCGCGCCGGATGCCAACGGGCGACCGATCCCGTTCTGGGACCCGGTGAGCGGGAAGATCGACCGGGCGGCGGCGGACAACGCCGGAAAGCAGTACGACCTTCGCCGCTACTGCGCGGCGAACTGGAAAACGCTCACGCCGAAATTAGACGGCAAACTACATATATGGGTCGGGGAGCGCGACGAATACTTCCTGAACGGTGGGGTTCACAACTTCGACGATTTCCTGAAATCCGCGTCGCCGAAGATCGCCGCCCGCATCGAATACTCGCCGGTCGCGGGGCACGGTTGGGAACCGCGTTCGCAAGCAATGATTCTGGGGGAGATGATCGCGGCGTCGGGAAAGTAACCCGCTCACCACACGCCGATTAGCCGCTTGACAGGATGGAAGCGCGATGCCACACTCGATGTGTCCCGGACTCACATGACAACAATACACGCCCGCGCCCGGACACGGAAGGATTTTATGTCACTTGTTGCCGCCCGCACACGCGCTCCGTTCTTTCGGCTTCGCGCGGGGCTTGCCGCCGCCGCTATTTCGTTCTGTGTGCTGTCCGCCGCTGTCGCCCAAACGCCCGCCCCGCCGCCGGGTCCCCGGTTCCCCCGCACCAAAACGTCGGTGCGACTGATCGGCTGTGCGACCGCAACCCGGACCAGTTCCCTGCAAATCGACCGGCGAGACCCGACCCGCATTCAAGGCTTCGGGCGCATGATCGATCTTCCTTTGAAACCCGCAATCAAGAAGGCGGTGAGTGCCGACTGCGCCGAGTTGCGCCGTCAGTTCGGGGTCGGTGCCCCGCTGTACTTCGTGGACGAGGAAACGTCGCCCAACGCCGTGGCGATAGACTACCCGCTCGACAAACGCTTCCCGGATGGCACCGTGCTTTTCGGCAAGAAACTGTTCGAGCGCGAATACGCCAAAGGGCGGTTCGGGATTCCGACGACCATCGCGCACGAGTTCGCGCACATCATGCAGTACAAGCGCAAGTTCCCGGCGATGGCGACCAAGTGGCAGGAGCTGCACGCCGACTTCCTGGCGGGCTGGTTCACCGCGCACCGGGCACGGTTCTGGCCCGACAACTCCGACCCCAACGTTTCGGCGCGCACGGTGTACGAAAGCGGCGACTACCAGTTCAACAACCCGCAACACCACGGGACGCGAGAGGAGCGGTTCGCCGCGTTCCGCGCGGGCTACAAACTTAACGAAGAGGACGTGGCGGACGCCGCGTACGTTTACACGAAGGGTCTCGAATACATCCAGTCGCGCGGTGCCCGGATCGAGCGGGCGAACCGGCTCGGGTCCACGGGCGACCCGGACATCCCGTTCTACCGGAACCGCGCCCCGAAGCCGTAGCCCCGGATATACTACTACGACCAGAAATAGAAAAATGGGTAGCGCGGAAAGTGGTAGGGCATAACGCGGTACAATGTGCCTATGAAGCCGCTCACCCGAATCACGCACGACCCACGCGTAATGGGTGGCAAATCCTGTTTGCGCGGGCTTCGCGTCACCGTCGCCACGGTTGTCGGGCTGATCGCTGCCGGTCGGAGCCGCGAGGAGATACTCACCGCGTACCCCTACTTGGAAGCGGGCGACATCGGCGAAGCGTTGGCGTTCGCGGCGGGGCGTTCGCAGGAAATCGGGGCGGCGATAGCCAACTAATCGTTGCCGCCCCTGTTAGCGGACTACGACATGACGTTTCTCTTTTGGAATCTGTACAAGAAGGATTTGCGGCAGAATCTACGCCGTTTAGCCGTCCGGCACGAGGTTGACGTTTTTGTCTTCGCGGAGTGCGACTCGGTAGCGGCGGTGCTACAAGGATTGAACCCGGAAAATCAAGTCGCCGATTATAGCTACGCTGAAGGAAACACCGCGCACCGGATACAGATTTTCACGCGCTTCCCCGAAGCCTTTTTTCGCACCGTTCGGGAGGAATCCCGGTACACGGTGCGAAAAATTAGTCTGCCGGGGAAACCTGAAATACTTCTGGCGGCGGCACATTTATTGAGTTTGACACACGTCGGTAAATTTGACCAGACATTCGGCGCACAGCAATTTGCGCAAATGATACGCGACGGCGAAGCCGAAGCCGGGCATAATCGCACGATTGTTGTAGGGGATTTGAACATGAATCCGTTCGATGACGGTGTTGTCGCGGCAAACGCATTGCATGGCGTGATGACAAAACAGTTGGTAAACCGGGGACAACGCAAAGTGCAAGGGCAGACGACACCGATGTTTTACAATCCGATGTGGAACCGATTCGGTGACCATCCAACTCGCCCGCCGGGAACCTACTACTACGACAAAACCGGCTTAGCGTGTCACTTTTGGAACGTCTATGATCAGGTTTTGATTCGCCCGTCACTACTGCCCTACTGGAACGATGACGATTTGCACATACTAACGGACGACGGCGAGGTATCATTTGTTACGCACGCTGGAAAACCGGACGCGAAGAATGTGTCAGATCATCTGCCGCTCTTGTTTCAATTGGACTACTGAAATAATGAATACGACAACCACCCAAAAAGCGTCCATAGAAAACCTCTGGCCCTCAGATATTTTGACGATAGATATAGTTCCTCCGGTTGCTCTATTGCGTCAACAGGCAACACAATTAGGGCAAATCACTCAAAATATCTTGGTCGGATTCGTTGAGACAATGCAACGTACCGATGAGGAAACATCCGAAACGGTCTATAACAATCTCACGCATACATTGTATATTGTCGCACCAGCATTAGGAAACTATCGATATAAGTTGATCACAATAATACATTCAGTTGACGATTTATATCCAGTACACGTGATCTACGATGCAGCGAACAAGTATGATCCTCCCAAAAGCACCATGACTCAAGATATGTCGTTGGGTGGTTCGTTAGAGAACGAGGATCAGTTAATACAACGTTTGCGTAAAACGTTTCATCACGAGCAAACCAAAAAAGTAATGCAGTCTTTGATTGCCCAAAGTGTCACTTCCTCAAGTTAAAAAATTATGTCATATAACACCCGCTCCAGAACCATCACCGAAGGCGTTCAACGCTCGCCGAACCGCGCCATGCTCCGCGCCGTTGGTTTCGCCGACGCCGATTTCGTCAAGCCGATTGTCGGTATCTCGTCCGCGCACTCGACGATAACGCCGTGCAACATGGGGATTCGCCCCCTTGCCGAACGCGCCGAGTCCGCGATCCGCGAAGCCGGGGGGATGCCGCAGACGTTCGGCACGATCACGGTTTCGGACGGCATTTCGATGGGCACCGAGGGGATGAAGTATTCGCTCGTTTCCCGCGAGGTGATCGCCGACTCTATTGAGACCGCCGTGATGGCGCAGAGCATGGACGCCGTTTTGTGTATCGGCGGGTGCGACAAGAATATGCCTGGCGCGATGATCGGAATCGCCCGCATGAACGTTCCCGCGATTTTCGTCTATGGTGGAACCATCAAACCCGGCAGGTATCGCGGTCAAGACCTGACCATCGTGTCGGCGTTCGAGGCGGTCGGCGCGTTCTCGCACGGCAAGATCGATGTCGAGGAGTTGGAAGGGGTAGAGAAACACGCTTGTCCCGGCGCGGGGTCGTGCGGCGGAATGTACACCGCGAACACCATGTCGTCCGCGTTCGAGGCGATGGGCATGAGCCTGATGTACTCGTCCACGATGGCGGCGGAAGATGCGGAGAAAGCGGAATCGGCGGCACTGTCGGGTAAAGTATTGATGGACGCAGTGCGAAACCAACTTTTGCCCCGCGACATCATCACGCGCAAATCCATCGAGAATGCTATCGCCACGATCATGGCTATCGGCGGCTCCACGAATGCAGTGCTTCACTTCCTCGCTATCGCGCACGCCGCCGAGGTTCCGCTGACGATTGACGACTTCGAGACGATTCGCCGCAAGGTTCCGGTATTGTGCAACCTGAAGCCATCGGGCAAGTATGTAGCGACGGGTTTGCACCAAGCCGGAGGCATTCCGCAGGTGATGAAAATGCTCCTTGCCCACGGCTTGCTCCACGGCGACTGCGTGACGATTACCGGGCAAACCATCGCCGAAGTATTAGCCGACGTGCCCGAAACGCCCCGCGACGATCAAGACGTTATCCGCCCGTGGCACAACCCGATGTACGCGCAGGGGCATCTGGCGATCCTGAAAGGCAACCTGTCTCCCGAGGGTGCGGTTGCCAAGATCACCGGGGTCAAGGAGCCGAAGATCACCGGACCCGCCCGCGTGTTTGAATCGGAGGAAGAGTGCATGACCGCAGTCCTCGCCGGTTCGATCCGCGCCGGGGACGTGCTCGTAATCCGCTACGAGGGTCCGAAGGGCGGTCCGGGGATGCGTGAAATGCTCTCCCCTACGTCAGCAATCATCGGCGCGGGGCTGGGCGATTCGGTCGGGTTGATCACCGACGGGCGTTTTTCGGGCGGCACCTACGGCTTGGTCGTCGGGCATGTCGCGCCGGAAGCGGCGGTCGGCGGTACCATCGCACTGGTTCACGAGAACGATAGCATCACTATCGACGCCGAAACCCTGACCCTCTCGCTGAACGTGGACGACGCGATCATCGCGACACGACGCGCCGCCTGGGTGCCGAAGCCGCCACGCTACACACGGGGCGTTTTAGCGAAGTACGCAAAGTTAGTGTCCACATCGTCCCTCGGCGCGGTCACGGACCTGAACCTGACGTGAACCTGACGTTTCTCGAGTTGTCCCGATTTACACAGTCGCTTCCCTCGTTCTTTGGTGATGATGATGAATACCGTCTATTCCAAAACTCGCTACTGGAAACCCGGGGCAGGGCGACGTTATCGCCGGGGCGGGAGGACTGCGTAAAGTACGATGGAGCGACACGCGACGTGGCAAGGGGAGACGCGGCGGAATTCGCGTCATTTATGCGCATATCGCCGAGCGTCAAACGATAGTGTTTATGCTGGCGTATAATAAAGATAAAGCCAATGACCTGACCGCCGATCAGCGTAAGCAATTAACGGCGGTTGCGGAAACTATCCGACAGGAGTTACTCAAACCATGAAGCCAGAAACGGAGCAGGACGGCGAGCCGGACACTTTAAGCGGCATTTTCGACGACCTTCTCGCCAGTATGAATGAGACTTTGGAGTGGGCGAGAGGCGAACGGGAACTATGCACGTTCACGCGTTCCACCGACGATGCCTTCTACACCAAGCCCGAACCCGAATTAGCAGACACGATGGGAGATGAGACCGGCGTGAATGGTAAGTTCGCGCCCGCCAAAGCCGCGACGCCCTTGACCACTTGAGTGACAGCAAAGTGCGATTATCGGTGCCCGATCCGATTCGAGAGGTGGTTTTGCGATGGACCAATTGACCAAATATCGAAAGATCGTACGCGATGTGCTGACGCCGATTGCCCGGCGGCGGTATTCCAGTCCGGCTATTCCTCATGAGGCTGTTTTCGATGACACAAATGACCGGTATCTCGTCCTGACGGTAGCTTGGGAGGGGCGTGTCCGGCGCGTTCACCACTATCTCGTTCATCTGGATATTATCGACGGTAATATCTGGATACAGCGGGACGGCACCGAAGACGGTATCGCGTATGCGCTGGAAGCTGAAGGTGTTCCCAAAGCAGACATCGTTCTGGCTTTTCATTCCGAAGAAGTGCGCCTCCATACAGGCTATGCGGTGTCGTGACACAATGCAAGGAGCACAGTGCGACGAAAATACGCCGACTTAACTCTTACCGAAATTTTGCAACTGTGTCTGTACTGTACTGGGCGTGAGGAGCGGCGACTACGCGCTTTAGCGTTATACAAAAAAGGCTGGCTCCAGAAGCGGATAGCGGAGGCCCTCGGCGTTACGGGCGGTGCCGTCA
>JAYULM010000243.1:0-12649 GCA_043763605.1 Armatimonadota bacterium | reverse complement strand
GTTCCGGTGGAAGCCTTCGGCTGTAGACGCTTCGCGTCGCCTGGGGCGAGCCATACGCGCGTTTACCCAACGCTTCCCCGACGCGAAGCGTCTACAGCCGGAGGCTTCCAACGGAACATTTCAATGTCCGCCCATTGAGTTGATTACACCAGCGGTGCGCTGCATGCGATCACGCGATGAAATCAAGTGGCGGCGTTACGGCGTCCGGCGGGGCGGGAATATCAGGCTCATGTCGAGCGAAAAGCCGGGCAGTTCCGGGTCGCCGGAGACGGTCGCCGGGTCGTCTAAAACTTCGGCGGCAGCGGTGCCGGGACGATAGATATACACCGTGCGTTTCAAGCGGTCAATCAGCCACCCGAGACGTACGCCGTTCGCTTTGTACTCCTCCATCTTCGCCTGCGTCTCGGTGAGCGAATCGGTCGGCGAAAGGATCTCGGCGGCGAAGTCGGGCGCGAACGGCACCGGCTTTTCCTTTTCCGCGTCGGAAAGCGCGTTCCAACGCGCGTTCGTTACCCATGCCGCGTCTGGCGAACGCCGCGCCCCGTTCGGCAAATCAAACAGCGTCATGGAAGCGAACGCCGTCCCGGTCCCGTCCCGCCGCGCCCAAGCACCCAGACGGGCGATGAAATGTGCGTTGATCGAGCCGCCGTTGCCCCCGTTGCACGGACGGATCATCACATCGCCGTTCGCCGCCATCTCGCACCGGACTTCCTCGTTCTGCCGGGCGAAACGCCAGAATTTTTCCGGCGACATTCCCGGTACGCGGAGACGTACTGAACCGTGTGTCAGCTCCTCGTTGAAAACAATGGTGAGCGACATTCGTGTTGTTCCGCTCATCATAGGCTTTTGCTGAACTTCGGACGGGGAAACGGCAACACACTGACGGCAGGGTAGCCGATACGGAGTTCGACAATCTGCGCATCGGCGTTTTTGGCGATCAGACGTCGGCTCATTTGCGCCGCGTCGCGGTCGGTGCCGACCTCGTAGTCGCCGGATTCCACGTCGATATGAATCAATTTGCCGAGATTGGCGGGGATTTCAATGCGGGCGCGAATGTGGTTGTCGTACCAGTCGTCGCCGCGTCGCCACAGTTCGTCGGAGCCGAGTCGTCGGGTAGGCATCGCGTAGGTCTCCTTCCACGGGAACAGGATCAGTATACGGCAGGGTGCGCCGTCTCGCCGCGCCGGTGCGATTTCCCGGTAAAATGGTCGCATGATCCGAGCCACTCCTGAACCCACCGAACCGTCTGCGGCGACGAATCGCCCCGCGTTTGTCACGCCTGAAATGATCGAAAAGAACCCGCTTCTCAAACACGCGGGCGTGTTCGCGGGCAATCCGATTTGGGACGACGTTATTGCCGAAATCAAAAAGAACCGTGTGCGTACGCGCCGACGTGTGCGCCGAACTGTAGCGAAGTAAGCGGTGCATATCCGGGACTCCGATACGTTCTCCGATTACCTGCGCGAAGCTGGCAAGGCCGGTGCCGATGCCCCGATCACCTTTCGCTTGTCTCTGGTCAAACGCGAAGACGTGGCGATAACCGTGGTCACGGTCGGCGAGGTAATGTCGGGGATGCTGAATCTTCTGACACAACTGGAAAAGGCGGGTAAGGCGGAGGCGGGATTCGCAACGTTGCGCCACGCCTTTGAGGCGTTACAGGATTTCCCCCTGCTCGATTACTACACGGCGGCGCACACGCGCTTCCAAAACTTTTCCGCGCCCGTGCGACGAACAGGACGCGCCGATTGTCAGATTGCCGCAATCGCCATCGAACGCGGCGATACCGTGGTGACGAAAAACGTGCGCCACTTCGCGCAAATCCCTGGCGTCCGGTTCACCGACTGGACGCGCCCCGACAGCCCTTGAGTGCCCGCGCTTGCCATCTTTGGTATTGTCTTAGCGCGTCGCCGCCACGTAGCTATAACTCGCGCCGCCGTTGCCCCGGCATCGTGTCGGGGCAACGGCGGAAGGTTTTTCGTTGGCTTCACATGGCGTGGTTATGATTTGGAAGTTCGTCGTCTTTCGCACCGCAAACTCCGTTACCGCGTGTCGCTCTCGCGGTCCTTGCTGCGCTTGCGCATCTTCGGGTCGAGTTCGCGCTTGCGCATCCGGATATTCTTCGGCATAATTTCCAGGAAGTCGTCGGGACCGGTTCTGTGGCCTCTGTTGGTGTAGCGGTTTAAGGTCATACGCGAAAACTTTGGGGCACGAAGATGGTGGAGATGCCTGGGTCGGGTCATCTCGCTGATCCCTATGAACTGGATTTTTACTGCACTTCTATATTCACAGTCGCCGACCTAAATCGGGATTTACCAGCCATCGGGAGAAAACCATCTGTTGCTAGGTGAGTAACATTTAGATTCCGCCATTCGGAAAAACTGACCCGTAGCGTAGAGTTCGTAGGTTCCAATGCTTTCCAAGTTCGATTATCCTGGGTTGGGTAGTATACGGCGGCATGTATGGCCCAATCGGTAGAAGTTAACGGGAAACAGGCAGGCTCATCAATGTCACCTTTAGATTGTCTAGCAAGTGCTAGGCTCACCGACCCATTCGAAGGATCACAGGGAAGGAGCAATCCGTCCGACTGAACTAGGATCACCCATTTATGAGGTGGCTTTGATTCTGGTGAAAGATCTGATGGCAGGTGTTTTGAGTCTAATCCGGGTCTTGTAAAGCCGTTTACAGCGAAGCAGTTTAAGCCCAATTCTTTCGATATGTCCACGGTTATGTTCGCATAACCAGGGCATACAGCAAAGGGACTGGGCATTTTGTAAAGGTCCTTGCTATACCAAAATTGGCTGGCTATTGGTCTAGCCATCCCCGCAGCGGTGGTCAAAAACAAGTTATACGACAGATGTGTTCGCGTAAAATCATATGCCGCTTGGAACAATAATCTCTCTCTCAAGCTTGGCGATATTTCTGTATGGCCTAACGATCTAAGCACACCGTTGACACTATTTTGTATCTTAGTTGCAACACTCTTGCTATCTAACCCAGCCTCCCAATTAAACTTGTCGGAGATAACCTCACAGGTAATCGCTTTCGAGATAGTTTTAATATCCTCGACGCTCATCCCATATTCTGAATAATTCTGATTTCTCAAACGGCGATCAACTAAGCAATTCAAGAAGGTGTTGAGGCTATCAGACGATTGAACATGGGGAAGGCCATTAATAGATTCCCCTTGAGCCGGGTCCATTTGAACAAATCCGTTATATACGTTCGCACTCGCTGAACCAATGATTTCGCCGCCTGTCTCCCTTGCCACGGCACCAAAATCCACCTTTATTTCGGTATCAACCATATCCGCCGACGTCTCGAAATGTGACAGTTCCTGCTTGCTGGGATCATCATGGTGTTTGACATTTCCTAACAATATACTCAGGCTGGGAATGGTCGCTTGAGACCATTTGTTAGTTGTAACATGAGCACTTGCCGGGACCGCAGAAAGTGCCGTGGTGATCGTGGTCGCAAGCGCGACGGCTCTTGAACGTTTTCGGTTCGTGACCTGTATCATTCATAGATCTCGGAAGAATTCTCTTCACTTTAATATCACAATGCTGATCCCTAAGGCATCCAGCAGAACTACTCCATTGCCTCGCGAATTATAGCGGACACTATTTCGGGAAGGTTGATCCAACCCGCTGATCCCGACAACACCTATAAACGAATGTCACGCTACATACCATTTTGGGCGAGTAATTCGATGTGATGGGTATGTGATTTCGATGTTGCTAATGGCGTTATAAATAACTATTGTATTCGTGTCACACGAATACTGTATGCGTTTTATGTGATTGATAATTGACAAACGACATGCCCGGTTCCACACGGAACTGGGCTTACTATCAGACAAACCGCAAACTCCGTTATCGCGTGTCGCTTTCGCGATCCTTGGTTCGCTTGCGCATCTTAGGGTCGAGTTCACGCTTCCGCATCCGAATGTTCTTCGGCGTGATTTCCAGGAAGTCGTCGGGACCGATGTACTCTAACGCTTTATCGAGTCCCATCTCCTGCGGGCGGGTCAGACGGACCGCCATATCCGCGTTCGAGGAACGCATGTTGGTCAGTGCCTTCATCTTGCACGCGTTGACTTCTAAGTCGCCTTCCCGCTGATGGCGTCCGATGATCATGCCTTCGTACACATCGACGCCCGCCGCGAGGAACAGTTCGCCACGCTCTTCCGCATTGGACAGACCGAACGGTGTGGTAGTACCGGTATCCGATGAGATCAGCGAACCTTGGCGCGACCTCTGGATCTCGCCCGCCCAGGGACCGTATCCCTCGAACAGCGTCGACAGAACGCCGGTGCCGCGCGTGAGCGTCAGGAACTGGTTGCGGAAGCCGAGCAGACCGCGCGTCGGGATGACGAACTCCAGCCGGACGCCCGCGCCACGGTCGGCGGGACGCATGTCCTGAATCTCGCCCCGGCGCGTCCCGAGGGCTTCCATCACCGCACCCTGATACTCCTCGGCGACCGAAATCAGCGCGCGCTCGTACGGCTCCTGCTTCGATCCATCCTCGCCGCGCCGGATCAGTACTTCCGGCATCGACACCTGCAATTCGTACCCTTCGCGGCGCATCGTCTCGATCAGAACGGCTAAGTGCAACTCCCCGCGCCCGAACACGACGAACTGATCCGGCGAATCGGTTTCATTGACCCGGAGCGAGACGTTGGTTTCCAACTCCTTGAACAGCCGCTCGCGGATCTTGCGCGACGTGGAATACTGCCCTTCGCGCCCGGAGAACGGCGACGTGTTCACCGCGAACGTCATCTTCAGCGTCGGTTCGTCCACCGACGGCGCGGGAAGCGCGGTCGGGTTGTCCCCGGCGGCGATGGTTTCGCCGATGGTAATCTCCGGCAGTCCGGTCACGGCGATAATGTCGCCGGGGAACGCGGCGTCCACCGGCGAACGCTTCAGCCCTTCGTAAACCGACACCTGCTGAACCTTCGCGTTATACGAGGTTCCGTCGCGGCGGAACACGGTCACGGTCTGGTTGGTCTTCAGCGTACCGGCGAAAACCTTGCCAATGCCGAGTCGCCCGAGGAACGGGTCGCCGTCAATCGTCGAGATCATCGCCTGAGTACCCGCGTTCGCGTCGCCGTTGATCTTGGGCGAGGGCACGTGCTCCAGAATCGTGTCGAACAGCGGTTTCAGGTTTTCTGCCGGGGAGTTTTCCCAGTCCAGCGTCGCGATGCCTTTCACCGCGGCAGTGTAGACGACGGGGAAGTCCAACTGCTCGTCGGTCGCACCGAGCGCGGCGAACAGGTCGAACGTCTGGTTGACAACCCAGTCCGGGCGGGCGTCGGGGCGGTCGATCTTGTTGACGACGACCACGGCTTTGAGACCGGATTGCAACGCCTTTTCCAGCACGAAGCGGGTCTGCGGCATCGGACCGTCTACCGCGTCCACTAACAGCAGTACGCCGTCCACGACGAGCATGACGCGCTCGACTTCGCCGCCGAAGTCGGCGTGTCCGGGGGTATCGACAACGTTGATCTTTACGTCTTTATAGGAGATCGCGGTGTGCTTGGAAATGATCGTAATGCCGCGCTCTTTTTCCTGGTCCATCCGGTCCATGACGCGGGTGGCGACTTCCTGATGCTCCCGGTAGACGCCGCCCTGCTTGAGCATGCCGTCCAGAAGGGTCGTCTTGCCGTGGTCGACGTGCGCGATAATAGCGATATTTCGTAACTGCTGTGCCATAATAAAAACCTGTAATAATAAAACGGTGTTTCGTCAAAGAAGGGTGACGCGACAAAAGACCCGCGCCGGGCGAAGTTCCTTCTTCGGCGCGGGTCTTTCGCAAAAATTGCCGCGTCAGTGTATCACGGCGCGGCACAGGTATCAAACGCCGACCTGTTTTGCTGTTTCGTTCTTCTTTTTGTCCTGCGCGGACGGCGCCAACGCAGCGGAAACGCAGTTTCCGCGATCACGTTGGATCGTTGTTACCTGCGGTGCTCTTTTCTAGGTCTGTAAACCGGGTTAGCCCTCGCTGTTTTCCCGCAAACTTGCCGGTTCGGTTTTCACGCCGTGAAAACCGAACCGGCAAGTTTGCGGGAAAGGATCGAACCCGAAAAACAAAACAGAAACACAGCACCGCAGGTAATAACGATCCAACGTGATCGCGGAAACTGCGTTTCCGCTGCGTTGGCGCCGTCCGCGCAGGACAAAAAGAAGAACGAAATAAATCAGAGGTCAGTTCGACTTCGCGCTTGCCTGCACGTAAATGTGTCGGGGCGCGGTGTCGAAGTATTTGAGCAGGGCGGGACACAGCCAGCCTTCCAGACCTAATTCGTCGGAACGATAGACGTTGCCGCTCATCTCCGGGCGCACCCAATCGAAGCGATGCCGGTAGCCGGGGAACGCTTCGGCGGAAAACAGGAGCCGGAACCCGTCCCGCGCGCGCGGGATGCTCGCAACCATGTGGTCGATCATTATGTCCGCCCCCGCGACGAACGGTTCGCGGTTCAGCCCTTTTTGCGGGTCGTCGAAAACCCACATCCCCATCCAGTAGTACGGGGCGATCACAAACAAAGCGTTCATTTTTCGTATCCTCCCGAAAAGAGGTATCGTCACGCGCGACGAGATGCTAAACGTACAGACGGACGGTTTATCCTCGCGTTCGGGCACACGTTGTTCGGGCTTGGATTACGCATCCCCATGAAGAGAATCATAGTCGGCTGTTTTTTTTGTTTTCTGAAATTATCACAAAGAGGCGTTTTCAGGTTGACAAGCGCGACCCGCCTTTATATAATAAAGGCGGGAAGCAATCGGGCGTCCCGCGCTGTGTAGTTTTGGAGGTAGATAATGTTCTTCGTAACAAGGCAACGCACCTTCGTCCGTATACTGTTTGCCTTTATACTTCTCTTATGCGTCTCTACCCTTCGCGCTGACACCTGGAAAGGTACGCGATATGACGGCAATGCCTGCAACCGGTACTTCTTGACCATATCAGCAAGAAACGGTGAGTACGAGTATTCACAAGCCTTTCGCAACGCCATCGGCATCTGGAGAAATGCTACTAGCCCGTTTGGTCTGAACTCAGTTCCTCGGGTTCATGCGAATATGTTTGAACGGACAACTTGGATCGGTGGCAACGACCGATGTTACGTTGTTGATAAAGGGGAGGACAAAGGTCGTCTCGGACTGACATGGTACTACAAAAAAGTCGGGTCATCGGGTCGCAACTACAATATTACTGACGGTGACCCGGTGGATAAGTCCTGGTACTTTTGTACAATAACTTTGTTCAAGAACGTACATTCATCAGCATCCAGAGACGATGAAGAACTTTTGCTGTTGGCAACTGACACTGCGACCCATGAAATGGGGCACTCGTTGAAGCTAGCTCATGCCAACGCCAATGAAGGATCGGAGCGTAATAACATAAGTCCGAACGGGCAAAGGTCAATCATGGAGTCAGAAACTGATCCTGATAATCTTAGTGGAACAGTTACTCCTTACGATCTTCAAGAACTTAGGTTGAAGTGGAACAACTAAGATGACAAAAGCAACATGGTTTATACTCTTGGTCATGGCTCTTGCCATCACCTCATGCTCTCCAGTAAAAAGGAGCGTTCAACAAGCAACACCTTCGACACAGCCGAGTCAAAAAGACATTGTAACCGTGCAAGGGTTCGCGAGTTATATTAATCTGTCCACGCTCGACCGCATAAAGTCCAACAACAACTCGATAGTTATCGGGAAACCAATAGAAACCTTTTCGTCGCGGCAACATTTCCGTACAAACTTACCAATGCCCAGTGACCCTTTAGATTCCGGCAATGATGAGTACCTAAAGGAGGCGTGGTCGGAAGGCAACTTCCAAGTCGAGCAGGTTCTGTACCAACGTCCGGGCGATCCTGTAGCCGCAGGTCAGACCATCCGTTACGCCGAGCCGGTAGGTCTTTTCGTTGAGGATGGTCAGACCATAAAAACCTTAGTCAACAAATGTTTCGAACTGAAGCAAAACTCTCGTTACCTTCTCGTTCTTGATCGTCATGGTGACGGCGTTTACTGGCTAGTGAACCTGAATAACGGACGGTTCAACACAGATGGGACAGACCTTGATGATGAGCAATTAGGTGGCATCCTTCCAGACGGCACTAAAACCAATAAACAGAAACTGCGCGAGGAACTGACCGCCGCCTACGGCGTCACATTCGCGGTGCCGACCACGGTTGCGCCGAGCATCAGCAGTCTGAGTCCGAGCAGTGCTCTACCGGGCGGCGCGGCGTTCACGCTCACGGTGAACGGTGCCGACTTCAAGAACGGTGCCGTGATCAGGTTCGGCAACACCGAAAAAACCACGACGTTCCTGTCCGCGACTAAACTCACCGCACCGATCCTCGCCAGCGAGATCGCCACTGCGGGGAGTGTACCAGTCGTGGTAAAAAACCCGGACAATCGAGTGAGCACAGCCAGAGCATTTCCCGTTCAGAATGTTACTCTACACCCCGTCGATATTGAGTGGACTAACCCGAACGACAATGTCACGACACAAATTGCGATAAGGGTCGGCAATCTCCAGCCCGACGGGGCGATAGTGGAGGTGGAAAAGCAGAACGCAAGCGGTAACTGGGTGCTTGCGGCGCAGGGATCTGCTATTGACTACTGCCCGAGTAACTGGGGCGGTGCACGTAAGATTCAAGTGATCATTAAGGGGACTCCTGTCAGTGTACTACCGCGGGGCACGAACATCAGGGCGAGGGTCGTGTTGGGACAACAAGCGACGGCGTACTCAAATACGTTTGTCGTGCGTACAGCAACGTATCAAGATCCGATAGAGGACTGTGGCGGAGATTCTCTCTATTAGACGCCTGTGACAGATATTTGCAAGTTCGAAGCGAACTGGAATTGATGGACCGGCATTAACTAAAACTACCCCCGGCGCAGTTCGCGCCAGGGAATAGCGTTTTGTCCGGCTTTTACAATGCCGGGGTCTCGCTCGGCGTCTCTTCCGCGCTCATCAGCGCGGACGATGCCGCCTTGTACGTATCGTCCCCAACATGCACTTCAAACTCCCGGCGATACGGCGCGTACCGCGATATTGCCCGGTTTGCAGGGCATGTCGCGGAAAATTAATCGCATTTCCGCGATCGCTTCACTTCATCCACGCGTTTCGCATCCGTATCTTCTCGCCGTCTGCGGGAGCGTCGAGCACATTGAAAAGGTGCTTGTACTCGACGTCTTCTTTGAAGGCTTTTCCGGTCAGGGTGATGCTCTCTTTTTCGCCCTTGTCGTTCTTGCGGCTGACCACGACTTTGAGAGGATCGCCTTCTTTCCAACTTTGAATCCGTCGCAGGATCAGGGACACCGTCTCGCGGCTCATGGTCCGGTCGTTGACGGAAACGATCTCGTCGCCCGCCTTCAGCCCCAGCGATTGTCCGAGTTTCGTGATCGCCGGGGGCGCGGTTTCCCCCGCCGACCCCAAAACCACGGCACCTTCCTCGTTGAACCGCAACCCGTAGAAGGGGCGAAACTGCGACACGAACCGGGACGCTGTGTACTCCACCCCGATGGCGTCGAGCGTTTCTCTTAGAGGCAAGGGATCGGTCCCTGCCACATATTTTTCGAGAAACGTGCCGATCTCCGGGTACGTCATCGCGGTTATCTCGGCGAATAACGCGTCATCCTTGAACGATTTGTCTTTCCCGTACTTCCGACTCAAATCCTTCAGAAGGTTTTGTGTGCCGTATTTGCCACCGGACAACTGGCGTAACCTGACGTCGAGGCACAAGCCGATCAACGCCCCCTTCGCGTAGACGTTCGGAAACTGGTCCTTGTATTTGTCCAGAATGTTCGCCGACATTTCGGTGAAGGCAATTTTATCGTTATACTGTTCGGAATCGCGCGCCTTCTCCATCTGGCTGTCCATATACGTCTCCAGGTCGATCAAACCGCCTTTGAGCCGGGCGTGATGCGAGGCATATTCGGTCAATCCCTCGTACAGCCACAGGTGCTTCGACATCCGTGGGGTGATGTAATCGAAGTCGCCGACCTCCTCGCTATGGACGCTCAGCGGCGTCAGGATGTGGAACACTTCGTGCGCCGCCGCGTCGGTGATGGCTTCCATCAGATACGCTTCCGGGGCGAACTCCGGCATGAAATAGAGCGACGAGCAGGAATGTTCCAGCGCACCGACCGCCTGCAGGTCCGTGTCGTCGGAAAGATAAAACAGGAACGCGTACTTCTTGACCGGAAGGGTGCCGCCCAGATACGCCTTCTGCACGTTCAGAACCGGTCGTAGTTTTTCGGCGACGGTTTTTGAGGACACCTTCTTGTTCGGCGAGTAGACCGAAACCAGGAATTCCGTCTCTCCGATAGTCACGGTCGTCGTGTCGGGCACATGGTACAGCATCGGGGAGTCGGCTAACTCTTGATAGTTCTTTGTCTGGAAGCGATCCGTCAGTTCGCTGGTGTCCTGATCAACCAGAGCAGTCGCCCCGAAAAATTCGCGCGGCTTCGTGACCGTGACCTCGAACGCCCGGTCCCGAAGCCCATCGAAGTAGCCGAACAGCGCGAAGGGGTTGAGCACGAACACCTTCTCCTCGAAACTCGTCCCGCCCGGCTCGAAAATGGCACTCCTGAGCGCGATTTTCGGCGTATCCCACGTGTCGTTCACCCGGTAGGACACCCGCCGGAGTTTCTCGGCGGTGAGGATCTCCCAGCGGTTGTCGTCTAATTTCTTGACCGTGAGGGGAGTGTCGCCCTGATCGAACGCCCGAAAATCGCTGACAAACCGGCCGTAATTCGACACCGAGTAGGTGCCCGGGATAACTTTAGGGATGTTGTAAACCGCCGCGCCTGCCTTCATTTCCGGGGTAAGCAAACTGACTTCCAGGGTATCTTCACGCACCCGGGTTAGATCGAGTGCGAAGCGATAGGCTGGGGAGCGCGGCGGTTCGCCGCCCGTCTGCGCCCGCGCGGGTGAGAAGGTGCCAATCAAGACGAACAGGAGCAGAAGCAGGGGTGATTTCATCATAAAAAGGGGATTTAGCGTACGGACGCCGTTTTTCTATCGTATTTGACGCGGGGGTAGTTCATTATAGTAGACATGAGGGCGGTCCGAAAGTTCCAGGGCTGAAGCCGCCCCGACCGGTCGGCGACGGTAAGTGCGTCCGGCGCGGCGCGTTTTCCGTGGGCGTGATCCCCGATAATACGGTAGAACATTTCTGTACCACGGCAGGGACCGACGCCGGGTTCGGCGAAACTCCGGCACGCGGTTTGACGAGGCGCGACCATTACGCCGTATGGAAGCGGGTAAACCATTGGACAGCGTTTATTCTTTTATCTTTTGCATTGGGCTGGGCGCGGTCACGTACGGCGTGTCGGCGGTGAGCGTCAACGCATTGCCGTTCGTAAGGGAAGACCAATGATAGATGACCTCTTGGGGCGGGCATTTATTCAGGTGTCCATGATGATCGGATTCGCCATGAATATCGTCATGGCGAGTTACTACATTCGACAAAAGCACAGACAAAAGGATATGTTGCCAGCTACACGGGAGTACACAGGTAAGGCTATCCGGAAGCATTGCTGGTGGGCGGCGTCGTGCCTATACTTGGCTATCGACGATTTGACGGTGAGGGGATTCATGATAATCATTGCGTTCAATGCGGGAATGTGGCAGCTGGTAAGTTATGTGCGTCGGCGCAATGTGGAGCGGCAAGATTTCGCTGCTGGACGGGAGCGCGTACCCCATTGATCAGCGTTTTCTCATTCATCTTTTACATCGGGTTGGGCGCGGCGTTGATTATGCTGACCAAGCACGGCATCCAACTGTACAAGAACCGAACGAAGGGGACGCCGCTCCCCGAAGACTGGGGCGCGGCGGTCTGTCTATACGTCGGGTTCGCGCTTTTCGCCCTGTACCATCTCCTGCCACCGACCTATCTGGCGAAGTACCACCTGCTGTTAGCCTTCGTCGGGGTGAACCTGATGCTCGCCGCCGCCGTGTCGCGCTTCCGCTACTTCGGCAAATACAGCAAGGCGAAACCGAACCCCGACCTGCACGGACCGAACAACCCGCAACGGATCGCGAACCGATGACCATCAAAACGTTCGGGATCGGGTGCGGCGCGGTCGCGGCGGGGCTACTGGTCTTCCTCGGCTACCGCATCGCCAATCCGTGGGAATCGTTCCCGTTTCGGGGCTACGAAGTGCGCCGCCACCGGCTCACCGAGCGGGTGCAGGTGAAAACGGGGGAGGGCTGGAAACCCGCCCTGAACAACGATCCGTACGCCCCGGCGGTCCCGGAAGCCGACCTCGCCCGCGTCCGGCTCGACGATGTCGCGTTCGGACCGCGCGGCTACTTCTGCGGCAAAGCGGTCGTGTCCGGGAAAAAACCGGTAAAAGGGCGGCTCGCGTTCCTGATCAACGTCGCCGATATCAAATCCGGCAAGCGGCGCGTGATCGAATCCGAGCGCGCGCTACGCTGCAACGTCGATTTTCAGCCGGGCGCGCCGCAAATCTTCGTCATCCACACCGACATGACCCTCCCGACGATGGAGGAAAAGTATCGTGTGGAGTTGGTGCCGGTGCGTTAGTCCGTGCCCTTCGCTTGCTCCCGTGTTTCCTCCCTCCCCCCAACCCCGTCTCGTTTCCCCTCCCTCCCCCCAACCCCCTCCCTCATCGGAATGAGA
>JAYULM010000242.1:0-3515 GCA_043763605.1 Armatimonadota bacterium | reverse complement strand
AGCACTTCGTGCTGTAGACGCTTTGCGTCGCTGGGGGCGGACCGTTCGCATGGCTATCGTTCGCTTCCCCGACGCGAAGCGTCTACAGCACGAAGTGCTTCCACCGGAACCCTTCAGTGTCCGCTAACGCCGTCCGAAACAATTCCCGAAGACAACCCCTGTAAAATCTACCCGCCTTCCGGCTCGCCCGCTTGCGTCGCAGGTGAGGGCATCGGCACGTTCCGATAAATCGGGGATAGGGGAACCGGAACGGTAGTTTCGCCGAAAGACAGTGTCAGAATGTCGGACAGATCGCGGTAGTCTCCGAGGATCGCCCAGACGTCTCCGGCGATTTTCTCGTAGTGGGTTACTGCCACGCGGTTCTGGTCGATCAGTACATAGTGTCGTAGCGAGGGGATCGACTGGTATTCGCGGAACTTGTCGGTGCGGTCGTCGGTTTTGGTTGAAGGGCTGAGGACTTCGATCACTGCCTCCGGGTTGCGCAGGGCGTCGCGGGTGTCGATTTGCATCGCACCGCAAACAACTACGAGATCGGGGAAGTAATACAGGTTGTCGCGGACACAGACGCACTGATTGCTTCCCAAAATCTCATATCCGCTTTTTTCGGATTCCAGCGCGTTGCCAATCGTCACCGCCGTATTCATCGCGATCAAATTGTGCCAAATACTTGCGCTCGCCATCTCGACGGCTTCGCCGTGAACATAATGGTACTTATGCTTCGATCTTTTGAGTAAATTGCTCCACTCATCCAATGTCATAGTGCCGGTGGCACTTGACGGCTCATGGCGTTGGTAGAGGGAAGGGTCTTGCAATGCTTTATCCGGTGATCGCCGCCGCCAATGCGTTCAGGAAGCGGCGGCGCAGGGCGAGCCAGCCGGGTTTGCCGACGCCGTTTTCGAGGGGGTACACGCTGTTCGTGAGCACGGAAACCACCAGGTCATTTGCCGGGTCGATGGTCAGGATCGTGCCCGTGTAGCCGGAATGTCCCACGGTGCGCGGGGAAAGCAGGTCGCCGGACGGGTTGTAACCGTTGCAGTCGGTGTAGAACAGGAGCGATTGTCCGCCGACACCGCCGGGGATCTGGTTTTCCCACACCCGCGTCAGCGTCGGGTCGCCGAAAAGCCGCGTCTCGCCGGGGTGCAAAAGCGCGTTTCCGAACCGGGCAACATCGCGCGCGGTTCCGAACAGTCCCGCGTTGCCGGATGTTCCACCGATGCCGCGCGCATTGCCGTCATGCACCGAGCCGCAGAGCGTCACCGGGAGGGTTTCTTCCGGTCCTTCGTCGGATCGGGTCGGGGCTATGCGCTTGTGCATCAGGGCGTCGGGCTGGAACATCGTGTCGATCATGCCGAGCGGCGCGAAGATATTCTCGCGGGCGAACGCGGCAAGCGACTTGTCGGAAACCATCTCGACGACGCGCCCTAGCAGGATATAGTTCAGGCAGGAGTATTCGTAGTTCGCCCCGGGCTTGGGTCGATCTTCGGCGGGCGTCGCCAGAATCGTCTTCACCGCGCTGTCAAGCCCTGGTCCCGATTTATACAGCGGAAGCCACGCGGGAAGTCCGGAAACGTGCGTCACCAGTTGCTTCACCGTGACGCCTTTCCACGCGCCCGCGTCCGCGTCGCCGAACAGGATGCCGAGCGTGTCGGTGTAGGAGAGTTTGCCGCGCTCCACTAGCGTCAGAATGCTCGACGCGGTCGCCATCGGTTTTGTCAGCGAGGCGAGGTCATAGAGCGATTCGAGCCGCACCGGGGAACTGCCCCCGTGTGTGCCGAACGCCAGATCCAGAAAGCATCTGTTCTTGCGGAACGCACACAGCGTCGCGCCCGGGAACGCGGTGCCGACCCCGGACCGCAATACGTCTACCGCTCGGTCCAACCGGTCCCGATGCATTCCGACCGTTTCCGGCGCGACGGCGACGATCTCACGGCTGAACATCGGCGGTCGCTCCCTCCGGTTTCGGGGCGGGGACCGGCTTCCCCCTACGCCAGTTTCGCGGCGCGGAGCGCGAGTTAAACAAGCCGCGCCCGAGCGAGTTGAGATATTTCTCAGTCCGACCGTTCCGCGTCATGCCGTCGTAGGAAAAGAAGTTGATGCCCGCGGCTCCGACGTTGCGGTATGCCTTGCCCTTCGCTACGGCGGACGCGGAAGGTACCTGCCACGCCCCCACACCGGCGATGATCGGCTTTCCGGGACAGGCGATCACCGCGTCGCGAATCTGGCTCGCCGCGACCTGCGTCGATTGGTTGTAACTCATCGGACAGGCGGCGTCGATCAAATCGTTGTTCAGCCAGTCGCGCCACGCCTGCCCTTTATCGCCGAATGCGACACGGTAGTTCGGGAACACCGCTGCCGAAACGATGGCTTCCGGCTTGGTCGCGTGTACTGCCGAGGAGATCGCTTGAACCGTCGCCGTGACGTTGTCGCGCCGCCAGTCCGCCCATTCCTTCGGGTGCAGGTAATGCCACGCCAGACGGCTCCCCCCGGCGACCTTCGCGTCGGCGTCGGCGACCTCGTCAGGCGTCAGGCGTGGGGCGAGCCATTCGCGAAACAGCCGCATATCGGTATCGCCGAACGAAAAGCGGTTCGCGGGCAGTCGCACGTAGTCCATGTGGACGCCGTCCACCGCGTAGTTGGTCGCCACATCGTTGAACACGTCGCGCAGGTAATCGCGCACCTCGGGGATCGCCGGGTTCAGGAACGCCCCCTCGCAATCCTTGCTGTCGGTGCGCTGGACGCGGTTATCTTTCGTCCGCACGAGCCATTCGGGGTGGGCGTTGATGACGTGGCGCGACGACCACGGGGCACGGGATCTGCCCCAGACGAAAAAGGTGTTCAGCCACGCGTGGACTTCCAGTCCGGCTTTGTGCCCCTCCTCGACGGCGACGGCGAGTGGGTCGAAATCGGCGGGGGTTCCTGCCAGTTCCTCGGAGCGCGGCTCGAACCGGGAGTTGTAGAAGGCGTCGCCGCGTCCGCGTACCTGTACGAACAGCGTGTTGAATCCGTGCTTCTTCGCCAGTGCCACGGTGTTGCGAATCTTCGCCCGCGAGTGCATCGAATCGCGCACCACCCACATCGCGCGTATCTCGCCGTCCGAAGTGAATGCGGTTGGCGGGGCTGCGGGCACGACTTTCTCCGGCGAGACGGGGTAGACGTCCGGTGTGGTTTCCTCGACAGGGGAAGGAGCATCGGGGGCTTGCGCGAACGCGGTCGGCGTAATAAGTAGAGCGGCAACAACAGCGGAGCAAAACACGGAGCGACGAATCATGGGCATGGGGAGCCTTTCCTTCGGAGCGGGCGAACCGGGTGATGCTACGGATTGTAACCGCGAACGGAGGGCGCGTCAAGCAGGAAACAGGCGCGGCCAGGGCGATTGCGTTATAGATTCCTTGCTGTCTCATTCCGATATGAACGCGGGTTAAAACCCACGCCTGTGGTCGTCTTCGACGCCGAACGTCCTCTGGACGGCACGAAAGCGGGCGTGATTTACCCACGTCCGAAGGACGTTCGGCGTC
>JAYULM010000241.1:0-12718 GCA_043763605.1 Armatimonadota bacterium | reverse complement strand
GGGCACTTCCCAGACCGTCGGTAGCTCATTTCTTGCTCGTTCTTTCATGACGAAAAAAATTATATCGCCATTTTACTCTTTTTGAGATAGAGTCTTAGAGCGCACCGATAAAACTCACCAGACCAGCGAATAATGTTTCGGCTTAACCATAGGTAGACTTGCCCTACTGCTCAACGATGTTACTGAGCCTTTCCCATAGAAACGGAACCCTCCCGATGGAACGGAAAACTGCGGCGGACTATCCGCAAGAACTGCTGAACCTGTTCGACTCCTATGTGCATGGCGGGATCGACCGGCGGACGTTTCTGGAAGGGGCGCAGAAGTTCGCGACCGGTGCCCTGACCGCGACCGCTATCTTCGAAAGTTTGCGCCCGAATTACGCCTGGGCAGAACAGATCCCCAAGACCGACAGCCGCATCATGACGGAGTACGTTACGGTGCCTTCGCCGGACGGTAACAAGGAAATCAAAGGGTATCTCGTCCGGCCAACGAAGGCGGAAGGAAAACTCCCGGCGGTACTCGTCGTCCATGAGAACCGGGGCTTGAACCCGTATATCGAGGATGTCGCGCGGCGGCTGGGCACGGAACGATTTATCGCGTTCGCACCGGATGGGCTGACATCGGTGGGCGGCTACCCCGGCGACGACGAAAAAGGTGGGCAACTGTTCCGCACGGTGGACCGGGCGAAGATGAACGAGGATTTCGTCGCGGCGGCACGCTGGCTGAAGGGACGTTCGGATGTCAACGGGAAGATCGGCGCGGTGGGCTTCTGCTTCGGGGGCGCGGTAGTGAATATGCTGGCGGTGCGTCTCGGGTCAGATCTCGCCGCCGGGGTTCCCTTTTACGGCGGGCAGCCGAACGCCGAGGACGCCGCGAAGGTGAAGTCGCCCCTGCTCCTCCATTACGCGGAAAAGGACGAACGGGTCAATGCCGGATGGCCCGCCTATGAAGCGGTTTTGAAAGCGCAAAAAGTGCCTTACACGGCTCACATCTACGCGGGGGCGAACCACGGCTTTCACAATGATACGACGCCGCGCTACGACGAGGCGAGCGCGAAACTGGCATGGAAGCGCACGCTGGACTTTTTCAACGAGTGCGTTCGCGGCTGATCGCGCGGCGCGACGTAAGGGAGGGGCGCGGGATGGGATGGTTCGCGGTAAACGGAACGGGGTTGACTCTCCACGGCGCGGAGCGCGTCGAAGGGGGGCGAGTGCGTTTTACGATATGGTTCAGCGTCGTCTGGGTTCCGCTGATCCCGATCACGTCCTATACGGCGGTCTACCGGGGCGAAAACACGGGAGCCATTCCCGGCGAAAGTCACGGATTCTCGGACGTGCAAAAGATTCCCCACGACGCGGGGCGGCTGATACGTACGCTCGCCGTTAGCTGGGCGGTCGCGCTCCTTGCCGTCGCGCCCGCGTTGTACATGATCTTCCGTACCAGCGGGCGCGCCGCGACGGACATGGAAATGGCGTTCGTCTTCGCGGCGTGCTTCTGGGTCGTGGGCGTGCTCGTGTGGAGCGAAAAGAACCGCAAAAAGGCACTGGAAGGCAAGTAGCGAGGGATCGTTCAGGGATATAATCAGAAGCATGAGACAATCTTTCATTCCTGTGTCAGTAGCGGCGTCCGTAGTCCTTGCTTCTACCGGTGTTGCTTTCGCGCAAGGGCAGATCCGTAGCGAAAAGGTCGGTTTGACTTTTTCCGTACCGACGGGCTGGCGCGTCGTGGATGCACCGGCGAACATGAAACTGGACTACCAGATCGCTGTGGCTGCCCTTCACAAGGGCTCAATGCCCAACATCGTGATTACGGATGAAACTTTCTCCGGAACCACCGATCAGTATGCGGATTTCAGTGTCCGCCACATGAGCAAATCGATTCCGGAATCAAAATTCATCGACAAAAGCAAGTTTCAGACAAAGGGCGGAATCAGCGGGACCAAGGTGGTAATGCGCAACACCGTGCAAGGGCAAGCACTGCGTCAGGTCTTCTACCTTTTTCCGACCAAGACGGGGCTGATCTTGACTTTCACTGTCTCCTCTCCGGTGGAGCAGGGACTCAAATATGATAAGGCGATGGATGCAGCGATGCGTGATCTCATCCTTAAAAAATAGTTTCCGCACCGCTCGCCTGCATGACTGACGATATAATCATCATGCGCGCCCATTTGGATGGAACGACATGACAAACTACAACGAGGACTCCGTTAGAACCTATGCCCTGCCGGATCTGTTGACGCTCGCGGACGGTACCCCCGTCACCGACGCGGAGACCTGGCAACAGAAGCGGCGACCGGAACTACTCCGCCTTTTCGCGGAGAACGTTTTCGGGGAAACCCCGCCGGTCGCGGAGGGTGTTGGCTTCGAGGTGATTTCGGGAGGCGTGGCGTTCGGCGGACTGGCGACACGTAAGAAGATCGCCGTCCGTATCGGGGAGGCACGGTTCCACCTGCTTCTGTATGTGCCGACCGACTCGCCGAAGCCGTGTGCCGCGTTTCTCGGCTTGAACTTCTCCGGCAATCACACGGTGAGCGACGATCCCGGCGTCGCACCGGTGCCGCAATGGGAACGCGACGATGCGGGATCGGTTGCCGTTCATCGGCTTCCGACACTGGAACGCGGGGCGCAGGCGAGCCTCTGGCAGGTCGAAACCGTGCTCAAACGGGGCTACGCGCTGGCGACGGCGGATTACGAGGAGATCGAGCCGGACTTCGTGGGCGGGGCGCGATGGGGGCTACGTGCTTCGCTCCCGGTGACTGGCCAAGCGGATTGCGGAGCCATCGGCATATGGGCGTACGCACTGAGCCGCGCGATGGACTACTTGGAAACGGATCCGACGGTTGACGCTCGCCGCGTCGCGCTGATCGGGCACTCCCGACTCGGCAAGACCGCGCTGTGGGCGGCGGCGCAGGACGAGCGGTTCGCGCTGGTGATCGCCAACAACTCCGGCGAGGGCGGCGCGGCTATATCGCGCCGTCGTTTCGGCGAGAATATCGCGGATCTGGTTCGCAACTTCCCGCACTGGTTTGCTACCCGGTACGCGCAGTTCGCCGATAATGAGGACGCACTCCCCGTGGACGCACATAGCCTGCTGGCACTCACCGCGCCGCGCCCGCTCTACGTGGCGAGCGCGACGGAAGACGCCTGGGCAGACCCGCGCGGCGAGTTTCTCGGGGCGAAAGCGACGGAAAATGTCTACAACCTTTTCGGCAGGAACGGCTTGGGCGGAATAGAATTCCCCGCGCCGGATACGCCCGTCGGGGAAACGGTTCGCTATCATTTACGCACCGGGAAACACGATGTCACCGCTTACGATTGGGAGAAATATCTCGACTTCGCCGACGCCCATTCCGCTCGCCGGTAGTGCGCCGTGCGCGGGTGTATATCGTGAAAGAGATACGTACACCGGTAAGCGGTTCGGACGGCGCGGCGGCGGATAGCCTATCCCGATCCGGTGTTAATTCCGTGATTTTTTTAAACCCCGGCGGCAAATCGGTCTCCGTAGGTGGCTCCGATAACGAATCATTTACGCCATCGCTGTCGTCTATCAAGTCCCCATGAGAAATACCGTCCTGAAAATCGCCGCCCTATCCGGTAGTTTGCGCCCCGAGTCCTCGAATACGGCAGTGCTCCGAGCACTCGCGCGACTCGCGCCGGACGACGTTTCGGTCAGCATTTACGACGGTATGGGCGATCTCCCGCATTTTTCGCCGGAGCGCGACACCGACCCTGCGCCGTCCGCCGTGCAAACCCTGCGCGAACTGCTGACGGAGTCCGACGCGGTCGTCATTTGTACGCCCGAATACGCGCACGGGATGCCCGGCTCGCTCAAAAACGCGCTGGACTGGCTGGTCGGGTCGGGGGAATTGGTCGGCAAGCCGGTCGCCGCGCTTTCCGCGTCGCCTTCGGAGGACGGCGGCGCGAACGCCCGCGCGTGGCTCGTGCAAACCCTGACCGTGATGTCCGCGAACGTCGTCCCCGGGGCATCGTTCGGAATCGGACTGGTTCGCACGAAATTCGGCACAGACGGCGTGGTGTCCGATCCGGCGACCGTTGCCGCGCTACGGGACGTACTGGAGGCGTTACGCGGAGCCGCCTTCCCGGATGCCATCGAATGTGCGTAAATGTACGACGTTCACGAATCCGTCCTGAGTCGAGTTCGGCGGCAGCGGTGGGTTGTGTTCGGGGCGTGGGATCTCAGGGCATTGTAGCGGCATGCGTCATCCCGCGAAACGCCCCGGAGACCCGGGTGCCTGAGTCACCACGTCGTGTTATGCGGTCAGTTCCTCGCCTTCACTACGTAAAAGTCGCGCGAGCGAATGGAGTCGGGTCTTCACACCCTTGACGAGTTCGGTGTTATCCAGCCCGTCGATATGGTCGGCGAGTTTAAGGAGAGCCTTGCCGATCTTTTTGCCGTCCGGGCTTCCGCCCTCGCCGAGTAGTTTACGTAAAACGTCGATGTCCTTGCTAACCGCCTTGAGTTCCGGCTTGGCGGCTTCGGCGAGCACGTCGTGCCAGTGGTCGAGTTGAGATACAGCGGCGTTGGTCGCCAGATCGGTAACGCCGTCGTGGAGGGCGTCCAGTAGCCCCGTCAGTTCTTTCGGAATCGGTAATGCCATAAGATGAGAACCCTTCCAAGGTTTCGCGAGCGACGGCGTGATGGATTGTTTGCGCCGCCCGTCCGGGTTCTACCCGGTGATCCCGCGCGCTAAACGAGACGCAAAAAAAACGCCCCGACGAAATACCGGCGATTCGGTTTCGCGATTCCGGATTCCTGTGCGAGCGAGGAAAAAGCGCGTTTCGGTATGATTCTTGCAACTTCCTGACAGGTGACAAATAGATTCTTCTACGCTACAATGAAATTCGTGTAGATGCCGGACAAACTGCCCCGGATCGGCAGGAACGATACGAAGGAATTTTGAAGAAGATGCGACTTTTCGGCGGTTCATCCTCCGCACCGAGCGGGCAAAACCTGGACGACATGGGGGTCGGACTCAAACCGTTGCCGACCCCGCAGGCGGCGACACCGGCTCCCGCTCCCCCCGCACAACCGACACTCTCCGGCGAAGCACTGGCGTTCGAGCGGGAACGGTGGGAGGACGAGAAAGCCCGCTACGAGCGGCAACGCCTCGACACCGAGTTCAACGACGCCTTAAACCGCCTCGCCGACATCCAAAACCCGTTCATGCGGGCGGGCGGTGCGAACCGCGTCGCCGCCCTCGCCCGTCGGCATATGGCGGAGTCGCAGGACATTGAGGACGCGTACCCGTATTTCGTCCGCGCCTCGGGACACCTTGCCGCCGCCCTCCACTTAGAGGAGGAATCGGCGGTGCGTGACGAAGTACACAAAGCCCTCGACATGATGACCGACTTCGCCCGCTTCGAGGGCGACATGGGGCAACTGCTGATCTACAGCCTGCTGGACGACATCGCCGCCGCGAACCGCTCCGCGCGCAAGGCGTTCGTCGGCGCGCTCGCCCGGCACCTCGCCCGTACCGCGATCTCCGAAAACGCCATCGCGACGAACTATGACGGCTTGCGCCCGCTGGTCGATTTCACGTCGTTCTGCCCGCGCGAGGAAGACACGTTCCGGTGCCTGTGCGACATCGCCGATTCGCCGGACTGCCGCACACAGACCCGCTTCCAGGCGGCGGTCGGTCTCGCGCAAGCCCTGCGCAAGTCGGCGTCGCTGGCGACACAGAGCACCGACGCACTGGACGTGGTCTACCGCGCAGGGGAGCGGCTCAAGGAAACGACGACCGCGCTGACCGCGTGTTTGCGTGCGCTGACCGCCGTGCCGGAAGAGATCGTGGATGGTGGCGAGATACGCATCGGGATGTGGCGCCGCGCCGGACGCCGATTGCATCTCGCCGGGACTTTCCTTGCCGGGGCGCGGCTCGCAGGGGCGCATCTGGTAGGCGCGAACCTGATGGACGCCGTTCTGCATGGTTGCGAGTTCGACGGAACCAGCCTGCTCGGCGCGAACCTGTTCGGCGCGAAACTGGGCGGTGCGAACCTGTTCAATGTGATACTGACGGTGGAAGTAAGCCCCGGCGTCCCGAGCGGCGCACCGGCGGCGTCGCTGACGGGTGCGGACTGGTGGCAATCCTCCCCGACTTCGTGGCGCGGCACCCGGGGCGAGTCGCTCAAAAAATGGCTCCTGTCTCGCTACCCAGTGCCGGCCGAAACCAGGTCGGTACCGAACTGGGCGGATGCCCCCGCCCCAGCGGCTACGGCTAGCGCAGTACCAGTCAATGAATCGCCCGCCTCCGCCGCCCGCGCCGGGCGAGCGACCGGCGGTCGGTCGGTGCGCGCCCTGTTCGGCGGCACGACGGCGACACACACACCGGTCGCCAAAGACGCCGAGAGTGTGGACGAGGACGATGAGACCGGCGAATCGATCCCGGTCGATGTTCATTCGGTGCGCCTCGACACGGTGCAGGTACGCGCCTCCGGCAAGCCCGGCTACGGCGACAAGTTCCTCTCCCGGGATATGTCCGCCGTACACGACCTGATGAGTGAGCGGACGGATGAAGACCTTTCCTGCATTACTGAGGACAGCGTGCAGGTGCGCACTTCCGCGAACCCGAACGACCTGCGGCACAACCCGCGCGTCAGTCCGGGCGATCTCCTCGCCGTCAAAGACCTGATGAAAGAGCGATAACCCGTTTTTGAACCGCCAAGACGCCAAGGACGCCAAGACCGGAGGGGAGGAAGATTGAAGCCTCTTTTCCCTTCTCTGGTCTTGGCGTCCTTGGCGTCTTGGCGGTTCAAAAACGGGTTACAGCGCGCCGCGCTCCCACGGTCCCCAAACGGCGACGGTGAGACCGGGGTCTTGCAGGTTGAAGAATAGCGTCTGGTTGTCCGGCGAGAACGTCGCGCCCGCCACTTCGCCGTTTTCGTGCCCGGGGACGATGTTCGCCGCGAAGTCGAACAGGTAGCCTTGCGGCGACAAACCGCGTACGTACTGGCTCCCCTGATCGTTGTCCTCGCAGAGCACCAGCCCGCCCTTCGGCGAGACGCACAGGTTGTCGGGCATGTTCAGAACCGTCTTATCCACTGACTCGAACAACAGCGTCAGGCGTCCGGTGGCGGCGTCCACGGGTTCGTACCGCCAGATCTGACCCAGTTGCTTGTCGCCGCCGTTGGTGGCGTTCAGGAACACCGACCCGTTGCCGTACCAGCAGCCTTCGAGCCGTGCGAACGTCGCCGCGCCCTTGCTCACGCCTTCCTTGTAGACCGCCAGTTCGTCGGTTTCGGCGTTCCTCGGGTCCGGGTCCTCGATGGGTGCCCAAGTCACGGTCATCGTTTTGCCCATCGTTTGCCCGGTGCGCAGGTCGGCTTTCGGCACGTCTTTGATCACCGCGATCTCCAGGCGACCGCCCTCGGCTAATTTGTCCTTGACCTTCGGGTGGAACCGGTAAAAGCCCGCCGTTTTGCGGTCCTCGGTCAGGTAGACGATGTTCGAGCGCGGGTCGATGGCGATTGCCTCATGCACGAACCGCCCCATAGCGGTCAACGGTTGCGGGTCGAACATCGCGCCGTCCGCCTCCGAAGCGACCTCGAAGCAGTAGCCGTGATGCTTCTCGAACCCCGCCGCCGTGCCGACCACGGTTTCCTCGCAGGTTATCCAGGAGCCCCACGGCGTCGCGCCGCCGGCGCAGTTCGCCAGCGTCCCGCCGATAGACACGAAGGACCGCTCCAGCATCCGGGACAATGGATCGACGATCAGTGTGGTCGTCCCGCCCCCCGCCGCTTTGTCGTAACTATCCTTGCTACCGACATGCCCGGCGTTCGGCTTGCCCTTGACTTCATGGTTGCGCACGAGGCGCACCTTGCCGCCTTCCGCCTTGAATGCCGCCATGCCGTCGTGCGCGTCCGGCGTCTTATGCCCGTCGGACATCACCGCGCCGACCCTGCCGAACACAGTATAGGAGAAGCCCTCGGGGAGCGCGAGGATGCTCTCGCCCGTGTTGCGCGACGGTGTCGGGCGCAGTTTGCCATAGCCGCCGGGCACGTCCGGCTTTTCGCGTCCGAGTTCGCGGGCGCGGGCGGCGCGGGCGACCATGCCTTCCACGCCGAGCAAAGCACCGGACGCGGAAAGCGCGGTCGCGGCGCGCAGGAGGTGACGACGGTCAATCGGGGAGTTCATAGCGTAAACCTTTCTGAAAAAGCGGGCGTAAAATCCGAAGCGGCGACGATACTCTGGCACGGAGATTGCCGGGTACGACCGGGAAACCACGCCACGAACGAAGCGAGGTGTCTGGCGGCGACCGGACATTACCCCATTGTCTCACGTTTCGCCCCGGTTTGTGTTAAGAACAGGTTAAGACGGCACACGGTTCAGATGATTTTCGGGGGAGCATAAAAATACGGCGTCTTAACAAAAATTTAACATTTTCTTAATGTGTGGCGATATCAACCGGGGTATAATCCGCGCAGTTACAAATCCTGTTACACGAAAATCGTTTCGTGTTTCGCTCGTCCTGTTACTACGTTTGTTGTCTTTTACTGGAAAGGTAAAAAAAGAATGACCGTCTCACGCAAAAAGTCCGCATTCACCCTCATCGAACTACTCGTCGTTATCGCAATTATTGCCATCCTCGCCGCGATCCTGTTCCCCGTTTTCGCGCAAGCCCGCGAAAAAGCCCGTCAGTCCGCCTGTATATCGAATATGAAACAGATCGGGCTTGCGTTTATGCAGTATGTGCAAGACTACGACGAGACCTTCCCCGGCACCGTCGGCACCGGCCTGGCTAGCCCTGACTGCCCTTCCGGTTCGTCGGGCGTGAACGATGGCGGTGCCTACGACGTAATCTGGCCCTTCATTGTCGCTCCGTACATTAGCGGCGTCCCCGGGAACTGGGCGGGCAACGCTACCAACATCTACGTCTGCCCGAGCAACGACCTGATTCAAGGATTACCGATCAGTTCACCGCAGGACGACCCATGCGCGATCCCGATCCTGCAGAAAGCCGGCGTGACGCTGAAGACGGACGTGACCCCCAACGCCTATGCGTGGCATGCCTCTTACGCCCTTAACGATGCCGTCGTCGGGGAAGCCGATATACGCGAAAACACTGCCGGTAAAAGCGTTGTCGGTACCAGCTATGGTTCGTGGCAACAACCCGCCAGCGAGTTCCTGTTGATGGAAGCAGGTCTTAAAGGTGCGGTGAACGACTCCGACGTCGATTCCAACGACATGGACAAAGACGACAACGAAATCTTTATGAAGCACAACGGCGGCATGAACCTCGCCTATATCGACGGTCACGTGAAATGGGTGAAAGACTCTCGTGTACTCGGTCCTGACCCGGGCAGTTCCAGCACGATATTCGATAATAAAGGCACCCCGGTATACTTCCGCCGCGCCGGGAACGCGCCCACACCGTGGCGCCCGGTCTATCCCTGATCGTCTCATTTCATCGACCACTGGGCGGGCGGGAGCAATCCCGCCCGCTTTTTCATCTATCAGACCGTAAGGACGTACGCTCTTATGAACTCGTTTCCCCGCATCGGTGACGGAACACTCCGGTTCGCCGCGCTCCCCGCCGCTACCGCACTTTTTCTTCTTTTTACCGCCGCTACCGTCGCGCAAACCCCCGACGCCCCGACACGCACGATCCAGCCCACACTCGCCACGCAATCTGTCAGCGAGGACCCGGACGACCCGGCGATCTGGGTGAACCGACGCAACCCCGCGCAATCGCTCGTGATCGGGACGAACAAGATCGACGCCAGCAAGGGCGGCGCGCTGTATGTGTTCGGACTCGACGGCAAGACGCGGCAGGTCGTGAAAAACCTCGACCGCCCGAATAACGTCGATGTCGAATACGGCTTGAAATTAGGCGGCAAACGCTACGACATCGCGGTCTGTACCGAGCGGTTGCAACACCGACTCCGTGTGTTCGCGATCTCGCGCGGCGGCAAACTGTCCGATCTCGCCCCGCGCGGTTTGCCCGTCTTCAAGGGCGAAACCGGCGACGCCAGCGAACCGATGGGCATCGCGCTGTACAAACGCCCCGCCGACGGCGCGGTGTTCGCGATAGTCGGGCGCAAATCCGGTCCGACGAAAGGCTACCTGCACGTGTACCATCTGCGCGGGGACAAAAACGGCACGCTGAAAGCGGATTTCGTGAAGGCGTTCGGGGCGTACTCCGGTAAGAAGGAGATCGAATCGATCTGTGTGGACGACGAACTCAGCTACGTCTACTATTCCGACGAACAGGTTTGCGTCCGCAAATATCCCGCGAACCCCGATAGTCCCTACTTCGGGCAGGAGTTGGGAACGTTCGGGCGCGAAGGGCGCATCGGTGACCACGAAGGTATCGCCATCTATGCGAAGCCGGACGGTACCGGGTATCTCGTGTCTACCGACCAGATCGCGGCGGCGGACGGCGGAACCCGCTACTTCGTGTATAAGCGCGAGGGCGAACCGAACGACCGTCACGACCAGACAAAACCGCTCCTGGTGGTCAACGGCGGCGCGGACGAGACCGACGGCATCGAGATCACGTCCGCGCCGCTCGGCAGGCGGTTCCAGGACGGTTTGCTTGCGACGATGAACAGCGGACCGAAGAACTTCCTGCTGTTCGATGGCAAGAAAGTGGTGCCGTAGCAACGGTCGGGGATGTGCCATCCTCCGGTGGAAGCGTTCCGCTTGCGTTCCCTGCGGGAACGGGGCTTGCCGGTTTCGTCTGGAAATCCTGTTGAACCTTCCTGTTCCCGCAGGGAACGCAAGCGGAACGCTTCCACCGGAGGATGGCACATCCCCGCACCAAACGTCGCGAAAATCAGTATAGGGCGATAGGTAAATATCGCTTGACAGGGCGGGGGAAGGGTGCTATCATCAACGAAACGAAGACGTTTCGTTTTCCCTCATGTATTTTTTCGTAGTCGCCACGGCTGACGACTTTCCCAATTAACCCGTCGTTCTACGATAAAGGGGCGATTTTCGCTACCCTTTCCGAAGGAGTACCCGCCTTGAAAAATAGCACAGTATCCCGTTCCCGGCGTTCCGCTACCGGAACGTCCCGTTCCGCCGCGTTTACCCCGGTGAAAACCGCCCGGGGCGGTTTCACACTCATCGAACTACTCGTCGTAATCGCCATTATCGCCATCCTCGCCGCGATCCTGTTCCCGGTGTTCGCCCAAGCCCGCGAAAAGGCGCGTGGTGCGTCGTGTCTGTCGAACTGTAAGCAGATCGGTCTCGCCGAAATGCAGTACATGCAGGATCACGACCAGATGATTCACGAGATCCTGCTCGGCGGTGCCAGTAGCCAAGCCGGTGTTTTTCGGCAGACCTATGCGCAGATACTGCAACCGTATGTCAAGAACATCGGCGTGTTCGCCTGTCCGTCCACGAAACTGGACAAGAGCGACATCACCTATGCCAACCGCAACTTCTTTTCTATCGGCATGAATTCCGGTCTGAACATGTACTACAACTACCGGTACTGGGGAATCTATGGCAAGAACTTCACGATAACGAGCGATACGGCGATAGAAGCCGCGTCCAGTTACCCGGAGGGTGTCACCGATAACGACATACGACTGCCCGCACAAACCGTGGTCTTCGGCGACAGTTACGACTTGAAGCCCGGCACTCCTTCGCCCGTCGGCTACTGGATCTACGGCGGCGTCGGTGTGGGACGATGGGGGATTTCCGACCGCCATCAGCAGGGGACGAACCTCGTCTTTATGGACGGTCACGCCAAATGGCATAGGGCGAATGCGATCTCCAACCAGATTGCGCGGAATTACTACTACGGCGGGACGCTAAATCGGCGTCACACCGAAGCTGCGAACTACAACAAAGCCCGCGTTATCTGGGACCCGTTCGCGCCCGACCCGACCACGCAACCGAACCTGTATTCCGATGCCTGTTGTACGAACTAAGGGTGATCGATGAAAAAACGATTGTCATTATGCCTCGTCTGCTATTTGGTGGCAGTGCTACTCGTCGCCGGGTGCGCGACGAAGCCATCCGTTTCGCCCGAGCCGAAGAGCGACTCACAAAGGCAACAGATCGAACAGGAAGAAAAGCGGCAACTGGACGCCGGAAAAACCTGACCTGCTCTCGATGGAAATAGTCCGGCGACAAGTGTCGCCGGACTGTTTTTGTCACGGGTGAAATCCGCGACAGCGGTACAGATACCACGTCTTCACCGGTCCTTTAAACCCGGGGCGCGACACATTCACAACTACCGGCTCCGATACGCTCGCGAACCGGGTACGCAAGTACGCTTCCTCGTCGGGGCGTTCCCGGTCCAGTGCCACCACGGCGTTGTGTCCGGCAAGGCTCGCTTCGTTCGTCCACAGGTTATACTGGTCCCGACGCGTGTCCGGGATCTGTATCTTTTTCACGAACGGTTGCCCCGGCAAATGAAACGACAGGATCGAGCAGACACGGTAGCCGGTCCCGGCGACGAACATCGGCGTGCCGCCCGATTCGGCTTGTAACACCGTATTCTCGCGTACCACAGCGGCGGTGATAACCTCCCAGCCGTATTGCTCGTTCACTTTTTCCCACGTTCCGTTGGCGACGAACGGTCCGAACGGGCGGATTACCAGGGCGTTCGGGAAGAACAGCACTACGGAAAGTGCGGCGGAGACGAGGAGGGCAATTGCGTGGGCGTCGTCCCCCCTATCCCCCCCGCCCCCTTTCCCCCCTCGGAAGGGGAGAAAGGGGGAGCCAGAGGGCGGTGTCGCTTCGCTTC
>JAYULM010000240.1:0-3555 GCA_043763605.1 Armatimonadota bacterium | reverse complement strand
ACTGATTGCCGACGCGAAGCGGCACGGGCTCCTTCTCGGCGTCGCGTCGAGTTCGCCGCGAAATTGGGTCGTCGGCTACCTGGAGCGGCTCGGGATTTATGACAGCTTCGACGTGATCCGTTGCGGCGATGAGGTAGAAAGAACCAAGCCCGCGCCCGATGTGTACCTCTCGTTGCTAAACGCGCTCGGTATCGGCGCGGATGAGGCGATGGCATTGGAGGACTCGGCGCACGGCACGGCGGCGGCGAAAGCGGCGGGCTTGTTTTGCGTGGTCGTTCCCAACAGGATCACTCAGCACATCCGTGCCGAAACTGCTGATCTTTATACAGAGTCACTGGAGTATGTTACTGTGAAGCAGTTAGCGGAAGCGTTCACGGGGCCGCGAATGGCCCGCGATGCGACTTAAATGGAGTCCTCTTGTCGTCTCTGTGTCTGCGGCTGATGTAACGATGAAATGAGCCGTTCAAGCAATCTACTACTCACGTCGTCGGGCATCCACGACTCCCCGACCTTGCTTCCCGCACTTGAGGCGCGGGTTGCAGGGCTTCACACTGCCGCCATCATAACCACCGCATCCCGCGAACACAAGGAGCAGAGTAAACACGCTGTGGCGACCCGCGAAGCACTGCATGGGCTTGGGTTCGGCAGGGTGGACTTCGTGGATGTGGAGTTCGAGAACCCAGAGATTCTCAAACGGCATCATGTGGTGTATATCGTCGGCGGGCATCCATTTTATTTGATGCACCACCTGCGCCGATCTGGAGCAGACGCCATCCTTCGCAATATAAGTGAGGCGGGGGAGACACTCATCATCGGGAGTAGCGCGGGCGCGGTAGTCCTCGGACCCAACCTGCGGATTGTCGAGGCGTTCGACCCTGACCTCGCCATAGGGTACGAGGACTTCACGGGCGTAGGGATCGTGCCATTCACGATTCTCCCGCACGTAAACAGGTGGAGGGAGAAGTTGCCCGATCTGGAACAACGTCTCCGCTCGTTCACTGCCGACACAGGGCTTCAGGTCGAACTGCTGGGCGATGGCGAAAGTCTTTTCATCGAACAACGATGATACTGGGTCTGTGCTATACGCTTGGTGCCGAGTTTTGTCATAGGTAGAAAGTTGCGATTCCCGCAGGTCAGACAGTCGGTGAACAAGGAAATTTCCCCGCCTTTGTCTGATACATCCGTAGACAGAAAAGGAACTCAAGATGCAAGATGAATCGCGAGACAGCCATTCGGGTAGACCCAACGGCTTTAACATTTTGACCCGACGCGGGCTGATCCAGGTCGCCGCCATTTCCGCAGGAACAGCGGCCCTGACCCGACTGGAAGCCAGCCCCGCCGAAGCCGCTATCCAGACCCCGAAGGGCAAGACGCCCCCGCTGACCGCCGACGAGATCGCCGCTATCGAGAAAGCCATCGGCAAGAAAGGGACGCTCAACGGGGCGCAGGCACTCTACACCGTGTCGTTGCCCCGCAACGACCTGAAAGTGACGATCAAGGGCGAACCGATCCCGATCCCGTTCGGGTTCGGCGGCTGGGTCAGTTTCAAGCGGTCGGTGGACGGCAAGTCTGTGATGGTGATGAGCGACACCGTGTTGCTCCAAGACGAAGTGACGCCCGTGATGGATGCCGCGCTTGCGAACGGTCTGGAGGTTGCGGCGGTTCACAACCATTTCTTCTACGAGGAGTCGCGCATCGCGTATATGCACCTGCACGGCATGGGGACAAACGCCGCCGACCTCGCCGCCCGCTACGCGAAGGCGATCAGCGTTTCCAAACTCTCGCCCGCCAACCAACCACCCGCAGGCCCGCCGCCCGCGAAGACCGCCAAAGACATCTTCGATGTTCCCGCGCTCGACAAGATCGTAGGGTATTCGGGCGCGGTGAACGGCCCCGTTTATAAATACACCGTGGACCGCGCCGACCTGACCGTGATGGACATGGGCGTGGAAATGACCGCCGCAATTGGTCTGAATTCCTGGGCTTCGTTCGCGGGAACGCCCCAGGCGGCACACGTCGCGGGCGACATCGCCATGCTCGAATCCGAGGTAAACCCCGTGATCCGCGCCCTTCGCAAGAACAACCTGGAGGTAGTGGCCGTTCACAGTCATATGCTGATGGAACAGCCGCGCATCATCTTCCTGCACTACTATGGCACGGGCACCGCCGACAAACTCGCGCTGGGGTTCCGCGCCGCGCTGAACGAACTTGGCAAGCACGGTGGTAACATGGGGGCCATGCGAATGTAGCCGCATGGAGGATCAGACTTTGCCGACGACCGCCGCCACATCTCCTGATCCGCACATCCTAACGAAATGCTCTTCAAATCTTAGCCATCCGTAGTTCGCAACTTGTCCACGAGTTCTGCCACTATAAAGGCGTCAAAAAACGCAAAAAGTTTTGGACAAAACTTTTTGCGCTACGCAACTTCCGCTATGTATCACGTGAATACATGAGGAAGTCTTTGCAGAAAGGAGTCAAAACCGCAAACTTTACGACATTGATGTGTCTCTTGCGGTTACGCTGGCATATCCTCAGAGTCAACCAACACAGCATTCTGAAACCGATGCCGATGGGAGAACGGCACTTTATGTGGGCGGCACGCGAAGGTCGCCTGGGTGAGATGACCAAAATCCTGTCCGAAGGCGCGTCGGTCAAT
Source organism: Armatimonadota bacterium (assembly GCA_043763605.1). Classification (GTDB taxonomy): domain Bacteria; phylum Armatimonadota; class Armatimonadia; order Armatimonadales; family Armatimonadaceae; genus JACMIU01. The sequence goes on along the minus strand of JAYULM010000240.1, from coordinate 896 downwards.
GCTCAGGACCGAAGTCGTCGCAGGAAACGATGATTTCATTGGAGCGTTTTATCCGCCAGTCACAGGAAACTACCAGTCCCCACTCGCCTACGGCAACATCCTCGCCCTTGCGATTCTTCTTGGGGAGTTGTTTACCGAACTCGAATTTCTGACACCCGCCGTAGCGCATCATGTCCGATAAGGATTCACCGACCAGCGGTTGCAACGCGGCTTCGATTTCTTGTTTCATCGCCCTATTCCTCCCGTCCTGACCGCAGTCGGAACGCCCAGAGCAGGTCATTCGTCTCGTAGCCCTCGGCGCGGTAGAGGGTATGGGCGTAGAAATTGTCGAAGTTGCAGCGCAGGCTACTGCCATTTGCGCCCGACTCCCGCACACGTGCCAATGTTTCTCGAAGCAAGATGCGCCCGAGTGCCCGTCCTCGGTACGGCTCGTTCGTTCCCAACCAGAACAGGTGGGCGTGGGCGTTACCCGCGCCGCGCACGTACTTCTCCCCGAAGTGCCACATCGACTCGGCGGCGCGATCTTCCCCGAACAGGATGTGATAGCCGCCCTCGGTTTCGTCGCGTTCGCCGATGCGGGTCACCCAGTCAAAACGTAGCGTTGCTCCTTCGGGAAGCGGCAACCGCTCAAAGCGTTCTCGGTTCAAATCGCAGTACATCGAAAGAACGGGTGACCCCAGCGTTCCGAACCCTTCCTGAACCAGTGCCCGACTGACCCACGGCCATGCGTTGGACACCGCGCTTTGACCGCAGTTGTGAAAGAGCGGCGCGTACCCCGCGAAGGCACGCAGTTCTGGGCATTTCCGCTGATTGGCTTCCTCTACGACAGCACGAATGAGGGCGCGAAGGGTGTCCCCGTCCTCGGAGGCGGCGAAGGCAAAGCGAAGCATTCCCAC
>JAYULM010000239.1:0-1009 GCA_043763605.1 Armatimonadota bacterium | reverse complement strand
ACAGCCGAAGGCTCCCAGCGGAACGGTTTACCGTCCGATCAACGACCGATGGAAACCGGCGATGCCCCCCGCTTCTCCAACGCCGCCGTGACCTCGGCGGGCAACCAGGCGGGCAGATCGGACAGCGATTTTCGCGACGCTTCCGTGGTCGGAATGCCCCACGCGACGAAGAACGGTCCCAGATTTTTGCCGACCGTGCGCGAAAAGCGGATCATAAACTGGTCGCGCTTCTGCGCGTCGGTTTGCGGCAGTTCGTTGTCCGGGAGGCGTTCGTACTCCCCGAAGACTTTCGTGAACGGCTCCCAGCCGAACTCCTGGCGCAGTTGTATGAAGAACGTCAGCGCGGTAAACGAGTCGCGTTTCCATTTTTCGTACGGTGCGCCCGCCGTGAGATAGTCCGCGAGAAGTTTTTGACGGGCTTTCGGAATGATCGCCGGGTGGGAACCGGCGTAGTCCGGCGGGATCGCGTTGAACCGCTCGCCGCCGTAGAGCGAGAACAGGTTGTTGGTGACTTCGCCGCAACCGTCCCAGGTCCAGGCGGGCTTCTGATGGTTATGCCCCAGTTCGTGATAAAAGCCCCACGTTTTGAACCCGTCGCCGGTGCCGCGCAGGATTTTGAGATCGACGAACGTTTTCGCGACATCGTCGCCGGTCATGATCGGATAGCCGGAGTGCATATAGCCCGCGCTGATCTGCCGGTCCACGCAGAACCGCTCCCGCCGTAGCCGCTCACGGGGCACCGCGTATAGATCGGCGGCGGCGTCCATTACAGCGTCCCAGTAGGTCAACAGGGCTTCGGGATCGTCCAGATCGCGGACGACGGACGACGGGACGGTCAGGACGCACCGCCTGCCCTGCAGTTCCGCCCACGGTCCCGGCGCGGAGCGGATCGTCTGCCGCCATTCGGCGAGGCTGGTTTTTCCACGCACAAAGTACGGTGCCGCGACTGCCCCTTTCACAGTAACGTTGACTGTCACCGGGGGGCACCCTTCGGGAACGTCGAGGAGGA
>JAYULM010000238.1:0-12920 GCA_043763605.1 Armatimonadota bacterium | reverse complement strand
CCGGAGGACGTTCGGCAACGAAGTTGACCGCAGACGTGGGTTTCAACCCGCGATTATATACGCGGTTCAACCGAGAGAGCGATAATGCAATCGCCCTGATAGTTTGGTTGATTATCCTTGTCTCCATTTATGTTTGCGACTGAACCACTGCCACCACAGTTTGAGCAATCTTGGCATCAAGGGTCGCCGTCTTCTCCAGCAAAATTTGCATTGCGCCTAAATTTTCCATAGCCAGCGCAGATAGGGCAAATACGCTCCATAATCGCGTTTTCCCTTCCCTTTTTTATTTTTTTATGCCGATTGTTTCGCCAGCGTCGGGGCGATGCCTATATAGGTCGCCGGGGTCAGGGCGCGGAGTCGTGCCTTTTCCTCCTGCGGCAGTTCGAGCGTTTCCACGAAGGCGCGGATCGCTTCCTGCGTGATCTTCTCGCCGCGCGTCAGGTCTTTGAGCCGCTCATACGGGTTCGGCATACCGTGTTTGCGCATCACGGTTTGCACCGCTTCCGCCAGGACTTCCCATGCGTTGTCGAGATCGGCGGCGATCTTTTCCTCGTTCACGACGCATTTGCGCAAGCCGCGTAGCGCGGCGGCGACGGCAAGGTAACTGTGCGCGATCCCGGTGCCGACGCTACGGAGCGCGGATGAATCCGACAGGTCACGCTGGAGCCGCGAGACCTGCAGTTTCGACGCCAGGTGTTCCAGCAGGGCGTTCGATAAGCCGACGTTCGCCTCGGAGTTCTCGAAGTCAATCGGGTTGACCTTGTGCGGCATCGTGGACGACCCGACTTCGCCCGCGACTTTCTTCTGCGAAAAGTAGCCGAGCGAGATGTACGACCACATGTCGCGGTCGAAGTCGAGCAGGATGTTGTTGAAGCGGGAAACGGCGTGGAACAGTTCGGCGAGGTAATCGTGCGGTTCGATCTGAGTCGTGAGCGGGTTATACGTCAGTCCCAAACCTTCCACGAATCGGCGCGAAATCTGTTGCCAGGGGGCGTCCGGATAGGCGACGGTGTGGGCGTTGAACGCGCCGACCGCGCCGTTCATCTTGCCGAGATACTCCTGCGCCTTGATCTGTTTGAGCGACCGACGCCAGCGCGCCGCGAAAACGGCTAACTCCTTGCCGAGTGTGGTCGGCGAGGCGGTCTGTCCATGCGTCCGGGCAAGCAATGCGGTTCCGGAATACTCGCGTCCCATGCGTTCCACCGCCGTGACCAATTCTTCGGCGCGCGGGAGCCAGACGGTTTCGATCCCGCCCTTGACCATCAGGGCGTACGCCAGATTATTGATGTCCTCCGACGTACACGCGAAATGCACCCATTCGCGCAGGTCGGCGAGGCTGGACGGGGCGAGCCGCTCTTTCAGGAAATACTCGACGGCTTTCACGTCGTGGTTCGTCGTGCGTTCGATCTCCTTGACGCGCAGGGCGGCGGCTTCGGAAAACTCCTCGGCGACCACGCTCAGGTACGCGTTCTCGTCGGCGGTCAGCGGGCGCACTTCAGGAATATTCGGCTCCTTCGCCAGAGCGCGGAGCCATTCAATCTCGACGCGGACGCGGAATTTGATCAGCGCGAACTCGGAGAAGAACGGCGACAGCGGCGAGACGGCGGCGGAGTAGCGACCGTCGAGCGCGGACACGGCGCAAAGGGCAGCGGAAAGTTCTGTAGACATTATGTTGAACAGTGTACCTCACCGTTCTATGGTTCGGGAAACGTTTCGGGGCATACGCGTTTCAAACGTGCTATGCCATATTCGCCAGCGTTTTCCCGAAAGGTCTTCGTGTCAAACCATCACTTCCAAAAATCAGTGCCCTGCCAATTAGCCGGAAACCCCATGTGATGTATGTTAGCATGAGGCATAGCAGGAAACTGCACCACGAGCGCAACAAGTTGCTTCGTCCATGTGGAACTCGGATTTATAACACGCGAAAGGTGACTTAAAATACAGCAAATGCTGTACAGTCGAGTGTTGACGTTAGGTATTGTCAACAGCATGTCAAACTCTGGCATCAGTCCCATCGTAGGTAACTTCGGGTTGTCTGCCAAACTAAGATTCCAAAGCCTACCGTGGTGGGCGATAACATTACGCACGTAATTCAAACAGCGCAACCAACTTTCCATCAATTGCCAGTCGGGTACCATGAACCGACTCGAAACCAATTCGCGATCTTTAACCTTCATGCCACTGAACAGATGTGACAACATGCCGAAATCCCAAAGTTCAATAGCAATCCATATGGGAAGTGGCGAAGTATCGCCGTACTTCCTTTTATGATGCAAAACGAATTCATCTCTAGAACGAGCAACCATCGCGTCAAATTTGATAAGCCATTCGCGATGCTTTATTCGCCCGGTTCGGCGATCCAGAGTGGTAAAAGCAGTATGAAATAATCGAGGATTTGTGTATGCGAAGGGATCGATCTTTCCCAACTGAAGAGAAATCTCTACCCGCACCGCGATCTCTATACGTTCGATAGCATCAAGAAGCAATAACTTGATTCTCTTATCGAATACGTATAGGTCACGAGCATGGTTGAAATAACTGTCGTCGAGAAATTTGTCGCTACGCTCGCCCAAATTGATCTGCCGAAAAAGATACCAATATGCACTCAAACGATAGTAGCCATTTCGATGTAGACATTGGATGGCTTCATCGTCGTCTGTGACTTTAAGACCACGTGATTTCAGTTTTGCAAGTTGATCCGGCAGGGAGAGATAAGGCTTACTGTATATCGGCATTGATTATTTGCGGGGTAATAGAAAACCCGCCCGTATGTAAAATAGCAGAACTATCTTACAAAGAGGGGCGGGCCGTATTGGTTATATTATACACCAGTTTTCATAAAACGCAAACAATTTCAAGAGCAATTTTGTCGTATTGTATTTGCCACAATCTACCGGTCCCGCGCGGTGACGTAACGCGCCAGGTTTTCCAGCGTTTCCTTGAACGGCGTCGGGGCGAACGCGTCGAGGCGACGGACCGCGCGTTCGGCATGCGCTTCGGCTTCGTGGCGGGCGTACTCGAAGCCGCCGCTCCGGGCGATGATCCCGGTGATCGTTGCGATGTCGGTATCGTTCAAATCCTGACGGTTGAACAGTTCCGTGAGTGTGGAGCGCGTTTCCGCGTCGCTGACGGCGAGCGTTTGGATCAGCGGTAGCGTCACGCGCCCGTCTTTCAGGTCGGTCCCGAGCGGCTTGCCGGTATTTTTCGGGTCGCCGAGGAAGTCTAACAGGTCGTCGGCGATCTGGAACGCGACGCCGAGGTGCAAGCCGTACTGTTGCAGGGCAACGACTTCGTCCGGGGTGCCGCCGCCGACCATTGCACCGGTCTCGCAACACCCGGCGAGGAACAACGCCGTCTTGCGCCGGATCACTTCCTCGTATGTTTCCGGCGTGATCGTCAGGTCATGCGCGACGGAGGCTTGTAACACTTCGCCTTCCGCCATGCCGACGGTCACGTCGCTGAACACGCGCACAATCGCCAGGTTTTCGTCATTATGGGCGAGGAGCGAAATCGACTTCGCGAGCAGAAAGTCGCCGGTGAGCACGGTGATGCCGTTGCCGAAAACGCTGTTCGCGGTCGGTCGCCCGCGCCGCTCCGGTGCTTCATCGACCACGTCGTCATGCATCAGAGACGCCATGTGGATCATTTCCGCCGCCGAGGCCGCCGCGTAGGCACGCTCCGCCGGGAACGTTCGCCCGACCAGTCGCGCGGCTAAGAGTGCCAGCGCGGGGCGGAGTCGTTTCCCACCGGATAACAGCGTGTGCCCGGAAATGTCGCGCACCCGCCCGATCTCGGAGCGCGTCGCGGCAAAAAGTCGGTCCTCGACGGCGCGCAGGTCGTCCTCGATGGGCGCGAGAAGGGACGGTTGCTTCGGAGCGGGGTATTCCGCCCGGTCTACGGAGACACTGTTCATGGGTTGTTCCCTTCTAACACACCGCGAGATTGTTTGGTTCCGCAGTGGACGACCACCGTGCCAAAGGTCAGGTTCGTTACCGAAATATCTTCGAGACCGGCAACCTGCATCATGGCGGCGATCTCGGCGCGGGAGTAGAATGCGGCGACGCTTTCGGGCAGGTACTCGTACGCGGCTTTACGCCCGGAAATGAGACCGCCGATCAGCGGCATGACGTGCTTCGAGTACCAGACATATAACCGGTTGAACACCGGGTTCGTCGGTTGCCCGAACTCCAGAATCACCACGCGCCCGCCCGGTTTCGCCACCCGCGCCATTTCGCGGATGCCGCGCGGCACGTCGGCGACGTTGCGAATCCCGAACCCGACCGTCACGGCGTCGAACGCGCCGTCGGGAAACGGGAGGTGCTGCGTATCGGCGATCTGCCAAACGATGTTCGGGCGGTTGCGTGAGCGCGCCTTCTCCTCGCCTAATCGGAGCATCGGAGCGGAAAAGTCGGTTGCGTCCACCTGCCCGGTCGCGCCCACCGCGCGAAGCAGTTCGAACGCCAGGTCGCCGGTCCCAGTGCAAACGTCGAGGGCATGGTCACCGGCAGACAGCGCGGCTTGCCCGACCGCGACGCGCCGCCACCAGTGGTGGAGCGGACCCGACAGGAGCGAGTTCAGGCGGTCGTACGTCGGCGCGATGGCGTCGAACATGTCCCGCACGTAATCGTGCTTCGTGTCCGCCGTCGGCAATACGCCGCTATTTTTCGTCGCCCCCGGTTGCATAGTCATAACAGTTTTTTCGCGGATTGTGTCTTCCTTCACAATCTTTTTGCTGGTACGGAATTATACAACGGGGCAGGGGGGACATGCCACCATTTTTGAACGGGTTCATTATTACGAAAACTGCGAACGCATCCCTAACACCCTTTACCGAGTGACGAGCGTCTGCCACTTGTCGCGCGGCGTCATCAACGCACGGATGATCTCCCGCTTGCCTTCCGCCACCGCCTTCGGCGTCCGTAACTCTTCGGCGATCTGCAACGCGCGGGGCAGGTCGATCCATGCCATTGCGGCGAGGGCGGGGCGGATCAGCCAGATTTCGTTCTCGTTTTCGGGATTCATTTCGCGGGTCTGATGCATAGACACCTCCAGAAGCAGACGGCACGCGTCAGGCATCTCGTCGCCGGTGAGAAACGTAATTCGGGCGGCGATCTCGCACTCGTTGCCGCCGAACGATCCGGCGGTTGTCAGCGACTTCGCCAGCGCGGACCGCATCTCCGCGACGAATGCCGTATCCCCGGTGTGCCGGGCGACCTCGATGCCGTCGGCACACCGCCGCGCCATGTCCCACGGGCGGTCACTATCGACGGCTTCGCGGTATTTTTTCATACGTGCCGACGGGTCCATGATCACGCTCGCCGCCCAAAGCATAGCTCGCGAGCGGGTATCCTCCGGTGTCAGCCGGGCGACCCACGCCGCGCCCTCCGCGTCGAACGGCGCGATTTTTTGCGCCATCAGGGGGGCGATACTGCCCAGTAAATAGTTGTTTTGCCCCTTGATGGTGCCGTCGTTGACCCAGCCTTCGAGCAGTTTTTTCGCCTCCAGCGGTTGCGCTTCCAGCATCGCCTCAATGACCCGAAGGGCGACATCCCTGCGCGTTTCTTTCGGCAACCCCGCGATGTACTTCGCCGCCCGGACGCCGTCCCCCCCTGCCGCGAACTGTATCACCTCTCCCCGCGCGGAGTTCGCGTCGCCGAACTGTTTCGTCGCCGCTTCGACGGTGCGCGTGAACAGTCGGTCGGCGTCGGCGGTCCCGAGACGGAACGCGAGTTTGGTCAGATGGAGCAGGCTCCAAGCGTGGTCCTCCTCGATCCCCTTCCCGATCTCTTTTTTCGCGGTTTCGTAGCAGTCGGTGGCGAACGCCGGGTCACGCGTCGCAAACGCCATCCCCACCTCAACACTGCGGAAGAAAATCATCCACGGATCGCTCCAGTTTTTCCGCTCCTTTTCGAACAGCACTCTCGCCGCTTCGGGATTGGTTGTGGTCGCGGCGACCAGCACACCGCCGACATGTTTTTCTTTCGCCGAACTGTCTTTCTGTCGGATGAGCGATAAAGCGGTTGGCACATCGAACGCCGCCACCGTCGCGGCGAGTGCGTCCCGGTCATCCTCGCCCGCGCGTATCCCCTGCCCCGGTTCCGCTTCCCTGGCTTGTTCCGCGATCAGGCGCAACGCCTGTCGCCGCCGTTCCGCCGCACGTGCTTGCGGCGTCGGGGTCGGTTTCGATGGTTCCAAACGTAACAGGTTGCCCGTGCGTTCCGTCGCCGAGTACATGCCGTTCGCCCGCCCCGCCGCGAACAACAGCCCCACGGTACCGGTCGGGGGGACATGCTTGAGCGTGAACACCCCCTTCGCATCGGTGCGGGCGACGGCGCGGTTGTCGCTGTCGTAGGACCATATCCATGCGCCGGGGACGGGTTTCCCGGCACTGCCGATCAACTTCCCGCTCACGATGCCGGACAGCGGAGTGAGTATCCAGTCAGTAAATTGTGGCGGCTTGCCATCGGCGGGGATGGTGAGCGTCGGCTTCTCGATCCCGGTTTTCGTGGTCCGATACTCCCACTTGCTGACTCGCACCGTTACCACGGCGTTCGGTCGGAGCACCGGTAGTACGAATCGACCGTCCTTTCCGGTGATGAGGTTTTCACTTTGATAGTCGGACTGGTTGCCGTTCGCGTCCTTGAAATAACTGGAAATGGAAACATTCGCCTCCGGGACCGGCTTACCGTCCGGCGACAGGGCACGCCCGGTAGCACGTTTCGTGAGGTCGGCTTTGCGGACGACGACCGTGATCGGCGCGGACGCGGGCAGTTTCAGTGCAACGGGCAACACGACCTCCCACTCGGCGGGGATGCGCACCACCCAGGGTGCTTTGTCGTCGGCTCCCAGCGAGTCGTAATAATTCTTTGTGCTGTCCCAATCCCCGTTCGCGTCCGTTTTCGGTATATCCCCCCAGTCGATCCCGTCGAACCACCCGGTGTGCGTCACCCGTATCGGGAGATCGGGCACCGCTTTGCCGGCTTCGTCGGTGACGTGTAGTGCCACGGAAAGGGCGGCGGGTAGTTCTATAGGCGCGAGCGTTTTCGTCTCGCCGGAACGCACCGACACGACCAGTGCCGGGTCGAAGTAAACGAAGCCCGGAACCCGCGAGTTGATCTGCACCTGTGCGTCTCCAGGCGCAACCCGCAACCGAAACGTGCCGTCCTCGCCGGTGGTGTCCGTCGGCACAAAATCCCCGTAAACTCGGGGTATCGTTTGCGCTATGACACTGGCATCTTTGACCGGCTTGCCCGTGGCTTTGCTGACTACCCTGCCGACGAGAATTCCCCCGGATTGCAGAATCAGCGGCGCGGGCAACGTCGTTTCGGTGTTCGCTTTCGCCACAATCCCGGTCGCGGCGACGGCTACCTGCTCCCGCTTCGCCGCCGACACGGCGACGGTGTAGGTGCCGTCGCCCAGGTGCGCCAGGCGAAACACCCCGTTCGCGTCGGTGATGGCTTGTCCTCTGCCATCGTCGGTCTGCTTTTCTTCGTCGTATTTGGGTTCCTTGTTCACCGCAACGACTGTTACACCCGCGACCGGTTTGTCGCCGTCCAGAACGCGCCCCGTGATCGTCCCGCCGGGTCGCGCGACGAACGCAATTTGCGCTGCGCCAGGGATGGCGTCGTCGAGAGGCGCGATGCGGTTCCCGCGCACGAAGCGCGGGTCGGTCAGCGTGATATACGCCCGCGCGGTACGGGTGCTCACGTCGCCCGGCATATCGGGAATGTCGGCGGCGGCGGGGATGCCACCGAGTCGCCACTCACCTTCAACGTTCGTTTTCGCGGAAAGAAACGGCTCGAAGGGGGGCGGGACCCGCACGTAGCCCGACGAACCGCCCGCGCGGATGAGAATCCCGCGCAACGTGATCGGCACATCCGCGACGGGCTTGCCTGCCACATCGCGCACGGTGCCGCGCACGCTCCGCTCCGGCGAAAGACCGATGGTGAGTGGGACGCCTTCCTTATGCGAAGCCTGCCGAATCCCGTAGCCCGGCGCGTAGACGTACACGGGGACGCCATGCTGTTTGCGCCATTCGACGTGCTCCGGACCGTCGGGAACCGTCAGGGAGAAACGACCGGCAGCGTCCGTCTGTACGGGGGAGGTGAATGCTCGCTCCCATTCGAACGACGATTGCGCAACTACAGTAGCCCCCGCGACGGGCTTCGCTTCCTTATCCGCCGTAACCACGGTGCCGGTGATCGTCGCCGACCATGCCGGAGCCGCGACACTTACGAGGGCGACTGTCGCCCCGATTGCTCCAATACTATGCCAGAATGCCATTCAACTCTTTGCTCCTTCGCGCCACGCAACATCGCTCGTCGCCCCGCGCCGCTGTGCTCGCTACGATCTCAGGAATAGACGTTCCGGAGTGGAAAAGGTTACGCGCGGGATCAGTCGCGTGGACGGCAAGGATAAGGGCGAAAGCACCATCGCGTAACCTTCGCCCCGGCGAGACACTACCGGCGGCGGCGCACGAACACCACGACGGGCAACGCAAGCAACGCGAGCAGACCCGCGCCCGGTTCCGGCACTACAACCGCGCCGAACGACGCGATAGCGACACCCTGCGTCTCGTCCGCGAGCGTGTAGCCGAACGCGAGATTGTCGCCGTCCGCGCCGAACTGTCCGAACGACAAACCGGTGACGGGGCTACCGAACGTCGTGTCGCCGGTGAGGATAACGCTCGTGAGAACGCCGTTCGTGGACGAGAAAACGCCCGCCGAACCGTCGCCGTATGTGCCGAGAAATACCACTGTGTTTCCACTGATCGCCACGGCGTCGAAACCGATGAACGTGCCAACCGGAGCGGTATCGCCCGTTACTGCGATGGCAGTCGGTGCCCCGTTGCCGTTCCCGGCGAACACCCCCGACCCATTCCCGGTATCGTATAACCCGAGGAACGCCGCCGTGTCGCCGCTGAGCGAAAGGCTACTGAAATCGCTAAACGTGCCAACCGGCGCGACATCACCGGAAGAAACGACCGTAGTGAGCACGTCGCCCGTTTTCGCGAAGATGCTATCCCCCAGAAAGTTGTTGTAAGTGGCACGGAATGCCGTCGTGTTGCCACTGATTGCAGTGCTGAAAAAGAAGTCGAACGTGCCGACGGGCGCGGCGTCCCCCGTTGCCGCGACGGTAGTAAGTGCACCGCCGTTGCCAGCGAAAATGCCCCGCGAACTGCCGTTATAGAAGCTGACAAACGCGGTTGTGTTGCCGCTGATCGCCGGGTTAATGAGGGAATCGAATGTGCCGACCGGGGCAGCGTCGCCCGCCGCCGCGATAGTGGTGAGATCGCCGCCGCTTCCCGTAAAAATGCCCGTCGTGTTATTGCCGCCGTACTCGCCGGTAAACGCCGCCGTGTTGCCGCTGAGCGAGGGATTGCCGAAAACATCGAATGTGCCAGTAGGCGCGGCACTGCCGGAAGTCACAACCGTAGTAAGCAGACCGCCGCCGCCGCTACTCGCGGTAAAGATTCCCTGCGAAGCGTCCCCGTTGTAGGTGCCGCTGAACGCCACCGTGTTCCCGCTGATCGCGGGGAGGGCGAACCCGGTGAATATACCGCCGCCCGGCGCGATATCGGTGATTTCGGCGACAGAAACAAACGTATACGCGGCGTTCGCGGGCGCGGCGAGGGCGAGAGTGGCAAGAGCGAACGCGGCAAGGGCGGCGTTGCGTGGGATGGTGAAAATCAAGAGAATGCCTTTCTGTCGGACCGCCAGTGCGTCACGGCATCAGGGCAGGGGAGGACGTGGGGGAAAGAAAGCCCCCACGCCACCGTTCGCCACATCACGTCGCGTTTCCTCCCACTACGTGGGAAAGTGGGAAAGTCCTGTATTTTCCTATCGTTGGAAGAGGTTACGCGCGAGACCAGACGCGCAACCGGCGCAGTTCGGCGGCATCCGTATCGCCCGAAGCGAATAACGAGACGGCTCGGTGTGCGAACGAAGAGCGGTCGTAGCCGACGGGACTACCGGTATGAATGGCGAAAAGCCCGGTACGATTCCCGTAACCTGTCTTGCGACAACGTTCGCACCCTGTCGCCTGGTAAACCGCAGGCGGCGCGGCGATCCCGTGCGTTTCTATCTCGAACGCCTCCCGGTCGGTGAGGGTGATCGCCTCCTTGCAGTCCGGGCAAAGGGTGCGGACGAGTCGGGACATTACCGCGCCACGCAACACCGGTTCCAATCGTTCGGGGGCAACACCGAATCCCTGAAAACGCGTCCAGAGAGTCCGCGCCGATTGTCGGGGAGTGCCGTTCATTTCGAATTGGGGGACGCGGACGCCCGCCCAGACCGGGATACCGCTCTCCGCCGTCTCGACCGCGACCCGCGCCGTCTCGCGGTCGGTGATCTCCCCGAAAACGATCAATGTCGCGCCGTGCCGCTTTGCTGCCCGTACCGCTTCCGCCGCCGTCATCCCGTTCGCCGGGTCCAGCAACACCCGCGTAATACCCGCCGCCGGGAAATCGGCGATGTCGTCGAGGAAGTAGAGGTTGTGTTCCGGTCGGTTCGTGTTCTGCAGGGCGCACCGGAATGTGGTGGTCAAGCCTTCCCTTTGCGGTACGGCGAACACGGTCAATCCCGCTACGCCCGGCGAAAGCAGATCCGTCACCTGCGCTACTTGCGCGGCGGACATGCCGATTTCCTCCCAGCGCGTCGGGGCGGGCGAGCCGACTATTCGCAATACCAGTTTCGTCCCGTAGCGGGTCGGGAATGACGATAGGCGCAGGTCATAGTTCCGGTTATCTACCTTGATCGCGATCATGCCAATCTGCGTGGCGGAAAGATTGAAAGGGTTCGCCGTCTGCGCCATCAGAAGGAAGCGTTGCGTGAGCGGCGTCGCGATGTGCTTCGGAATCGCCATGACTTCGTGCAATGTGCCGTTTATCCGGTATCGAATGCGCAGGTTTTTTCGGTCCGGCTCGATGTGAATGTCGGACGCCACGTTATTTGTCGCATCGCGCATAATGGCGTTCGCCATCCGCACCAACGGCGACGATTGGACGCGTCCGGAGGTGTCGCGGGCGCAGAAGTCAACAATAGCTCGCCCCGAGAAGCGATACCGGGGAAAGAATTGCCACCAGTGTTCCCGAAACGGCTCACCGGCGATCATTGCTTCTTTGCGCCACCGCTCCAACTCGTCGGACTCAAACCCGAGCAGTTGCGCGGTCGCTCTGGCGGAAAGGTGGGCGAATGATTCGGCGTTGTTCATGGGCGTATTATGCCCGGTTTTGTCCCTTACTTCCTATCGCAACAGTTGGCCTCCCGAGGGTTCACTCCAACCCGGCGTTTGATCCTGCATTCGGGGCGAGAGCAACCTCCGGTCTCGGCGAGAGCGGCGGCATCACCGACACGCCGTAACGCGGCGTCAGGCGGACTTATCCGCCTGCTCCGCTGTCCGGGAACGCCGACATTTCTCAAGTCATACCGGCATCGGTGAGCGCGCGGTCGAGGAGTTCGGCGACGGCAATTTGGGTTGCCCAATGACGCATATATTCTATGTCCAGTTGCCCTGCTTGCACTCGTAAGACCCCCTGCACATCACCCCATTGTCGCTCTGATTTCTCTCCGGTCAAGCGATACCAGCGCAGTTTTTGCAGGATAATGTCCTCCGCCGTCGCGACGCACACCGGCTCCGCACCCGTGCCGAATAGGGACAAACGCAGGCGACGGCGCATCTCCTCGCGGGCATACGCCGATTCGTCGCTCACGAAAATATCCACCTTGACCCCGAGCGGGATCTGAATGATATTGAAACTGCCGTGCGTAACAATGGCGCGGCGCATGGTGTCTACGTCGGCGTAATAGTCGTCGCCAAGTTGGGTAGCGAGAGGAGCGGCTTGGCGACTTTGTAGCGCGGCGAATATATCCACGTCTTGCGTGGCGCGGAAGTTTCCGAGGGTAGAGGAGGCGACCGAACCGCCGACCAGGTAATCTACGCCGAGCGCGTCGAAGGCACGGGCGACCTCGGCGATAACCTGTAGCGCGTCCGGTAGATTTTCTTCGGACGCCATTTAGTAACCATTGTCCTCTACGCTCCACCCATAAACACGCTGCATCAATGACGCGGGGATTCGGCGTGAAAGGACGCGCAGACGAACCTCAGCGGCGGTGGCGTTTGGGTGGCGACGCTCGACCTCAGCCTGCACAAAGCGATCCAACGTTTCGTTGAGTCCGCGGATTCGAGCAAATCGCGCCTGCGGCGTCATCGCCCGAATCCGCGCCACGAGCATTTCCTCGATATGCGGATCGGTATCCTCAAAAAGCGGCTTCATGGTCGCAGTATACCGTCCATGTCCGCGAACTTCGATGCAGGAACCCTGCGTGTCCACCCCGTCCCGGCGTTCGCCCCGGATGCGGTGCGAACGCGGTAGCGCGGTGTTCCGACTACCTGTCCGCCGCGTCCGTCAGAAACGCGGCGAGGGTGTCTAACCGGTCGCGGTACTCGACGCGCTCGCGCCATTCGCTCGGGAACGCCTCAATGCCGTGATACGCCCCAAGAAACGCTCCGGTGAAACAGGCGATGCTGTCCGAGTCGCCGCGTGTCACCGAGGCGCGGCGCAGAGCGGCGACGGGATCGTCCACGAGCAACAGGAACGACAGCAAGCCGGTCGCGAACGCTTCCTCGGCGATCCAGCCTTCCCCGGTCGCGTCGCACGGGTCGGAGTCGCGGTCGCCGCGCTCCACCGCAGTTTGTAGTTGCGCCAGCGAATGAAGGCACTCATCCCAGCCGGTGATGATGAACCCGGTCGCGGATAGATGACCGCCGCCTTTCCACAGGTCGCCGAGCCAATCGAAGTGATACTTGGTGCGTTGCGAGCGGGCGTACTCGATCAGCCGGGCAGGGAGTGTCGACGGGTCGCCGCCCGTCGCGAGGTCGTGAATCGTCCACGCTGTCAGGTCTGACGCGACAAGTCCGGT
>JAYULM010000237.1:0-3569 GCA_043763605.1 Armatimonadota bacterium | reverse complement strand
GGGGAGCCAGATACCGGGGGCGAATCGCTCCCGGCGTATCCCGTCTAACTCCCCCTCTCCGGCACGGAGAGGGGGCGGGGGGGTGAGGTTCCGGGCACAGGGTTCTCGTTTTTGTCAGGCTTCTATCAGGCTTAGTACATTCCAGAGCGAATCATCTTCAAAATTCTTAAAGCAAGTATCCATAGTATACCGGTTTTCCGGCGTGTGTGGTTGTGGGCGGCAGGTGGACCGCGTTTCAATTCTCCGGGGCGTAAATCCCCGGAGAATTGAAACGCGGTCCACCGAGGGCACCGGGGGGCGTCGAGCCACGTTTATAATCTGCTCTCCCCGCAGGTTTTCCGGGGCGTCGCGCGGAACAGGAAACCGGGAAAGCGAGGGGACAGGTTGAATCACGCGACACGGATTCGGGTACTGACTATCGCGCTCTGCTGGCTTCTGTGCCAGGGGAGCGCGTGGGCGCAAAATGGGGACGACGGTGGCGGCACCAGCAAGCCCCCGGCGCGGCGCGCGTCGGCGCAACTCTATATCCGGGTGGAACCGCAGACCGACCGCGCGTCGGCGATGCTTTCCGTCACCAGTCTCCGCCCGCTGTCAGTCGATAATGTCGCCGCCGAAAAACAGGTGCGCGACGCCCTGCGCCTCGGATTCGGCGGCACGGCGGACTCGACGACACGCTATGACGCCGGGCGATACCCCGAACCGCGACCCGATAGCGGCGAAGACGCGGAGTACATCGACGAGGAGGAAGCGGAGTATACGCCCCGTCCCGTCGTAGCGGACGACTGGGCGATCTGGAACGTTTCCGCGTCACGCCTCGGTGGCGCGGACGGCGGACCGGTGCGCCGATCCGGCTTGCTCCAGTCCGGGCGATTCGATCCCGCCCCGCTCCAGAAACTGCTACAAACGGCAGGCGTCCCGGAACTCAAGGTAACGGTGGTGTTCCAGGCGCGAAACGCCCCGGTGGCGCGGTGCGCGAACGCCGCGCCCGCGAGCGACGAATACCCGTTCGCCCGGCGCAAGAAAAACCGCGCCCCGTCCCGCTACGTCGCGACCATCCCCACGGCGACGTCGTACCCCGAACTTCGGTTCGCGGCGGGTTACACGTCGGGCGACGTGGCGGGGCGCGTTTTTCCCGCACTGGCGGTTCTGTTGGCGGCAGTGGTCGCGTTCCTGTGGTACCGGTCGCAAGCCGTCCGCGCCTTCGACCGCGCCGACACGCTGGCATCCACCGACCCGCGCGCGGCGGAGCGGGCGCGCGAGGCGATCCGGTTCGGGTTCCTGCGCCTGATCACCGTGGGCGTGCCCGTGCTTTCGGCACTCTGGGGCGTGGCGTACTTCTTTCTCGAACCAGCCGCGCCGCTCTACTGGGCGGCGAACGTGCAAAAGTTGGAGCCGCGCATGGGCGGCGGGATTCTGCTCTACATGCTCCCGATCTCGCTGGTGCTACTCGCCTGCACCGTGCTCTCGCTCCCGGTCCTGCGCCGCGCGGATCGGGAAGGCGCGGCGGGGATCACCGCCGCCAAACTGATCCGCGAAGCCGGGGGGCAGTTCGCACTCGGCACACTCCCGTTTCTGTTCGGCATGCTGGCGGTCGGCGCGTTTTTAGACGCCCCGGTCCTCCGCATGATCCCGCTCTGGATCGCGATGGGGCGCGACAACCCCGCCTTTTTCTGGAACGCCCTGCTTTCGTCGGGGGCGATGCGCGGCGTGGGCTGGGCGACGCTCGCCCTGATCGCCCGCCCGCTGATCCAGCAGTGGACACTCGCGACGGGCGAACACGCCCCCGTGGCACTCAGTGCGGGTCCGCTTTTCGACCGCGTTAACGAACTGGCGAAACGGGCAGGCGTTTCGGTGAAACACGTCGTGTTCCTGCGCACCGGGAGCGACCGCGTCGCCAACGCGTTCGCGGCGGTCGGCGAGATTTTGGTGTTCACCGATAAACTGCTGTCCGAACTGTCGCGGCGTGAGGTGGACGGCGTGATCGCCCACGAACTCGCACACCTGAAGCGCAAACACCCGCAGCGCATCGGGCAGATGCAGACCGTGCTCGGTTGGTTCCCCATCGGGCTGCTCCTGTACCTCGGCTTCACGCACAAACTGCCCGAGGACTCCCGGCTGATCTGGGCGTTGACGATCCCCGGGGCGGCGTTGCTGACCGGCGCGGTCACGAAGGCGATGTCGCGTGCGTTCGAGCGGGAGGCGGACACCGACGCCGCGACGCTGACCGGCGATCCGGGCGGCTTGATCCTCGGACTGGCGCGACTCGGGCGGCTGAGCGGCTTGCCGCAGGACTGGGGGCGGTTGGACGCCGGACTGCTGACGCACCCGTCCACGACGCGCCGGATCGCGGACCTGTCCGACGCCGGGAAACTGGACGCCGAAGCGCGGGAGTCGCTCCAGAGCCAGTTCGCGGGGTTGGACGAACCCGCCCCCGAAGCGGAGCGGTACGCCGCCCCGGACGGCGGGAGCGACCGGCAGGTTTTCTCGCCGCTCGCGGTCTTGAAAAACGCGATCCTGATCGGCACGGGTATGCTCCTTGTCTTCGCACTGATCCCGATCCTGTTCGCGCACTTAGCGGAACGTTTCGGCGTAACGGTCCCGCCGCCCCCGCCCGGAATGAGCCTGGAAGGACTGGTGATGTGGCGGGAGATGCGCGGCGGTGCGCCAAATTGGGCGATCCTGATCGCCCTCTACACCGCAGGAGCCGCCGCCACCTACGGCGCGCTCGTCGCCTACACCAACGCCGTCGCGACCAATTTTTACCGCAAGCGGGAACCGCAACTGCGCAGCCACTTCCTGGAAACCGGCAAACTGACCCCGGACGAGGCAGCATCGGCGATCTACATCGGCATCGCCCCGGGCACCACGCCGATGAACTTCGGCGGGTCGCAGGCGTGGGACATGGGCTATCTTCTGCTCGGCGACGACGGCTTGCGGATCGTCGGCGAGAAAACCGCGTTCGCCCTACGGACGCGGCAAATCGCGGATCTGCGGCTGTCGCCGAACCAGTTCCCGGGACTGGTGACGTTCTCCCGCGTCCTGCTCACCGGGCGTGACACCAACGGCAACACGGCGTCGGTGATGCTTGCCCCAGGCGGCATGAAAACGGCGTTCGACTTACAACGAGGTAGTCAGGAACTGCTCGACCGGTTGCAACGGTGGCGTGACGCCGCGACCGGCGGGGGCGCCGCGCCGGACGAACCGCTCCTGGACTGGTCGGACGTGAGCGGCTTGACGCCCCACGCGATGGCGCGCCCGGCGATGCTACTCCCCGCCGTCTGGCAAAACATCGGGACCACGGTCGCGGCGGCGATCCTGACCGGACTACCGGGGCGCAGCGTTCTCGCCTGCGCCGTGACCGTCGCCGCGATCATGGCAATCGGCTGGGCGCGTCTGGTCTTATACCGTGAGAAGGCATAATTTTTTCTTTCCTTCTTTTCTGTCCTACGCGGACGGCGCCAACGCATCGTTGGATCGGTTTCACCTGCGGTGCTGTTTACTGCTTTGTTGCGAGGTTCGTGTTCGATCCTTTCCCGCGAATTTCGGGTTCTCGTTTTCACACTCCGTGT
>JAYULM010000236.1:0-3572 GCA_043763605.1 Armatimonadota bacterium | reverse complement strand
TTCACTGCGGCGGATGCCCGTGTGAAATTGCGTCACCTTTATCCAAAGTTTGAAGAGGGACAAAATTTCAACTATTCAACGGGATGAGGTACTTAGGGTGATTGCATCATCGCTTGGCTGGTAACTTCGTGATGATGCCGTTGTACTTGTCGGGCGATATGCTCAACTCATGTTGTTCAAAAATGATCTCGCCTCCCCCACCCTGACGCGCCCCTGTGGGCTTCCCGGTCCGCTATACTCCGCTTCCGTCAAACGCATTTGACGCGACAATTACCGTATCGGTTTCCCATCCCGCGATTCGCCCGCCCTCGGCCTCGTCGCCCTCGGTTTCGTCGCTCTCGATTCTTCCCCGCTCTGTTTCGTCGCCGTCGGTTTTCTTCCCGTCATCTTCGTTGCCCCGGTCGTCCGGTTCCAGCGGCGGCGCATCGATCACTGCCGCTACCGCCGGGTGCTCGCGATTCAGGCGGATCGCTATCACGGTGCGTTCCGGCGAAATGCTGGCGTCATACTCCATGAATATGCCCGCCCTCACCGCCTGCCGTAGCACCTGTTTGATCGTTTCCAGCGACAGGACAAGATCCGTCGGCAAGTATTCTTCGGCACCGGTGGTCGCCGCCGCATCGCCCGCTTCGGTATCCATTGCCGCCGCTGTTTCCGCCCCACTCCGTTCGGTAGCGAGCATCGTCGCGGGAAACCGAATCCCGGCGTTCGACAGATCCCTTGCCAGATGACTCACCGTATAATAGCCGCCGTCCTGCTCGATTGTCGCCGCCCGCCCGACGATCCGGGCGAGCGTTTGCGGATGGCGTGGCAGGGCGTCCGGGGTCAACCGGGACAGCGGAACAAACCCGCCGTCGCCCGGGCCGATCTCCCGGTCCCCTTCCTGCAGAAGACCGTCGGGCAGGATCGCCACGTGTCGGTTGTTGTCGCGCCAGACGATCCGCAACGCTCCGATGCTGCGCGCGTGTTCCATGAGTTCGCCAAACCGAGCGAAACCGTGATTTTCCGGGCGGTATCCCGGCAGGATTCGTTGCAGATCCGCGCCGAGCCGGGTGAACGGTGCTTCGCGGTCCTGACGCTCCGCCTGAGCGACCAACCGGGTGAGGACGCCGATCACGTCGTCCAGGGTCGGAGGCGGCATTGCTTCACCGTTCCCCACCGCATCGTCGCCGTCGGGCAGGGAGATTTCCCCGCGCACTGCACGGTCCTCGTCGGAAAGCGGCGCGGCGAAATCGTCCGTCGCGGGCAGGGGCATCCCGGTGGGATCGCCCGGCAAGAGGACGAAGCGCGCGTTCGCCCTGCCGACGATCCGCACCATGCCCCGTTCGGCGGCGAGTTCGACCAGATCGTTGAAACGCTGCATCCCGTAGTCGGTGGCGCGAAACGACGGGAACCGTTGCATGAACAGCCCGCCGAGACCGGCAACCTGTGGGTAGAAACTGCCGACGCGCTTTTCCCGAACCAGTTCAACGAAACGGCTCAACTGCTCCGCGACGGGAACCGGCTCGGTCGCGCCCTCCACCCCTTCGGGAGTCGCCGGGGAAGGGGACAGCGGAGGTGGGAGGGGATTGGACGCGTTCGCCACCGCCGGTGCTTTTCCCGTCGTTGGGATCAACGGGTCGTCGGGCAAAACCACCGCTTTATGACCGTTTGAGAGGATGATGCGGACGCGTCCCTGCTTTTCGGCGTACTCGACAAGGTCGATGAGTCGCTCGAACGGTCCGAGGTCGCCGGGCTGAAAACCGGGCAGTCGCGCTTTGATTCCCGCGCCGATGTATGAGAGCAAGGGTATGCCGTTGTTCGCGCGCCGCTCCCGGATCAGTTGCACAACGAGGCGAAGGAACTCCTCCATCTTGTCCTCCGGTCCGGTAGGCTGGGGAGGAAGGGAGGCGGCGGCGGTAGCAGTACCCGGTGCGGAAGGACGTGGCGGCGGCAGTGGTCCCGCCGTCCCATTGGTGCCGGGGGAAGGGCGAGGAACCGCGTCCTCGGTGCCCGCGCTTTCCGCCAGTTCGTGGTAGTACCAGACACGATCCGCCTGCTCTTCCAGCAAGTTCGACGTGTGCCCTTCCACACCGACCACGAAAACCTTGATGCCGCGCATCCGTAAGGACCGGAGCGGATGCAGCAGGCTGTGGTCGCCGGAGACGAAAACGAAGGTATCGATTTGCGGGTGCGTGAAACTGGTTTCCAGCGCGTCGGCGGTCATCTTCACGTCCACGCTGTTGACGATCCGGTTGCTATACGGGGACGGGCGGGTCGGGACGTACACCGGGTCGATGCCGAGCCGGTACAGGCGCATCGTGTCGTTGGTGCGGCGGTGCCCGTAATCGTCCCAGTCGGCGTACGCGCGCGCGACGGCGAGGCGTCCGACTTCGCGGTGCAGGGCGGCGACCAGAGCGGGCAGAGCCGGTTCCCCGCCGGTATGTTCGCGCAGGCTGTATTTCAGGTTCTCCCAGTCTATGAACAAGGCAGCACGCCGTACGGCGGACTGCGGTGCGTCGCCGGAGGAGAAACCGTTGGAAGTGTCAGGGGGAGGCATTGACGCCAATAGTAACACGAAACGCGCGAAGATTCAATGCCGTAGCCATCACGCCCGTAAGCCTTTTTCTCGCAACAGAGCGTCCGCCCATACGGTATCACCGGGGGAAAGCGGCGGTACGGGGGCGTGGCGGTAATTGATCGTCTTGTCCCAGCGTCCCCCGCGATAAGTGTCGTTCCAGACGGCTTGCAGGTCGAGCGTAACGTCCGCCCACCCGGGCAGTAGCGGAACGGCTATCGTCGGCAGGGTATCGCGCACCGACCACGCCCACACCGCGAAGCGCGACTTCCGCTCGTCCCCCGCGCGGCGCAGACTGGCAAGATAGTCATACTCGGTTTGCGCCAGAACCGCCTCGCGCCCGATAGCGACCGTGTGCGCCCCGCTACGGAGCAGATCGATCTCCAGCAGATGGGTCGGGCTGCGCAAAATATCGCGTTGCTTTTTGAGATACTCCTCACGTCCGGTGCTTTCCGGTGCCTTATTGCTCGGACTCAGCACTTCGATTACCGCGACAACCTCCTCGCTATCGACGGAAAGTATCGTGACGTACGGTTCGTCAATCTCCTGCATCGTATATTCAAATAACAGCGGAAGTGTCGTTGTCGCGCTCACTGTTGAGACACTGCCAATAGGTGGAGTCGCATCGTCAGATGGCGAACGCACCAGGATTGCATCCGGGTAAACTAAGTCATGGTTCGGCAGGATGTATGACCGTCCTTCAGGTCGAGCTACGAAAGCTTCAGGAAGGGTATTATTCAAAGCGAGTGTAATAATTGAGATCAGCAAACTGTGAACGCTTTTCCAATAAATTACGTTCTCCAAATAAGGGTCCATACCCGGAAATGGCGACGGCATTGAAAAATCCTCCTGTACTAAATGACGACCGACAGCGAAAAAAAGGTTCCGGTACGAACCAGTAAATTATGAAAGAAAGCGTAACTACTCAGTAAGGAGAGAAGGAATGATTGGATCGCCTTGAAAAGCCCTTTGCAATGCCATCATCACAGAGATTCCCTGTTTTCGTAACGTGGAT
>JAYULM010000235.1:0-3583 GCA_043763605.1 Armatimonadota bacterium | reverse complement strand
GTTGGACAGACGCGCGAACGCCCCCGCCCCGGCGACGCGAAGCGTCTACAGCACGAAGTGCTTACACCGGAACCCTTCAGCGTCCGATCACACCGCTTCGACAAACTACGCCAATTATAGTATAGGTAACAACATGCTCAAACAAACTCAGGAAGAAGCCCCCGTGTACCGGAGCGAGGCTTCCCGGAGCGAGGCTTCCCGCGCCGATTCCGGCTCCTACGCCGCGCAAACCGTCTCCGCCCCCGTTTACACCACCGATACCGGGATGCGTGAGCGACCGGCGACAGCGATGCCGGGGATCGTCGGGCTGATCTCCATGCTCGCGGCGGCGTACTTCTCGTTCGCGATGTTCACGAGTGGCAACATCTTCGGCGGCATTTTGCTCGCTGTCGCGTTTTTCTGGCTGTGGAGCAGTTCGCTGGTCATCGAGCCGAACGGTAGCCGCATCCTGACCCTTTTCGGGAAGTATCAGGGGACGCTCCGGCAGAACGGCTGGTTTTTCGTCAACCCGCTCGCCGGAAAAAGTTCGCTCTCGCTTCGCGCCCGCACCCTGAACGGCGACCGCCTGAAGGTGAACGACTCGGCGGGAAACCCGGTCGAAATCGCCGCGATCATCGTCTGGCGCGTCTCCGATACGTACCGCGCGTCGTTCGAAGTGGACAAGTACGAGGAGTTCGTGCGCCTGCAGAGCGAAACGGCGGTGCGGCATCTGGCGTCCACGCACCCGTACGACGCCGAGGATCACGAAATATCGCTCCGACGCAACACCGACATCGTTTCCGAGGATCTGAAGTCGGAACTGAACGAGCGGCTTGCCCGTGCTGGAGTCGAAGTGTTGGAGGCGCGCCTGTCGCACCTCGCCTACGCCCCGGAGATTGCCGGTGCGATGCTCCGGCGTCAGCAGGCGTCCGCCGTGATCGCCGCACGGCAGAAGATCGTCGAGGGCGCGGTCGGCATGGTCGAACTCGCGCTGGACCGATTACAGCAACACGAAACGATCAACATGAACGAGCGCGAGAAAGCCGCGCTGGTCTCGAACCTGATGGTAGTCCTGTGCGGCGAACATTCCGTGCAACCCACCGTGAACACCACCGCCGCATCGCCGATGCAACAAGCCCCGTCGCCGAGCGTCACCACGGGTACCGGGTAAAAATGCACGAAAATAAAGTGTTGCCCGTTTGCGGACTCCGATTGGTGTCGTAAATCCTAAGTAATCGTGCAAAAGTTCTTCGGTAGATAATATGGTAATGAAGTTGGTCAAGTCTATGAGCTACTTGTTGAATTTAATCAGCTAGCCCTGCTTTTTCTCTTTGAAAATATGGAGCGATATCAGAGATGACACTTCGCGACACTGTATACATGATTTACGGTTCCCAGAGAGCTGTTATTGCCGGTGACGGTTCATTTGTCGATCTAATGTTAGAACAAGAGGCGAAATGTGAAGAGATTGTCAGAAACGCGGAACCCTCTGATTTAGACCATTTCTTTTCCCTCTTGTTTGACAATACATTGTACGGGAGTGAGCAAATCATCAACTTCGATGAACACTGGGCTATCGAAGTTCTATCTTGGTTACAAGAATGGGACGAAATCCACCCTGGTATAGTTTATGAGAAAATCGTGTCATTAGTGCGTGATCCCAATCAGTGGAAGCCTTTGCTAAGCACGTTTCGTGGCGCAATCCGTATCTTCAAAGACGGGTCAGATTTTATAAAGCTGTATTGGCTTGAAGCCGTAGTGACAGAGGCGACCAAATCAAATAGCTTGGATAAAGAATTGGTTGAACTTATCGAAGACTGCATAAATTCGTACTTGCAAAATAACAGCACGCGTGCTCTGACAGGTGACGAAGTTGAGCAAATCGCTCAGTTTCGGTCCAAGCTTGCAAGAGGATAAACGGGCGTAAGCGATGCCCATAGAACTGTGAGGAAAGAGACGAACCATAAAAATCCTACAGAACTTTTGCGCGGTTATTTAACACTTTACATCGCCGCCGCCGCCGAGGAAACGCGGATTGAGATCAATACCGTTTTCCGATACCACCGTCCGGCGGCGGCCCGAACGGGTTTGCCAAATGCGCCGCGACCCGATACAATTCGCATCGGGCAACCGCCCGCCTCCCCGTGTTTTGCGAACTCGATCCCTTTCCGTTTCGCGACGCCGGACGGGCTGTGAATCTCTCCCCAATTTTGATGTGAACCGCTCCCGAGAAATGGCGGACTGCATCAACGACTGTTTAGGAGTGTTCTTTAGTGTCCGAAACCCGCGCCGCGTCTACCACCTCCCCCGAACCTGCCGAGACCATCGAAGCGCATGAAGCGCACCCCGCGAAAACCGTGAAGTATATCTTCGTTACCGGGGGCGTCGTTTCGTCTATCGGAAAAGGCATCACTTCCGCCGCACTGGGGCGACTGCTCCGCAACCGGGGCTTCCAGGTCGCGATGCAGAAACTGGACCCGTACATCAACGTGGACGCGGGCACGATGAACCCGTACCAGCACGGCGAGTGCTTCGTCACCGACGATGGCGCGGAGACCGACCTCGATCTGGGGCACTACGAGCGGTTCGTGGATATTACGCTCTCCCGCGCCGCCAGCGTGACCACCGGTACCGTCTACGGCGCGGTGATCGCTAAGGAGCGGCGCGGCGATTACCTCGGCGGCACGGTGCAGGTTATCCCGCACATCACGAACGAGATCAAGGAGCGCATCACGCAGTACGGGCGTTCCACCGGCGCGGACGTGGTGATCGCCGAGGTCGGCGGCACCGTGGGCGACATCGAGGGTTTGCCGTTTTTGGAGGCGATCCGCCAGATGAAACGCGATGCCGGACCGGAGAACGTCCTGTATATCCACGTCACTCTGATCCCGGCAGTCGGTCCGTGGAACGAGGTGAAAACCAAGCCGACCCAACATAGCGTGATGAAGATGCGCGAAGTCGGGATCGCCCCGGATGTTCTGGTGTGCCGCACGAAAGTCGCACTGACCCTGGAGCAGAAGGAAAAGATCGGCTTGTTCTGCGACGTTTCGATGGACGCCGTAATAGAGGCACGCGACACGGAGACGATTTACGCAATCCCGGTTCTTTTCGAGGATCAGGGCTTTTCCGACCTGGTCGTCAAGCGGCTCCATCTCCCACCGACGCCGCCGGATCTGGACGCTTGGCGTGGTATCGTACAGCGCGTCCTGCAACCGGCGCATGAAGTGCGGGTCGCGGTGGTCGGGAAATACACCGAGAACGGCGACGCGTATATTTCTATCGCGGAATCGCTGAAGCACGCCGGGATCGCGCACGACAGCCGCGTCCATATCGACTGGATCGACGCCGAACTCCTGGACGCGGAGGGCGCGGCGGACGAACGGTTGGCTGGTGTGGACGCGCTGGTGGTCTGTCCTGGCTTCGGCGGACGTGGCGTCCCTGGCAAGATCGCCGCCGTGCGCTATGCCCGCGAAAACAAGGTCCCGTTTCTGGGAATCTGCTACGGGATGCAGATGGCGGTGGTCGAGTACGCCCGGCATATGGCGAATCTGAGCGGCGCGAACACCACGGAAGTGGACCCCGACACGGCGTACCCGGTGATCGC
>JAYULM010000234.1:0-1019 GCA_043763605.1 Armatimonadota bacterium | reverse complement strand
AACAAAGCATCGCGCTCCGGTGTTGATGCTCCACTCAATGACGGTGCGATCCGAACCGGGCGTAGCGGACAAGCCTTTCCAACCGGATGTCAGGATTTCAAACGCCGCCCGGTCAAAGGGCGGCAGATTTTGCAGTCGTTTTTCGCTCATAATTTTTGTTTATATCCCCTCCGCCCCAAGGGGGAACGCTACTCGCGGGAGCCACCCGAACGGTGGAACGTGAATGGGGTTTTGCGGTTGCCACGGGGGGCTTACCGAAACCGGCAGGTGACCGGCGGCAACCGCAAAACCCAAAACAACGTAAGGTTGCCTCCCGCGAGTAGCGTTCCCCCGGAGGGGGCGGAGGGGGCGAAGCAATCAATCGCGGTAACGTTGTTCCTGCCACGGGTCGCCGAGCATATGGTAGCCGCCGCGTTCCCAGTAGCCGGGGGTATCGGTGGCGCGGAACTCCACACCGCGCACCCATTTCGCCGACTTCCACGCATACAGTTTCGGAATCACGAGGCGTAGGGGCCCGCCGTGTTCCAGCGAGATCGGTTCGCCGTCGTGCGTGTCGGCGAACAGGCAGTCCTCGTCCAGAAAATACTTCAGCGGCAGGTTCGTGGTCCAGTGTTGGGAGCCGCCGAAAAACGAGAACGCGCGGTCGTACGCCTGGACCAGCACGAACTTGGCGTCCGGCTTCAGCGTGACGTGCTTCAGTACCTCGCGGGTAGACACGCCCTCCCAGACATTCCCGAGCCGCGACCAGCGCGTAACACAGTGCATATCGGCGAAGACTTTGGTACGCGGCAGTGCCTGGAACTCCTCCCACGTGAACGCGCGCGGCCCCTCTATCAGCCCGTCGAGCGAGAACCGCCAAACATCCGGGGTCAGTTCGGCTTCCCCCGGATGTACGCCGGTGTCCAGCACGGGCCATTTCTTCGTACGCGACTGGCTCTGCGGGATGCGCGCCCGCTCCGCGCCATCGCCACGGAGGGTGTCCGCCGAGATGATGGCACCCTCCGGCACGTCGGTCGGTC
>JAYULM010000233.1:0-12980 GCA_043763605.1 Armatimonadota bacterium | reverse complement strand
GGGGGAGTTACCCGCGCGGCGCGACTGTGTGGGACGCGGTTATTTGCGCGTCATTCCCGCCACTTCTTTAATGGGCGTCGCCTCTTCTTCCTCATCTGTTTGCGCCGTTGCGAGGGCGTTTCGGAGCGCGGCGAGTAGTGCCGGGTCGTCCGCGAGCCGTCGCGCGACCTCGTCCGCCGACGGCGCAGGCTTGCTATTTGCCGAACCGTTGGTCAGACGCGTGATTGCCGGTTGCAACAGACCGCCGACCTGACTGAGCAACGCCCCGACAGCGTCGCCCGAGGCGTGGGTGCCGTTGCCGTTGGTGGCCGGCACCAGTTCAGCGGTCGCCGTCGTGCCGTTAGTCGCCGGAATTTTCCCTGTTCCGTCTCCGCCCGATCCGTTCACGAAGCCCTCGACCATGGACCGCAAACCGAACCCTTTCGCCATGTTGTCAAGCATCATGGTCGCCGTTTCGGGCGTGCCGTACAGCGTCATACGCCCCGACGCCAGGAAGTTCGCCAGCGATTTCGCGAATTCGATCTGAACATCGCGGTTCGCCTGAATGCTCAGCCGCTGTATCTCTAAATGGATACCGGCTTCGGCGAACTGCTGCCGGTTTTCCAGTTGTTGTCGCTCGACCGCAACCTGCGCCTGCTCCACGTCCACCTGTTCGCGGGCGACTTCCACCGCGACCATCTGCTGGGCGCGTTCGCCTTTCGCGATCATTTCCCGCGAGTGTGCTTCGGCTTCGGCAAGTTGAAGTTTCGCCTGCGCCTGCATTTCCGACGATTCGCGTTCGGCGTCCGCCTCCTTGATCCGCGAGTACGCCTCGACATCGGCGGTGGTCTGCTGGCGCAGTTTCGCCTGCTCGATCTCCTGGCGCGACGCGATCAGTTTCTTGTTAGCGTCGCGTTCCGCTTCCGCGAGTTGCGTGACCGTGGTGACTTGCTGGCTGGCACGTTCACGCTCGGCGGACGCGACCAGCGTGGCTTCTTCCGCCTTCGCCCGTGCCGTCTCCTGCTCGGCGACAGCGATCTGCTTCATCAGTCCGGCGAGACTGACCGCCTTTTCTTTTTCGATGCCCGCCGCCTGCACCGCCTGTTCCTGTTGCACCCGGAGCGTTTCGACCGCTTGCTGGCGACCGATCTCCTGCGCTTGGAGTTGTTTGTCTTTTTCGATCTTGGCGAGTTCGACCTGCCGTTGCTGGGTGATCACCGCCTCCTGCGACTCGCGCTCCTTGTCGGCGCGGACTTTGGCGATTTCGGTCGCCTGTTGCGCTTCGGATTCCGCCTGCATCCGTTCCAGTCCCAGTATCTGCTGGCGGGTTTCGACGTCCTTGAGTTTTCGTGCCTGCTCCGCGTTCCGCTCCAACGCGTTCCGCTCGACCGCCGCCGCCGCCGTGATCTCGGTGATCTTACGTTTCCCCTGTGCGTCGAAGACGTTGTCGTCAGACAGGTCGGCGGGGTCGGTCTGGTCCAGTTCTGATATCGTGACCGATTCTAACAACAGACCGTTCGATTCCAGGTCCGACTTGACATGCTCTTTGACCCGCTCGGCGAATTCGTCGCGCTTGGTATGGATCTCGAACAGGTCCATCTGCGACGCGATGGCACGCAGGGCGGAAACCAGCTTCTCCGATACCAGCCCCTCCACCGCCTCGGCGTTCACCGACGACTCCCCCAACGACCGGGCGGCGTTTAAGATATGCTCGGAGTCCGCCTGGACCCGAATGTAGAACTGCGCGAGGACGTTCGCCCGCAAGTTGTCGCGCGTGATGAGCGCGTTCTGGCCGCGCGGGTTTACCCCGAGTTTCATGGTGCGCAGGTTGATTTCCAGTAACCGGTGCAACCCCGGAATGACCAGTGCGCCGTTGTCGAGCACGACCAGACTCCCGCCGTGCCCCGTCCGCACAAACGCCTGGTCCGCGCTGGTGCGCCGGTAGAACGTCATGAGTCCGGCAGGAACGCCCGCGACCATCATTGCCGCCCCGATGACGGTGAGTACCACGCCCCCTGTTCCGGGGACGATTCCCAGCATGCCGACGACGATAACGACCGCCCCAAACAACAGGATTAAGAATCCCATATCCATAGCCTCCTTAGTGCTATTCACCTCCAACCATCAGCGAAGTCGGATTGGCTCCGCCGCTTCCTCAACTAAAAAATGCCCGGACGGGTCGCGGTCGGAAATGAACGCGAAACCGCCCCGATCTATCGGGGCTTGTCCGGGTGCCAGACGACACGTCTGATCGTGCAGTGTGCCGAACGTATCGTAAACGTGGATACGCCCACTGGTTTGGGTGATCGGGAAGACCACTTTGCCGGTAAGCCCGATCAGCCCATCGCTCCGCGTGACCGACGAAGCGTCTTGCGGCATCAGGCGGGCGATTAATTCGCCGGATAAGCGTGCTCCCAGAGTGCCCACGCCGATTGCGATTCCCAGGCAGGGCAGCCATTGTGCGAGCGTGGGGGTATCGATGTTCGGGAGTAGTAGCCGGTTAGCCCAGAAGCCTGCCAGACCGCCATATAACAAGAACATCTGTGCGAGTAACAGCGGCGACAATCGATTGAATCCCGTAACCGCGAAAAAAAACTCGCTGACACCGTGGGTGTTCGCGGCTTCCGGAGTGGTGCCATTTCGTTTTGCCCCGGATGTGGTCCGAACCGCGTGTTTGGCGGGGGGGGATGCGTGCCTGACGCTTCTCGCGCTCCCGGCGGATCGCGCCATGTGTCCACCGCGCTGGTGTGATCGATGTTTGCCGGTCCGCATGCCCGACAGGATCAGCAGGGTTGCCGATGCCGCCATCGGTGCTATGAAAGCAAGATAATGCCACTGTAAATAGATCGAACCCGTCATCCTATTGGTTCTCCAAAAGGTCAGACCCGCCGACTTTTCGCAGGTGGCATCATCGCGATAAATTATTTTTTCGGAATTGTGGGGAGCTCGGTGTTACGATTGGACCGGGGGCACTCGTCGATATGAGATCGGAGGCGGATCGCGTGGAACCAGTCCACAATCATCTCGTTCGGCTATGCTCAATCGAAACCAGAAAATATCCATACGCCCCTATTGACTACAGCGTTAGTCATGTGTTAAACTGTCGCCAATGAAACCGCATGGCAAGAATAGAGCCCGATTCCGAGGCGTCGTAATCGTCACCGGGCTTCTAACTACTGCTTCCGTCCTCGCGGCGGCGGATACCGGGGTGCGCGCGCAGAACGCCTCGCCCCTGCCCACGCCGGACGCCGCGCTGATCGCGCTCGCCCGGGATGCGGTTCGCAATGCCGTCACTGGTTCCGTATCCGCGCCTGCGCACGATGCGGTGTCGCCGGAGACGCCCGCGCGGGGCGTGTTCGTGACCATTGAGCGGGACGGAACCGTGATCGGGTGCCGGGGGACACTGCGTCCGCGCTTCGCCACCCTGCGCGCAGAGGTGCAGACCGCCGCGCGCTCCGCCGCCACCGCCGACCCGCGCTACTGCCCGCTGACGCCCGCCGACCTGTCCCGGTTCCGGGTGACGGTGACGGTGATCGAACGACTCGAACCGGTCGGGCGCGGGGAAGCCCTGACGCTCACGCCCGCCGACGGACTCGCGCTCGAATCCGGGAGCCGCACCGGCGTGGTACTTCCGTACGAAGGGCGCGACCCGGCGACCCGACTCCGCTGGGCGTACAAAAAAGCGGGCGTACCGAACGATTCCTCCTGCCGCCTGTGGCGCATCGTCGCCCGGCGGTTTCGCGGCTGACCGCGACCGACGAACACTGGAACTCACCAACTATGTCGATCCTCTCCAAAGCACCTTTTTTGCCGCGAATCCTGATGATTTTCGGTGTCGTCGCCGCTCTCGCCCTGACGCTCGGAATCTTTTTCCTCGGCGGCGTCGCGGCGGACCCGTCCCCGCAGCAGAAGCCGGCACCGCCGCCGCCGGTCGCGTCGCCTGTAACCGAGGTGCGCCTGTCCACGAAGCGTGATGTGGCTCCCGGTCCCGCCATTCGCCTGTATGTCAATACGCGCAACCTGGCGCACATCACGGTTTCCGCCTACAAGATCGATGCCGCGCGGTGGATGCTCCGTCGCGAAAAGAACAACAGCGACGGCAACGACGGTGGCAACAGCGGATCGATGCCGGACGCGTTGCCGCCCGGAAAGCCTGCCCGCGTTTTCCCGGTCACGGTCGGCGACCCGAAGTTGAAATCGTCGCGCGAACAGCCCGACATTTATCGGAGCAAGCAGTTCAACCTGCCGGTACTTCCGCCGGGAACGTACCTGCTGGTCGCGAACGGCGGCGACGGCAAGAAGGATTGGGCGGTGGTCAATGTTACGAACCTCGCCGTGGTGCTCAAACGGACACCCGATTCGTTGCTGGCGTGGGTGACGGATCACGGCACGGGCGCACCTGTTACCGGTGCGAAGGTGACGCTGTGGGACCGCGCGAGCGGCAAATCCAGTGCCGAAGGGCGCACTGATTCCGAAGGCATCTACCGGGTGAAACTGCGCCCGGACACCACACAGACCGTGATCGTGACGCGGGAAACGCCGGGCACACCCGCCGACATCGCCGCGCTCTCGCTCGGCAGTAACGACCCGGACAACCGCCTGGTCAGTCACCTGCAGACCGACCGACCGGTGTACCGCCCCGGCGCGACGGTGTCGTACCGGGCGATCCTGCGCCGCACGAAAGGGACCGGCTACGCAACCGAAGCGAACGTTCCCGTGACCGCCGAGGTGCGCGACAGCCGCGACAACGTCCAGCAGCAAACCACGGAGACCAGCAGTCCGCTCGGCACGGTCGCCGGGTCGTTCGCGATTCCCGCCCAGGGGGCACTGGGACCGTACTCGCTGGTGTTGACCGCCCGCGACGGGCAAAAGGCGTACGCGACGTTCACGGTCGCCGAATACCGCAAGCCGGACTTTCTGGCGACGGTCACGCCCGCGAAAAAGCGGTACCTGTCCGGCGAAACCGGGACGTTCGCGGTACAGGCGACCTACTACTTCGGCGCGCCGCTCCCCGGTGCGACGGTGCGCTACGTGATCCGGCGCAGTGCCACCCCATACTACGGCGCGTTCGCGAGCGGCGACGGCAACGGTAGCGACGCCGCCGATTCCGCCTGGTTTGCCAGCGGCGACGGAAACCTGTACGCCCGCGATACGTACGCCGCCGATGACGTGGTCGCCGACGATACCGTGACCACAGACGCCGAAGGGCGCGCGAACATCACCTTTCCGACGCGCGGCGACATCGGCGACGCTTCCTACGCGATCTCCTGCACCGTTACCGACGGGCAACGGCGCGAGGTCACGGCGACCGGCTCGGTGCCCGTGTACGCCGCGTCGCTACGCCTCGGCATCCGTACGAAAGTCTATACCGCGCCGCTCAACGGCGTCGTGCCGGTGGAGTTGCGCCTGTCCGACCTGGACGGTCGCCCGGTCGGCGGTCGGGTGAGCTTGGTGACACGGCAACGCGTCTACGACGAAAAGACCGGTGCCACTTCCTGGCGCGTGCTCAGCCAGTCCGCCGCCGTGGTCCCGGCGAGCGGCAAGGCGACCGCGACCGTGCCCGCCGCGAAGGAGGGCGAGGTCGAACTGCGCGCGACAATCACCGACGGCGCGAAACGAATCGCCGTCGCCGTTTCCGCGTTTTATGTGTCCGCGCCCGACACGAAAGTGGCGGCGGAGCGGGAGGAGCCGAGTGTGCGCGTCCGGCTGGGCGCGCCGTCGTACCAGCCCGGCGACACCGTCAGCGTGTTTCTCGCCGCGAACAAGCCCGAACGTCCCGTGCTGCTCACCGTCGAGGGCAACGCGCTGTTCGCCTACAAAGTCGTGCCGCCGGGAAAATCGGCGTACACGTGGAAGTTGCCTGCGACCGCCGGGATGGCTCCCAACGCGCACGTTTCCGCGTCGCAGTGGGTGGCGGTGCGCGAAAACCCGGCGAGCAAGACGCGCTATACTCGCCTCCTGACCGGCGGCGTACCACTCCCGGTCCCCGACCGCTCCCGCCGCCTCGCGCTGACGGTGACGCCGGACCGGAACGACTACCGCCCCGGCGACCGGGTGCTCTACACGGTGCGGGCGCGTGACGGCAAAACGGGGGCACCGGTCGCCGGAGCCGAGGTCGCGCTGGCGGTGATCGATGACGCCATCTTCGCCGTGCGCCCCGACGCCACGCCCGACATTTATGGGGCGTTCTGGGGGTACCGCGAAAACCACACACAAACCGCCGCGTCCGCGCCGGAGGAGGTCAGCGGCGGGGCGTACCAGAACGCGGAGCCGACCGGCGTCGCCCCGGTGCGGCAAAAGTTCCTCGACACGGCATTCTGGAACGCCCGCCTCGTCACCGGTTCAGACGGGAACGCCGTCGCCACCGTGGAACTGCCCGGAAACCTGACGGCGTGGCGTGCAACCGCGTTCGGCGTCACCGGTTCCACGGCGGTCGGGCATACCCTGAGCCGCGTCACATCGTCGCGCCCGGTGATGCTCCGGCTCGCGACGCCGCGACAGTTCGTACAGGGCGACCGCCTGACCCTGATCGGTACCGTGAGCAACCGCACCGACCGCGAACGGACGTTCCGCGTTTCCCTGACCGCGACCGGCGTACAGCCCGCGCCGGGCGAGAACGCGGCGCAGTCGGTAACTGTCCCGGCGAAGGGCGAGGCGACGGTGGAGTGGCGCGTGTCGGCAGACGCCATCCCCGCCCCGGACGGGCGGGCGGTGCTGGAAGGAACCCTGACCACGGAACCGGGACCGGGCGAAACGCTCGCTGACCTGTCGGACCGCGTCCGCGTTTCGGTGCCGGTGCGCCCGCGCGGGGTCGCGACCACCGCGCGGGTCGGGGCGGCGGTGTCGGGCACCGCCGACGAGACCACGGTGTCGCTCGATCTGCCCGCCGGGCGCATCGAACCGGCGACCGAGTTCCGGGTGTCGGTGCGCGGCGGAGCCGGAGCCACGGCGCGGTCTGCCGCCGCGCGGCTGTATAAAAATTCGGGATACGGGACGCTGGCGGCGGCGGACTTGCTGTTAGTCGCGGCGACGCCCGGTGCCCCGCCCGCCGACTCGGCGGCATTGCGCGACGCCCTCGCCCTGCTATCGCGCGGTCAAACGCCGGGTGGCGCGTGGGGCTGGTGGGACGACGCCCCCGCCGACGCCCGTGTCACCGCGCGCGTCATGCGGGCACTCGTCGCCCTGAAACGCGCCCCCGGAATCCTGCCCGCAAGCGTCCCGTTCCCCGAAAACCTGCTCAAACGCGGGATCGGCGGCGGCAACACGCTGTACCGCGAAACCGGCTTGTGGGAGGAGCGGGCGTATCTGGCGGCGGTACTCGCCCCGCTCGACCCGGCGAGCGCGCCGTTCCTTGCGGAAGTCGCGGACCGCAACGCCGGGACGCTGTCCCCGGCGGCGACGCTGATTCTGGCGAAGGGGTTTCTGGAAGCCGGAAACAAAGACCGGGCGCGCCAATTCACCCGGGCGATCACCTCCCAGAGCGTCGCCGGACCGGAAACCGCTTACATCCCCGCCGGGGAGCGACCGGGGCAACGGGCGGGCGTGATCGAAACCACGGCGCGCGCCCTGGAAACGCTGGTCGCGCTGAATGACGGCAACGACGCACCCGCCCGTACCAAGCTTGCCCGCTGGCTGTTGCTCCCCCCGGACGGCGGCGACGGCGAGGGCAGACCGGAAGCGACGCCTTCCGAGGAAGCCGACATCATCCGCGCCCTGCTCCTATACAGCCGTGCGCAGGGCAACGGCAACAGTGGTAACGGCACCGGGAGCGAAATGCCGTCCGCCGACGATTTCACGCTGACCGTCAACGGCGTCGCGGTGCCCTGGGAGAAACGCGCCCCCGGCACCGAAAGCATCGCCCCGCTGACGGCGAACGTGCCCCGCGACCTGTTGAAGGACGGCGCGAACGCGGTCACGCTGAAGCGCGCCCGGAGCACGGCGGGGGAAGCGTTCGTTACCGCTGAAGCCCTGGTCTACCGCGCGCAGACAGCCGAGATCGCCGCCGGGATGCGCGTCCTGCGCCGGTTCGAGTCGCAGAACGAGTACGGCGTCTGGGGCGAAGTGTTGCCCGCATCGCGCCTGCGCCCCGGGGCGGCGGTACGTGTCACCGTGGTGGTCTGGCCCAACGAAACGGCGGACGCGGTGAAGGTGATCGAACCGCTCCCGGCGGGGTTCGAGTTCGTGGACTCCGAGCGCGGCGGGAACGCCCGCGAGGAGGTGCGCGACGGTGCCCTGTTCCACTATCTGCCGGTGAACGGTTCGGAGCCGGTCACGTTCCGCTATTACCTGCGGTCCGAGTCGGAGGGCATGTTGATGGCACTGCCCGCGACCGGCGAGTTGATCCGCCGCCCGGCGGTGCGCGGCGGGAGCGCGGCGCAGGTGTTGGACGTTCGTGATGCCCCGAAAGAGGACAAAACGCCGTGAAACCGCCGACGACGCCCCCGCGCGTGTCCGGTCCCGGCGACCGCGTCGCCGCGTTCACCCTGCTTCCGTACGGCGGCGCGCGCCCGCAAACCTGGCGACCGGGGCAGGTTTCCGTGCTGTCCTTCTGCGCTCTGTGGTGCGACACATGGCGCGAGCAGAGCCGCCGCCTCGCCGTCGTGCGGCACAACCTGCGCGGGCTACCGATTGACTACCGGACGATCAGCGTGGACGGACGCTGGGCGGAACGGTTCCCCGGTGGCGGCGGCGCGGCGGAAGAAAGCGTTCTCCTTGATGCCGGCGGGCGGGTCAGCGCGGGGCTGGGGCTGCGCGCGGTACCGTGGACCGTGGTCGTGGACGCGCACGGTATGATCGACTGGACGCGGCAGGGGATCGTACGCACCGACGAACTCGAATCCCGCCTGCGCCGCCTCGCTACCGAACGCCCCCCGGCGGCGTCCGATTTTTCCGGCGACATCTTCCTGACGTTCGACGACTTCCCGACGCTTCCGCCTTCCGGCGTAGAACGGTCGCCGGATGAAGGATTATTGGACATCCTGCGCCGGGAAGCCGCCCCCGCGACGTTTTTCTGCATCGCGGAACACCTGACCCACCGCGTCGGCGCGAACCTCGCCCGCCGCGCCGCGCACGAAGGACACCGCCTGCAAATGCACTCCTGGGACCACGACGGAAGCCGCCCCGGTCTCGCCCGCTCTGCCGATCTTTTGCGCACGATAACCGGCGTCCGCCCGACCCTGTACCGCCCGCCGGGGACCACCGAACTGCGCACTGCCGACGGCACCACGCCCGCGTCGCCCCGCCGCCCGGTCGTCGTCCCCTACGACCATTCCCGCCCCGGCGCACGCGAGATCACGCGCCGCGTCCTGTTCGCCGCCCGCCCCGGTGCGGTGATCGCCCTGCACGCCGCCGTCGCCGACACCCGCGCCGCCCTGCCCGACCTTCTCGCCGGACTGCGCAATCGCGGCTACCGATTCGCGCTCCTCTGAGCCGTCTTCGCGACCGGCATTTTCCCCTTCGGCGAAGATAGCGTGCCGCCTTCAGCAACTCTTCAGTATCGGGCGATAGCCTGCTACACGGGCGATGGTTCGGGCGTTGATCGGACGGTGAACCGTTCCGCTGGGAGCCTTCGGCTGTAGACGCTTCGCGTCACCGGAGGCAGACGGTTCGTGCGACAGCCTAACGACTCCCTGACGCGAAGCGTCTACAGCCGAAGGCTCCCAGCGGAACGGTTCACCGTCCGATCAACGCCCGAACCATCGCCCCCGGCATCGTTGCCGCAACACAGACGAGTTTGCCCGAAGAAAAGCCATGAAAACATTCCCCGCACAAATCCCGGTCCCACTCACCGTTCTCGCCGCGCTCCTGCTTCCCGTCGGGATCGCCTTTATCGCCGCCGGTTGCGGCGGCGGCGGGAGTGGAGGCGGTAATCCGGGGAGCGGCGTACCGGTCGTCGTTGCCCCCACTACCGCCGCACCCACCGTCGCCACGCCCACCGCCCGCGCGACCGTGTCGATAGAATGGCCCGCGCGCTCCGAAGACACCCGTCTGGTCCCCATCGCGT
Source organism: Armatimonadota bacterium (assembly GCA_043763605.1). Classification (GTDB taxonomy): domain Bacteria; phylum Armatimonadota; class Armatimonadia; order Armatimonadales; family Armatimonadaceae; genus JACMIU01. The sequence continues at coordinate 2,998 of JAYULM010000233.1, read as the reverse complement.
CGAACAGCGTCCGCGTCACGATCACGAACGCCACCGGGTTTCGTGTCAGTCAGGTCATCGCGCGACCGGCGACCGGTGCCGCGTTCGACAATCTACCGCCCGGCGCGCTCACTGTCACAGCGACCGCACACGCCGACGCGACGGGCGACGCCCAACCGCCGCAGGCGAGCGGCACACAGATCGCGCAAGCCGTCGCCGAGCAGACGTTCGCGCTGAACCTTACGATGAACTCGACTATCGACCGCCTTGCGCTGACACAGTCCGCGTCCGGGGTCGGTGTCGGGCAAACGGCGACGTTCGCGGCGAGTGCGCTCGACGCGGCGGGTAATCTGATCCTGACCGGCGCGACGACGTGGCGGTGGGGGATCTCCCCCGCATCCGTTGCCGCCGTAGTACCCGGCGGCGCGAGTCTGACCGTCACCGGAACCGCCCCCGGCACGGCGAGCGTCACCGTGACGGAAACCGAGTCCGGCAAAACCGCGACCCTGCCGCTCACAGTTTCCGCCGCGCCGTCGCCGACGCCCTCGCCTCTCCCGACGCCCACTCCTACGCCGACCGCGACGCCGATTCCCTCGCCGACTCCGACCGCGACGCCCGACCCGTTCGCCGGGGTGCGCGAATACACGAATATCGACGTGAATAACTTGCCGGACTACGCGAACCCGGCGTTCCCGGCGCACTACGACAACGCGGTGCGCAAACAGGACAACACCCCGGTTGACAACCCGGTCACGGACCGGGGCGCGACGCTGGGCAGGGTGCTCTTCTTCGACAAACGGCTTAGCATCAACGACACCACCGCCTGCTCGTCCTGCCACCAGCAATCGAACGGGTTCGTGGACCCTGCCCGGTTTAGTCGGGGCTTCAACGGGACGGCGTTCACTGACGCGCACTCGATGCGTCTGGCGAATCTCCGCTTCTACGCCGGGCGCGCGATGTTCTGGGACAAGCGGGCGGCAAGCGTGGAAGCGCAGGCGACCCAACCGATCCAGAACGAGGTCGAAATGGGCTTCGACGCCGCGCACGGCGGGTTCGGCGCGGTGACGGCGAAGATGGGGACACTCCCGTACTACCCCGAACTGTTCCGCTGGGTGTACGGCGATCCGGCGATCACCGAGGACCGCATCCAGCGGGCACTGGCGCAGTACGAACGTAGCATCGTTTCGGTAAACAGCCGCTTCGATACCGAGTTCGCCCGCGTCTTCAACCCCGCCCTGCCGCAACGGGGTCTGGAAACACGATTTCCCGGCTATACGGCGCAGGAAGAGCGCGGCAAGGTGTTGTTCACCACCGGACCGGGGCAGGGCGGCGCGGGTTGCAACTCCTGCCATCAGGCTCCCACATTCGCCCTCGCCCCCACCTCGCTCAGCAACGGTCTGGACGCGGGCGAGTCCCGCATCTTCAAATCGCCGTCGCTCAAAAACGTCGCGCTGACCGGTCCCTACATGCACGACGGTCGGTTCGCGACGCTGGAGCAGGCGGTGGACCACTACATCAGGGGCGTACAGAACGGTCCCGCTCTGGACAACCGCCTGAAAAACCCACAGGGGCAACCGCAACGTCTGCCCCTCACAGTCGCGGACCGCGATGCGCTGGTGGCGTTCCTGCGCACCCTGAACGACGGCACCCTGACCGCCGACCCGAAATTCACGAACCCGCTGGTGAAGTGATTCGGGGGTGTCGGATGATTGAACGGTTGGGGTGTTGGGTGGTTTGTTCGGGGGCGGGGTGCACGGTGTCGCGCCCCGCCCCCGGTCAGTTGATTGCCGCGTTATGTTTTCGTACTTTCGATGGTCATCAGGAAAACCTCACCTGCCCCAGAGAACAGGACACGATCCACCCGCAACACTCTTTCGAATGGCGGGAACGATGGCTTCTAAACGCAGTATGCTATCCCGTTATGGCGTTAAGTTTACCTGACGCTGACTCCGATCTTGCCTGCACACTGAGTCGAGTTAAAATGCGTCACACGTACCTGTGAATGAGAGGCAAGAACCGGGCAGGGGAAGAGTTGTCGCCTGATTACTCGTGCGCCCAGTTCTCAGCGCGCGTGGATTTACACTCCGGAACCCCCAGTGTAACTACCCTCACTTGTCGCGTGTCCTACCGGTATGAAATGGTCGCGTTCCGTCGGGATGGGTACTGCATCGCTTGCGGTGCTGGTTCTGGTGACGTTGCTAATGGTCCCGAATGCCTGGCAACGGTTGCGCAACCGCGTACTGCCGGAGCGTGACGCGAACCTTTCCTGGATGCGCCGCCCGCTCCCAAAAGGCGAATGTACCTGGTACGCCTGTGTTCGCGCGGCGGACGACGGCTGGTGGCTGCGCTTCGACACCGATTCCGGCAGGCACGCCCGCCACTGGACGAAGAAGGTGACGAACGCGACGCGGTCCGACACCCCTACCGCAGGTTCCGTGATGGTGCTGGACGCGTGGGACGGCAACCCGTATGGGCACGTCGCGTATGTGGAGCACGTGTCGGCGGACGGCAAGCGGTGGACGGTGACGCACGCGAACTAGGCACTCGGTCAGCCGCACGGGACGCGCGGCGGGGTTCCCGTATATGTGGCGGATTGCGTCGCGAGCGGCGAGCACGGTGTGCGCCTCGGAGGATTGCCGCACGTGTATACGATACGAGGATTCTTGAGGACGCGGTAGATGGGGCGGAGTTACCGGGGCATGAGTGCCCTGGCTATAACTCTCAAAAATCTTCGATTTTGCTTCGGTTGTGTAAGGGGTTTGCCTGGTAGATCATCCCGACCACGAAAACATTTTTACCGCGAATGAACCGGGTACGGCGGGCGCGAAATCCTGCATAGACAACACAAGTCAGTTTGAATTGACCGTATTTTCGACGAGCCGCCTTTCATCCTACTCGTCAGCGTTGATTGTCTATCTCAGTTCTTCATCCTTATTGATCCGTCGTTAAGTTTCTAAACCAGCCATTCGGAAGAACGACTGCACAATGTCCGTCCGGTGCTGTAAGTCCCTGATCGCGC
>JAYULM010000232.1:0-3596 GCA_043763605.1 Armatimonadota bacterium | reverse complement strand
TGAAAAACCGAACCGGCAAATTCGCGCGAAAGGACCGAACCAGAGCCACCAAGCAGAAACACAGCACCGCAGGTACAACGATCCAACGTCAGGTTGGCGCCGTCCGCGTAGGACATAAAGAAAGAAACTATTGCGGTTTACGGTATCGAGATGTTACTTCTGTCGCGGTTTGCGCCAGCGCACGAACGCCGTGTGAATGATCAGCACGAATCCGCCCGCCGCGCCGACGAGATACGACGCGTTGTGCGCGAAATAGTCTGCCATGAACCCGCGCAATCGAAACGGCGGTATCTCGCGGGCGATTGAGGGAAACGAATGTACCGTCGCCGAACCGTCGGGCGATAGGAAGTATCCAAGCAAACCGGCGACGAGCGCGAAAGTTGCCATCGTGGCCATCAATACGCCGACCGGACGAAGCAGGTCGCGAGCGGCAAGCGGTTTCGCCGTGCCGACGCGGGCGATGATGGACAGCGGAACGCCGATAAACAAGCCCATCCACCACGTCGCGAAAACGCCCCAGAAGAAGCCCTGTTGCGTCGGAGAGCGCGGGTCCATGCTAGGCGGTAATACGTCGGTCGAGTGATATACGGAAAAGTATTCGATACAGACCCGCGCCGTGACCTGGTCGTGGCAGACGCCGTAAAGCACAGCCGCCCCCACACATAGCAGGACGATTGCCGCCATCGCCCCGAAGTCGCGCAGGGCGTCCAGGACCGTCGCGCGGCGGGTGCGCAGTTCTTCGGAGAGTGGCAGGGGATCGTGTCGGATGGCTTTCATTGTATCCGGATTCGCCCCCGGCGACACGGGGAGATGCGCTCGCCCTGGCGCATGAAGAACGGATCGGACACGTCGCCGGGAGCGATGGAAACCCCCGACAACGCGCTTTGAACCTGCCGGTCGAATGCGCCCCTTTGCCGTGTGGGTCAGACCTGGGTGCTATGTTTTCGCCATAGTGCGACGCCCCCGACCCCGAAGCCGCCGAGGATCAGCCAGATGCTGCCGGTTTCGGGGACCGAAGCGACGGTCGCCATGCTCCAGGTGTTCCCGACGATGCTTCCCCGGAAGTGGAAGCCGGGCACATATGAAACGATCTGATCGAACCGACCGGTGATCGTTTCCGCGAAAATGCACTCGAACGATTGCCCCATGCTCGGTACGTAACCATCTAGCGCGGTGACGAGGAGTGTGCCGCCGAGCTTGACGTTCCCGAACACCTGCAACTGATCGAATAGCGTCGGATTGTCTCCCCCGAGTTCGACGTGGAAGATGCCGTCGCCGCTCTGGGTGTAGTCGCCCGCGATCTCCAGCATCCCCGGCGAGTTTCCCGGCGATGTCGTCCCGCCCGTGTTGACGACGCTCCCGGTCACGCGCCCGGTCCCGTTCAGTGCCCCGCCGCGCAACTCGAACGTCTGCCCGGCACCGACGACCAATCGCCTGCCGCTGGCAATGCTGGTCGTTCCGGCTGTCTGAATCAGCCCGTCGAAAAGGGTCAGTGTCGAACCGTCTCCGACGGTGATTCCACCGGAGTTCGACGGGCGAGTATCGGTATTTATGTCCATACGTGCGCCGCTGACCGCCTCCAGCACGCCGCTGTTGCTGAACGATTGCGGGTCGATAGTCGTGCGGTTTCCGCTCACATTGGACGTGATCCGCCCCGCGTTCAGCACCCGTACCAATCCGAACTGGCTGGTTGCCGCGCCGCCGATCCGACCGATCCGCCCGGTCATCGTCATGGTGGAGGGAATGTTGAGTTGCGCGGTGCCGCTCCCGGTGGACAGAATAATATCGCTGGCGACGGTCCCGTCGAACGTCACCGTGGTATTGCCCGTAGTGGCTCCGATGCTGTTTCCCGTCCCTTCGAGTTTGATCAGCGAACCGCTACGCAATCGGATGTTGCCGCTACGCAACGCCGCCGGGCTTTGCGACGACGACTGCATCAATATCGTGCCCGTGTCGGCGAGCACCGACCCCGCCGTGACGGTCGCGGTCCCCGGTGCACCACCGAAGGCGCCTCCCGACGCGCTGATAGTCAACTGCGACAGATCCAGCGTCACGGAGTTCGCGCCGAACGTGGCAGTCCCGCTGTTCCCGTTGATTTTCAGAATATGACCCGGGTTGACTATCGTGATTCCCGCGCCGGTAACACTGCCGTTGCGGATCTCCGACGTTCGCGTGACGGTGTTGCTTCCAGTGACGAGGACGTTCCCGCCCGTCATTTGCAGGGTTGCGCCGTCCACCGTGCTCGTGTCGAGCGAAAGGAATGTGTTGCCGAGCAGGTAAGGCGCGCCGCCGCGAAACGTCGTGTTGAAGGCGACGATCTCCGAGCCGTTTGCCGACACGAACCGGCTGGTGTCGGCTGTTGTGCCGACGTTGTTGAAAACGACGTTGTCGAACTCCGCGCCGCCGTGGTCGAAATGGAACCGCCGTTCGTTGGTGACATCGGCGTTGGCAACGCGGAAAAACGCCCCTTCCTCGATCTCCACCGTGCCGCTCGCGGGGCGTGTATTCATGGTCGTGCGGACGCCGCCCGCGTCGCCGATGATCAATCGGTTCGTCGTCCCGACGGCGTTCAACGTCCCCCGCCGGATGTCGAAGACGCCCCCGGTCGGCACGATCCGCACGGTGCTGTTCGTGACGCCCGACGTGAACAGATTGCCGACACGGATGCTGGCTCCCGCATCGAGGACGAGACTGGTCGGGGTGAGGACCGCCGTGTTGCTGGAAACGTTCGCCGTCAGTCCGCCGCCGCGCATCACCAGGTTACGCGGGTTCGCGCCGCCGTCGTAGGACGCGCCGATCTGATTCCATCGCCCGATCAGGGCGATGTTCCCGTCGAGAGTCGTGCCGCCCGCCGTCGCGCCGGACAGGAGCAGGTTGCTGGCGGTCGCGGCGGTGGAAGACAGATTCAGGCTACCGGTGCCCTGCGGCACGGTGAACTGATTCCCGGCGAAGCGGATCGTGGAACCGTTCATCGTCGCGTCGCTGTTGTTCACGCCCGCGTTCGTGATGCGGTTCTGTCCGGCGAGTGTCAGGGTCGCGTTGGTCATCACGAACCCGCCGCCGGTCGCGTTCGCCCGGGAGAGCGTCGCCATCCCGGTCAGGGTGACGTTCGCGCCGCTGAACGCGAACCCGCCCGCCGTCGCCGTCGTGGTGCCGGACAGCACCAGACTGCCCGGGCCGGCGAACGTGATTACGTTCGCCGCCGCGTTCGCCGTGGTGAGCAGCGAACTGTTCTGAATCGTCCCCGTGTTGCCCGTGCTCGCGGACACCGTGAAACGGTCGCCCGTCAGAGTCGCCCCGGTGATGTTCGCGCCCGTCGTGTCGAACCGCGCCGTCGCGCCGTTGTTCAGGTTCAGGGTCGCGCCGTTCACGCCGCCGCCCGTGTTCAGTGCCAGGGTGGACGCGTTGAAGTTGTACACGCGGTTATTGGTGAACGTGTGATTCGTCAGCGAAACGAGGCTGTTCGTGGACGCGTTCAGCGTCCCGGCACCGAGATTTACCCCGGCTCCGTTGATCGAGAGCGCGGAACCGTTGGTCGCGTTGATCGGGGTCGCGCCTGTGATCCGCGCGGTGTCCTGCAACCCGAGGTCGCCGTT
>JAYULM010000231.1:0-13093 GCA_043763605.1 Armatimonadota bacterium | reverse complement strand
CGGACGCGCCGAACACGGAACATCGTCGCGGTTGCCGAACGGTATCGACGTGCCCGCGTCCGGAGGACGCTCGGTGGCGGAGCCACCTACAGACGTCGGTGAAACCGATGATCGCGACCGATGGAACAAACCGAAGATCACAAACACCCAAAACCCAAAACCTCTTCTGGTACGAAACTTGCGGGGTACTCCTCGCCTGTGTCTATTCCATCCACTCCCCCTAAAAATCCGTTCGTCTGGCTTGTCGGGCGAAAACCGCGTGTCAAAGGTACGATTCCTGCCTGGGTCCCGCGCCGGGATCGCGGTGCGCTGTATATCTGGGAATGGGCGATGATCATGCTACTGATCGCGGTAGTGCTGACGATCTCGCTTCCGGCGTATCGTAGCGCGGCGGGCGCGGCACGGGCGGCGGCGTGTTCGTCGAACCTCGGGCGGTTGCATCAGATGCTTTCGATGTATGTCCAGGACTACGACGGGGTGTATCCGCCGCTCCCGCCGATGGGAAACCTCGTACGCGCTACGCATCCGGTGCAACAGTCCGAGGACGCCTGGACCGAACGCCTCGCGCCGTATCGCGAAAAGCGCGAATCCGAGAAGCAAGACCCGTTTATCTGCCCCGCCAGCGATGATGCGGTCATAGCCTACGCCTACAACGCCGCGCTCGGTGGGCGAATATTCCCGGTATATGATCCCAAAGGACCGCCAGTAAGCGAAGCGGAGATCGCCTTCCCGTCGCAAGCCTACGCCCTCTGGGACACGGCGAACCGCGCGGGCGCGAACGCGATCACTGGCTACCGCTACTACAGCGGGGCGCGCCGCGACGGGAAGTACCGGGTCGGCGATTTAGTCCTGCCATCCCGGGCGATCACGGAAGACTGGATACGCCCCCGGCACAACGGCGGGTCGGCGGTGCTGTTCTGCGACGGACATATCGACCGCCTCGCCGACACCGGGATTCGCGTGGCGCAGACGAAAAATCCCTTCGACCCGATGGCGGATGTTGCCGTAGTCGCGCAGGAAGCCCCCTGACAGGTGTACCCTCCCTGCCATACCGAAGGCGAATGCCCTGTAAGTGTCCCTATCCTTTCCGATACCACGGGAAAGGTCGGGGACACAATATCTGCTCAGAAACAGCGGACGGTACCGGATCAAGTTAATATAATATCGATCTGGCACGATGTTTGCGAATGTATACATAGCCGATCAATTTCGGCAAACCGAACGATGACGGGAAGATATTTGTACCCGGCAGGACAGAAAGTTGATGAAAATGAGAAACTCCAGACGTGCCTATACCATGATCGAAGTGATGATCGTTCTTTTGATCATCAGTATCATATTTGCCATCGGTGCACCCAACCTCATCCTCGCCCGTGAACGGTCCCGCTCACGGACCTGCTCCCGGAACCTGACATACCTCAGCGGCGCGAAAGAACAGTATGCATTGACCAACAGGTTAGGTCCGTCCTCGCCCGCCCCGACTCTGGCAAACCTGTACACCGCAGGTGGCGGATCGTCGAACTACCTTAAATCCTTGCCGGTCTGCCCCTCGGGCGGCGATTACTCCGTCAATGTTATCGGTACCGAACCGACCTGTAGTCGGACGGCTTTTGCCATCAACGCTCCGGGCGGCAGGTTTCCGCATACGGTTGACGGACGGTAGCCACTGTCCCGGTCCGGACGATCCCATATGCCACCTTCCCGTTGCGGGACTCCAACCGCTCCGTGATACCGAGTTCCGCAAAGGCTTCGCCCCAGCGCGTGGTTTTGACGACCACACTGCGGCGCGCGACGCGCATCGCCTCCGCAATAGTCTCCGGGGTGAGGCGTCCGTGGTCGCCGAACAAACGGATCGGCGCGAACGGTTGCGAGTCCTCCAGGACCGACTCGAAGAACGGGTCGAAGTACACCACGTCGTACCGGTTATCGGGGCAGGCACGCAGATAATCGAGGTTCGGTCCGAGGTGCACGACGCGCACCCGGCGCATGGCGTCGTTGAGCACCGGTCGACCCGTGACGACCGTTTGCAACCCCGCGCGCACGACGACGCCGAGTTCCGGAACCGCTTCCACCCCGTGTACCTCCCCTGTTTCGCCGACCGCGTATGATAGCAGGGTCGCCTCCGAAGCGTAGCCGAGTGTACAATCGAGGATCGCATCGCCGGGGGCGGCTTCGGTCGCCTCTAAAAGTGTGTCCTGCCCGCCCGCGCTGACGTGCCCGAAGCGCAGGTAGCCCATGTTCGGGTGCTGAAAGAACGAGTGCCCGGCACGGTCCACGAGGAACAGACGGTTGGTTTGCACGATCACGGCGCGCCGGGCATCGGGGAGCGACGCGAACAATGCCGGCATCCCGCTCCCCCGCCGGGAAACCACAACGCAGCGCAACTCTTCGGCAAGCCGGGCGGCGTACTCGCGCAAAGCAGGAGTTTCCCGCGCCGCCGTGGTAACAAACAAGTCAGTGGTCAGTGGGTAGTGGTCAGTGGTCTGTGCGGGGCGTGCGCGCGGCGAGCCTGCCTCACCGAACTCTCTGTCCACTATCCACTAACTCACCACTGACCACTTCACAACTCATACACAGGCTATATCAGACGGAGAACCACCCATGCAACAACAGACCGAGGATTTCCGCCGTTGGCGCGACTTCGCTACGCAACTCGCGGACGAGGCGGCGGAACGGGCGCGAACGATGGTCCGCGCCGGGATCACGGCGGACACGAAAACGAACGGTACTGTGGTGACGGACGTGGACCATGCCATCGAGCGGTTCCTGCGCGAGCGGATCGGCGCGGCGTACCCGGACCACGCGATTTTAGGCGAGGAATTCGGTCAGACCGGCACCGTGTCGCCCGACATCCCGCTCTGGTGCCTGGACCCGGTGGACGGGACCGCGAACCTTGCGAACGGGTTGCCGCTCTGGTGCATCAGTATCGGCGTCATCTACGGCGACCGCGCGGTAGCGGGCGTGGTCAACGCCCCGATGATGGGCGACGTGTACGCGGGCGCACTCGGACACGGCGCGACCCGCAACGGCAAGTTGCTACCGAAATTAGACGCGGGCGGCGAACTGGGGAGCGAGGAAGCCTATATCATCTGCTCGACCACGGCGCGGCGGATGGATTTCGGGCGACTGACGGCGAAACTGCGGATTCTTGGTTCCGCCGCGCTGGACCTGTGCTACGTCGCGGCGGGTCAGGCGAAAGGGTGCCAGTGCGCGTGTACGTCGCTCTACGATCTGGCGGCAGGCTTGTGTCTGACCGAAGAAGTCGGAGCACAAAGTGTGTGGCTGGAATCCGGCGAAGCATACCATCCGATGGCACACCTTTCGGCGGGCGCGAACTGCGACGTGACCCTGGTAACGGCTCCGGCGGGGACGCTCCGCTATTTGCGCGAACGGCTGACATCGGGGAAGCCCTGACGCCAATAGCCATGCCTATGTGAAACACTGGAACAGAACCGAATCGCGCCCCGGAGCATGGCGACTTGACGAGGAAGTATTCAATGCAACAACATGTCAAATCTTTCCTCGCGCTTCCTATTCCGCCATTCCCCTCGGAACAAAGCGAACTGTGGAAGCAAAAAGCAGTTGATCTGGGAAAATCGGCAATCCCCGTTTTGATTAATGCCCTTGCGGATGGAGATTGGAACGAACAGTATGCGGCGTTGCTCACACTGCGTTACCTCGGTGTTTCCGCGTCAGCACGTGGGTATGGACGCGATCTGGTGTACGAGGTAGATCTTTCAGACGACTCGACGGTACCCGGCACCGGAATGATCATCGTCAAGCCAAAAATCTCAGACGACGAATACGACGATCTGATATTCGAGGCACCCCCCGCGCGGTGATATAATCGACGTTTGTTATGCTTGAAAAACTGCTTGATGTAGAACGCCGGTACGAATCCCTCGCCGCGCAAATGTACGATCCGAATCTCGCCACGCAGGCGATGATTGCCCTTACCCGGGAACACGCCGCCCTGACCCCGCTGATCGAGAAACTGCGCGAGTACAAGTCCGTGTTGCAGGGGATCGAGGACGCCGAGGAGTTGACCTCCGACCCGGACATGAAGGAGTTGGCGCAAGCCGAACTCGCCGCGCTCAAACCGCGTGTCGATCCGCTCGAAAAAGAGTTGCGCATCCTGCTCCTGCCCAAAGACCCCGCCGACGACAAAGACGTTATCATGGAATTTCGCCCCGGCACCGGCGGCGACGAAGCGGAACTATTCACCGGGCAACTCCTGCGGATGTATATGCGCTACGCCGAGCGGCGCGGATGGAAGCCGGAACTGATCTCCTCACAGGAAACTGGCATCGGCGGCGTCAAGGACGCGTCGCTTTCGATACGGGGCGACGGCACGTTTTCGCAGATGAAGTTCGAGGGCGGTGTCCATCGGGTGCAACGAGTTCCGGCGACGGAATCGGGCGGGCGGATTCACACATCCACGGCGACCGTTGCGGTAATGCCGGAGGTTGAGGAGGTCGAAGTCAATATCGACAAAAAAGACTTGAAGATGGATTATTACCTGTCGGCGGGCGCGGGCGGACAGAACGTGCAAAAGAACGAGACGGCGGTGCGCATCACGCACCTGCCGACCGGGATCGTGGTCGCGTGCCAGGACCAACGTTCGCAACTGCAAAACCGCGAACAGGCGATGCGCGTCCTGATGGCGAAGCTATTCGAGATCGAGCGCGAGAAACAGGAAGCCGCGACCGGCAACACACGCCGGTTGCAGGTCGGGTCCGGCGACCGCTCCGACAAGATACGCACCTACAACTTCCCGCAGGACCGCCTGACGGATCACCGCATCGGATTGACGACGCACGGCTTGAATCAGATCATGGACGGCGACTTACAGGGTATCATTAACGCGTTAGTGACGACAGATCAGGCGGAACGCCTGCAAGAGGGCGAGAGCATATAGTTTCGCCCCGTTCCGCGCTAACGAAAGGAAAGAGTATATGATTCGATCTGCAAACGCCGAGTGGAATGGCACCCTGAAAGAGGGCACCGGGCACATGAAAACCGGGACCGGCGCGATAGACCAGCCGTTCTCGTTCAAGACACGCATGGGCGACGGCAACACCGGCACCAACCCGGAGGAGTTGATCGGGGCGGCACACGCGGGTTGCTTCTCGATGCAATTTTCGGCGATGCTGGAGCACGCGGGATACCCGGCGGATTCGGTGAAGACAGAAGCGAAGGTGCATTTCGGTCCGGTGGACGGCGGGTTCGCGATCAGCAAGATCGAACTAACCACACAAGGCAAAGTCCCCGGCATCGCGGCGGAGCAGTTCCAGTCCATAGCGAACGAGGCGAAAGTGTCCTGCCCGGTCAGCAAAGCCCTTTCCGCGACGGAAATCACTCTGTCCGCTTCGCTCGTTTAGTTTTTGAACCGCCAAGACCGCCAAGGGCAGAGGAGGAAGAGGGAAAGGTTTTGAGTCGTCACATCTCGTTTCATTCGCGCCACCGCGATATAGCGAATCGCACAATCGCAAAACCCTTCCCTCTTCCTCCTCTGCCCTTGGCGGTCTTGGCGTCTTGGCGGTTCGAAAAGATGGATCAGGCGGATAGTGACGCGTCACCATGCCCCGCGTTCATTTCACAAGCGACTTTGGTCTTGCTCAATCGCTTCGCGTTCGCGGATGATTTCCTGTTTTAGCTCTTCCTCGGTCGGTAGGTAGAGCTGATACCGGGACGCGAAAATCTGGTTTTGACCTTCGGGCAAGGTGTAACGCACGACCGCCTCGCTCTTGTCCGCGCACAGGACGATACCGATGGGCGGATTTTCTCCGTCGGTCATCATTTCGCGCTGATAGTAGTGCACGTACATCTGCATTTGTCCCAGATCCTGATGCGTCAGTTTCCCCGTTTTGAGGTCGATCAGCACGAAGCACCGCGTCAGTCGGTTATAAAAAACAAGGTCGATATAGAAATGTTCGCCGTCCAGTGTGATGCGCTGTTGCCGCCCCGCGAAAAGGAAGCCTTTGCCCAGTTCGAGCAGGAACTGTTCCAACTTGGTGATCAGTGCCGTCTCCAGATCGGACTCCAGGAACGCGGTCGCGTGCGGGATCCCGGTGAACTCCAAAACATACGGGTCTTTGACCAGATCGGCGGGTTCGTGAAGTGTCTGCCCTTCAGCGGCGAGGGATTTCACCTTTTCCTTATCCCCCGACTGAGCCAACCGCTCGAACAGCATCGAATCGATCTGCCGTTCCAGTTCGCGGGTGGACCAGCGCGAGGAAACCATCTCGGCTTCATAAAACGAGCGGGCTTGCGAGTTCGGCAGGCGCATGATCAGGCGGTAATGCGTCCACGTCAATTCTCGACGCAGTGCGTCGAGAATCGGGAATGACAGATGAAACTGCCGCATGTTCCACAGGTTGGAGCGGTCGTACCCTTTGCCAAAATCGGAAGTCAGGCGTTTCGACAGACTTTCGATCAACTGCTTGCCGTACTCCGCCCGCACCGCGCCGCGCTGTTCTTCCTCGACGATGGCGCGACCGATCTGCCAGTACGCGCCGACCATCGCGTCATTGACCGCCCGCCACGCCGTGCGCCGCGCCGACATGACGATGCCGTGTACCTCGCTATAGAACCGGTCGTCGTCTGGTTCGGAAGTTTTTGTAATGCTCATGATCATCTGGTTACAACATCAGGACAGGCGTGCTGAGGCTCGTTATGCAGAGTGGCGAAAGACTATACTGTATTTTGGCGATGATCTCGTCAGCCATTTCTACGGTGCCGATCATAGAGTTGTGTCGAAATCGGACGCCGCCAATTCGGTGTAAAATGTTTCGTCACCATTCGGGAACTCGACCCGGTAAAGCCGTTCACCCTCTTTTCCGATGGGACCGCGATGTTCGACAATCGTTCCGATGCGGCGCGTCACCCCGAAAAGAAGCGTTACCTTCGTACCGACTGGAAGAAGCGTCGCCGATTTGTGCCGAAGCGATGCCGCCATGGAATCGGTCGCGCCTGTGTAGGCGTCAGGATCAGAGATGCTAATGGACACCGAACTCATTCGTCGAACGGAATCCCGACGTTGGGATTTCGTAGTGCAACATCGACTCCTCGCCGTAGTTTACAGCGATGCGATAAATATGTTCGCCCTTTGCGCCGATATTCCCACGATCCTCAACGATGGTACCTTCCACGTCATTGCCGAGCCGTAACACGACGCGATCCCCGACACGAGGGTATTGGCGTATTTTCGTTGGGTGCGCTTTGGTTTTTGTCGCCATTGTCTTTTTCCTTACCAGGGGGAAGTTCCGATAAGAGTCCGTAGCCGATCCTGCATGACAGCATCGAACGCTGTTGCTAACCCGTTACAAGCCGCCCGCCATCGGCGAACCGTGACCAATTGTACCACGGTGGCACCGCCGAGCCGGGGTGCGGTGAAGTCCTGATGGGCGACAGCATTACGCCAGTCGTTCAGTGCGTCTAAATGCGCCTTGCGGGCGCGATTGATAACACTGATGGCATACACGGCATCCCAGAAGCGAAAACCGAACCCACCGAAGTCGACACCGATGTTACCGGGATTGGGGTTCCCCGAATCCAGTTTGCGTCCGGTGAGAACCATACCGTTTAACACGGTGCGGAGAGGCACGGAGGGGATGCCTTGCAAAAGGATCGTCACGCATTCCGAATGTAAGTCACGGCAAAACCCCTGAAATTGTGAGGAGAGCAAAACGGTATATGCTTGATTGATCTGTTGCGTCGCATAACGTCGTCCGCGCCCCGAACCGCCTACAGAACCATGCGCCGCTTCGATCTGATCGAGCGAAACGGCGCGTATGGAGTTCCATAGTTGTAAGGACGCGGACGACATTATCGGTTTGAGTTACGACGCCTACAGTTTGGCGATGATCGCGTCCGCCATTTCCGCTGTGCCAACCGCAGTCGGGTCGTTGCGGTCCGGCTTCATATCGTAGGTCACGTCCTTGCCTTCCGCGATCACCGCTTTGATAGCGGATTCGAGCGCGGCGGCGGCTTCGTTCTCCTTGAGGTACTTGAGCATCAGGAAGCCGGACAGGATCAGCGCGGTCGGGTTGACCTTGTTCTGGTTCTTGTACTTCGGCGCGGAGCCGTGTGTCGCTTCAAACAACGCCGTGTCGACGCCGATGTTCGCGCCCGGCGCGACGCCGAGTCCGCCGACCAAGCCCGCGCCCAAGTCGGAGAGGATGTCGCCGTACAGGTTCGGCATGACCAGAATGTCGTAGTTTTCCGGCTTCTGCACCAGTTGCATACACATCGCGTCCACCAGCCACTCATCGTAAACGATCCCGGCGGCTTTGCCCGCGTAGGCGGAAAGCGTCGGGTCCGGCTTTTCGGCGGCGGGTGTTCCGGGCGCGAAAGTAGCCCCGTAGGCGGCGGCGACTTCACGAGCGATCCGATAGAACAGACCGTCCGTGTACTTCATGATGTTGGCTTTGCAAACCGCCGTCACCTTTTTGCGGTCGTTCTCGATGGCGTAATCGAAGGCGGTCTGAATGATGCGCCGTACGCCCGTGACCGAGAACGGCTTGATGGAAATCGCGGAGTCGGCGCGGATCTTGCCGCCCGCCATCGCGATAATCTGGTTCGCCTCGGGGGTGTCCAGGTCGTACTCGACGCCTGCGTACAGGTCCTCGGTGTTCTCGCGCACGATCACCAGGTCGATGTTCTCGTATTTCGAGCGGACGCCCGTGTACGATTTGCACGGACGGATACAGGCATACAGGTCCAACTCTTTGCGGAGCGCGACGTTGACCGAGCGGAACCCGGTACCAATCGGCGTCGTGATCGGTCCCTTGAGTGCGACCTTGTTCTTGCGCACGGACTCCAGGACGTTCGCGGGAAGCGGGGTTCCGGCGGTCTCCATGATGTCCACGCCCGCCTCGACCACATCCCATTGGAACGACGAGCCGAACTTGCCGACGGCGGCTTCGAGAACGCGGCGGGTGGCTTCGACGAGTTCGGGACCCGTGCCATCGCCGCGAATAAGTGTTACGTTATGTACTGCCATAATTTTCTCCAGCGTAAAAGGTTCGCGCGCCCCGTGGTATACACGGGCGCGCACGTTTATGTAAGATTCGCGCCCGGAGGGGCGAAATCCTTTCCCGACGCGGGCATGAGAGAGGGCGACACCGTCTCAAGAGGAAATTGCCCGCCTCGCGTGCCGCGAAGGGCAACGTTATTGGAACCGCGTTCTTGCGTGACGTATCACGGGATGTTATCTGCGCACGCCGCGATCACGTGGTCGAGTGCGCCGAGGAGTTTCGGCAGGTCGTTCATCGTGAATAAGCCGGACACCCACACCTCCGGCGTTCGCGTCAACCGGTAAAACACCCACCCTTGACCGTTCGACACGATGCCGTGTACCTCGGTGTCGTAACCCGCCTTTATATTGTTGTCCCGGCATGCCGCCATTTCCGCGATACACTGCACTTTGGGGTATCGAACACCTATGGAGTTTGCCGCGTCTTTTACGGGCGGGGCTAATGCACTCCCTGGTACATAAAATGGGGGCAGATCATCAACATATTGTACAGAACATAAGACGTACTGAAGACTTTCCTATTCTGCGGCAAACTTTTTATACGTTCTATCCATATACCACTTTTCCAAATCCCAATATGGCTTGCTGTTGACGCTATGCCAATCATCCCAAGAGCAATCAAACAGTTTTACATCAAGTTTTGGGTTATGTTGATTCTTGTCTGCAACAACCGGTCTTCCACCATCATTGAACTCGCCTTCGGGTGTCCACCGAACTTTGTTTGACCAGTGCATACGCATGAACAATTCCCACGTTCTTGGTGTACATGGGAGACAATGCCAAGATATTTTGGCTTCTACTCGTCTACTTGAGGCGGAAATGGGGTGCATCGGTGTTACGTCGGCGGGTACACGGACGTTGATGCCGAAATCAAACATCACCCAACTGTGTCCGTCGTTGTTCTTAGCAACTTCGTCCCCCCACCTACAGACACCGTTAATCGTGCAACACTTTAGCCCCGCTTCATAAGCCAATTCTGTCGCAATCTTGGAAAATCCGGCACATGTAGCCACAGGATTTTGCATTGCGAAAATCTCAAAAGGTCTTTCCTGAAAATTGCTCGTTGCTATCGCCGTATTTTTAATCCCGTAATCATCAAACTTGACATTGGAGAAAACATAGGAGCAGATTATCTCCGCGCAAAGCCAGTCGACAAGCAATTTATTGGGTTTGGAAACATTCCTCTCTTTCAGCAACACTTCGACTTGACTGGTGAACAACTTTGCCGTTTGTGAAACAGAACGTCGGTTGTCATGCAGACATCGGTACGCCCAAACACAAGCATTGTCAATCAGCTCGCGTAAAACTTTCGGCTCGACACCAAAATCGAATAACGGCGCACAGTCTCCCTTGCCATATTTTTGAGAGAAAGTTACCGCTGCCCTTTCTAAAAAGTAGGGGGTAACGCCGAACTCCGCTAACGATTTGCCGTCCTCGATGTTCAAAACGTCTCCCTCGCCTAACGACATGAACGCGATGTCGTCCACCATGACGTAGCCGCGCCGGTCGGACTGCGTGTCGTCCACGATCTCAAGCCGCGCCGTTTTGCCCACGAGTGCCGACACGTCCCACGTTCTGCTTACGAGTTGCGCCGAGCCGTCGCCGGTTTCCGTGCGCTCGACTTTGCCGTCCACGACGAGGTTCAGACACGCGCTTCCCGGATGGTTGCCGCCGCCGATCCGGAACGTTATCACCGGCTTCTCAATCACGAACTCCCGCGACACCGCTTTGCCCGTCGCCAGTATGCCCCGACGCGGGCTAAACGTGGACGCATAGCCTTTGCCGCCGAACCCGCGCACCTTGCCGGGGAACAGGGCGTCGGTCGCTGGTTTCGTGCCGAACGCATCCCCGGTGATTGTCCAGTCGGAATAGTCGCCACTCTCGAAGTCGGCGAAGGTTGGGGAAGCGTTGTCCTGCGCGAAGGCGTCCACGGCGAACAGGGAGGGGAAAAGCAAAGCGGACTGCAAAAAAGCGCGTCGGGTATTCATGGCGTAGTTGGGATTCCTTTGTCGGCTTGGTTCGCGATTGGTCGGCGGGTTTCCTTTTCTCGCTCCGATGGAACAGGAAGAAGCCTGCCGCCGCACGGGATCGGGACGGATCACGTCGGCACCGTTCCGTCCCAAAAAATAGTGCCCGCCCGCACGTTATGGCACGGGAGTTGCGATAAGATTGGTTTGTAAGGATCGCCTGAATACTATGCGTTCGCTGTTTCACCGCGCCGAAGACCCCCACTACGTTTCCGCCCCGCCGTCCGCCGCCGAAACCGTCACCGACACCGCCGCGAGCCACGAAACGGCTGGAAAAGCCGAACACGCCGTCGTCAGCCGCGAGCATACAGCGCGGCAAGCCCGCGCCCGGAAAATCGTCACGCCGCAGGAACGCCTCGTACGCAAACGACGGGTCGCGGCGGCGACGCTTGCGCTTTCCCTGCTGGTCGGGGGGCGTTGGATCGTCGCGAATCAGGAGCCGACCTACCCGAAGGGTGAAGGCGTGTATGCGACGAACACCGCGCCGCAGTGGGGGCAGATGAAACAGCCGAACGCCGCCACGTTCTACATGGCGGCGACCGACGCGCTGAATTACGAGACTGTTTTCGGCAACAGCGGCGGCTACAGGGGCGGTTCGTCGCGACTTCTAATGGACGAACCGGCGTCGGTGCAGAAGCCGTATGTCGAACGCGCGCAACCCTCCCTGAATCTACTGCGGCAAGGGATGCAGTACCCTTACGTCGCTGACTTCCAGACGAATCATTTCAAAACAAACCCATCCGAGGCGAAAGGGCTGTCCCGCCCGGTTGTGAACTTCATCGCCCAGCGAGAGATGGCGCGCCTGTTAGCCGCCGAGGCGAACGTGCGGGCGTCGGAAGGGAACCACGCGGGCGCGATAGAGTCGTCGCTCGACGCGATCCGCCTCGGGGTAGACCAGTCACAAGGACACTCGCTGGTCGACGGCATGATCGGGGTTTTGATCCAGGGCATCGGCGCGAAAGAAGGCATCAAGCATGTCGCCAATCTGTCACCGCAAGAAGCGCGCGCCGCCGCGACCCGCCTGCAGACGACACTGGCGAACGAATCATGGTTCGCGCGAATCCTGACCGCCGAACGCGATGTGATGTACGAGGTGCTACAGAGCCTGTATAGCGGGGCGGAACAGGGCGGCTTGTCCACACTCGGGATCGGAAACCCCGAGCAGGCTCTGTCAGGGATCGGCACCCGACTCGTGTACGGCGCGGGACTCCTGTACTTCACAAAACAGGGCTTGGTGGACGACGTAGCGACCTACAACGACCGCGTCCTCGCGCGAGTCAAACTGCCGTATTATCAGGCGCGGCAACTCCCCCCGGTCGCCGAGTCGTCGAACCCACTGGTGCGAATCGCGTCCCCGGGCTACGAACGCGCGTTTCGGCAAGCAACGGTGAAAGCCGCATGGAACCGCGTCCTTCTCGCGCAACTCGCCGTACAAGCATACCGGGGCGACCACGGCGGCACACTCCCCGCCTCTCTCGCGGTTCTGACGCAAGGCACCGCGCCGTATCTCACCGCGTTGCCGACCGATCCGTTCTCCCCGACCGCCGCCGACCCGCTCCGGTACGATCCGCGTAGCGGAAACGTCTACAGCGTCGGCGATAACGGCACAGACGACGGCAACGCCGGGGACGACAACGCCGAACTGCGCGACGAATAGCAAGGCATCGACGTTGCCTTTACTTTGACGGGGCATCACGGGGGCGGATGGCGACCGAGTAATGCCTCCTCGCGTCGGGAACGTCGGACATTATTTTGTGGGCATCTCGCGGGCAACCCGCTCGGAGCGTAATCGAACCAACGATAACCACTCGGCGAGATCCACCAAGCCCTGTGCTTCGTCGCGTTGGTTACGCGTGAGCCTCTTTCCTGCGTCTTGACGATCCAAAAGCATTCCGCTATAGCGGCTTTCATAGATCAGTGCATTATTGCGTCAGGGCGATTGCATTATAGATTGGTTGCTTGCACGTTCGCTACGGGAACGCGGGTTGAAACCCACGTCTGCGGTCAACTTCGTTGCCGAACGTCCTCC
>JAYULM010000230.1:0-13104 GCA_043763605.1 Armatimonadota bacterium | reverse complement strand
CGTGTCAGAAGCAGGGGATGGCGTTGCTGGATTGCTTGCGCTCCGTCTTTGCAGGAAACCCCGTTTTGCCTTCCCTAGATCATGCCTGAATAGTTACTCTTTTTCTACACAAAGTCCGAGCCACATAATTTTAATGTTCAATATGTTCCATTGTCTCCAAGCACATTGAAGCGTTTCGGTGGTAAGAGACAGGATTTTGCAGACGAAAGTAGAACACGGAAGGTCACGACGGAACAAGAGTCGCAAGGCAGTTATATGCCGGATGTATGGGATATAAACTTGATTCCTGCGGCATCCTCGGAGCGACTTGGCTACCCGACACAGAAGCCGGAGGCATTGCTCGAACGTATCATCGCCGCGTCTACGAATCCCGGCGACACTGTGCTTGACGCCTACTGTGGGTGCGGAACCACGGTCGCTGTCGCCGAGCGGTTGAAGCGAAACTGGATCGGCATCGACATCACCTACCAGAGTATCGCCCTGATCCTGCGCCGCCTCGAAGCGCAGTATGGCAAGGACATCCTGCAAAATGTGATTCTCAACGGCATCCCGCGTGACATGGCGTCCGCGACTGCCCTCGCGCTCAAACAGGACGACCGGGTGCGCAAAGAGTTCGAGAAATGGGCGGTCCTGACCTACTCGAATAACCGCGCCCTAATTAACGACAAAAAGGGCGGGGACGGCGGCATCGACGGCACTGCATTTACGCTTACTGGCAAGGACGACTCGGCGAAAATCGTTTTCCAGGTGAAGTCCGGCAACGTCGGGCGGGGCGACATTTCCAAGATGAACAACGACCGATCCCGCGAGGGCGCGGAAGTCGCCGTTTTCCTGACGCTCAAAGACCCGACTTCTGGCATGCGAGACGAAGCCGCCGCCGCCGGGTTTTACGCGCACCCGCTGATGGGGCGCAACTTCCCCCGCGTCCAGATCGTGACTATCGCCGAGATGGTGGAGCAAAACAAACGCCTCGAAGTCCCGCTCGGTCTGGAAGTTCTGAAAACCGCGAAAGCCGTATCGAATACCGGGCAGGGCGAACTGTTCACGGAATGATGCGGACGTCGGAACGGACGGTGATCGGACGGTGAACCGTTCCGCTGGAAGCCTTCGGCTGTAGACCCTGCGGGTCAGGGCTACGCTACATCGTTCGGCTCGCGCGGCAACCGTTCGCCTCCGGTGACGCGAAGCGTCTACAGCCGAAGGCTTCCAGCGGAACGGTTCACCGTCCGATCACCGTCCGTTCCGACGTCCGCATCATTCCGTGAAACAGGAAAACACCGCCCCTGCGGTGAACCGAACACCGGTTAAAGGGACAACAGGAAAAATGGTTAAGGGAAAAGTACCGGCGGATTACGACGCGCGCGTTTATGCGGGCGTACTCGGCAAGATCATCGGCGTCTACATAGGCAGACCCATCGAGGGCTGGACGAACGAGCGCATCGAGCGCGAACTGGGCGAAGTCTGGTACTACGTCAACGACAAACTCAAGCAGGAACTGATCGTCGCCGACGACGACATTTCCGGGACGTTTACCTTTTTGCGCGCCCTGGAGGACCACGGCGTTTCCCCCAACCTTTCCGCCGAAGCCATCGGCAAATCATGGCTCAACTACCTGATCGAAAACCGCACCGTACTCTGGTGGGGCGGTGTCGGGATGAGCACGGAACACACCGCGTTCTACCGGCTGAAATCCGGCGTTCCTGCCCCGCTTTCCGGGAGCATGGAGCGCAACGGTCAGGTGGTCGCTGAGCAGATCGGGGCGCAGATTTTTATCGACGGTTGGGGCATGGTCTGCCCGAACGACCCGGAAACCGCCGTGTTGCTCGCCGGTCGCGCCGCATCCGTGTCGCATGACGGCGAGGCGATCTTCGCCGCGCAGGTGATCGCCGCGATGGAGGCGATGGCGTTCGCGGGCAGCCCGATCCCGGTCCTGCTCCGCGACGCACAGTCGTACATCCCGCCCGGTTCGCTGATCTACCAAATCATCGAGGACATGACTGCGTGGCACGCCGAGAACGGGCGGGACTGGCGTCGGTGCCTGCGCAAGATCGAGGACAGGTACGGCTACGACACCTACGGCGGGAACTGTCACGTCGTGCCGAACTTCGCCGTGGTCCTGCTCGGACTGCTGTACAGCGACAACGATTTTCAGAAGGCGCAGATGGTCACGAACACGGCGGGCTGGGATACCGACTGCAACGCCGCGAACGTCGGTTGCATCATGGGCATCAAGAACGGACTGGACGGGATAAATTCCCGCGTGGACTTCCGCTCCCCGGTCGCCGACCGGATCTATCTGCCGACGGCGGACGGTGGGCGGTGCATCACGGACGCGTTACAGGAAGCGAACCGCGTGGCGAACCTCGGGCGAGTCCTGCGTGGGGAAAAACCGGTCCGCTTCGACGGCGGAGCGCGCTTCCATTTCGACATGCCGGGGGCGTTGCAGGGCTTCCACGCCGAGGATGCGTCCGCAACTCGCGGGACCGTTCGCATTGCCAACGAGACGGTAGGACGTTTTAGCGAAAAGGGCGTCGCGCAGACCGAGCGCGCCCTGGCGATCCATTTCAGTCACGTCGGACCGGGGCGTACCGCCTGCGTCTACACGCCGACGTTTATCCCGCCCGAGGCGATGAAACCGGGCGGCTACGGGATGGAATGTTCGCCGACGCTCTATTCCGGTCAGACCCTGCGCGCCCGGATCGTCGCGGACGAAGCGAATACCGCCCCCGCGCGCGTATCGCTGATGATTCAGGTGTACGGTAACAAGGACGAACTGGAAACCGTTGTGGTCGGTACCCAATCGTTCGCCCCCGGCGCGGCGCACCATTTCCATGTCGCAGTCCCGGATACAGGCGGCAAGCCCATCGCGTTCGTGGGCTTGAAGGTCGGGGGGGATGGCGCGAGCGGGACGGTTTACCTGGACTGGTTGCACTGGGACGGGACGCCGACCGTGACGTTCCTCAAACCCGAGGGGACACCGGGAAAGGCGTGGCACAAAGCCTGGGTCAACGCGGCGAGCGAGTGGGGCGAGTGGGGGCAGTGGGAGGGGAACCAGTTCAAACTGATCCAGAACACGTCCGACGACGGACTCGCGCTGATCGGGTGCCGCGAGTGGCAACAGTACACCGTGCGTACCGAAATGTACGCCCACCTCGCCGACCGGATCGGCGTCGCCGTGTGCGGGCGCGGGTTGCGCCGGTATGTCGCGCTGACACTCGCCCCGAACGGCATAGCGCGTCTGATCGAACGCTACGACGATGAGACCACGACACTCGCCGAGGCTCCGGTCGAATGGTGCCTGGACCTGCACTACCGCGTAGCGATCACCACGAAGCGCGACGGGACTATCCGCGCCACCATCGAACCGCCCGACCCGACCGCCGACCCTGTCCCGCTCACGGCGAAGATCGCACCGGATCGCGCGCACGGCAACATCGGCTTGCTGGTCGCGGGCGGGCACGGGCAGTTCGGGGCGGTGTCGGTCAGCCCGGCGGATTAAAAAACTATGAGCAAACGTCGAACCCGTGAACATGTCATTTCTGATTTAAGCGTGAATTTTTTCGAGCGCATGGTCCTGCTTGGCGGTCACGTCAGCGAAGTTTGCCGCCAAATACGGCTCGGTGTCGGCAAGCCTGTTCCGCGTCGCTGCGGATCGACTGCCGCCCGATGCCGTTCCGCGTCTGGAACAGCGTTTCGGAGGCAACGAGTTTTACGAAAGGACGAAGGCAGAGTCAATCAACGCAACAATCAGTCGGTCGCGGGGTCCGGGCTTGTAACAAGTTCCAACAGAAATGTCGTATAATCTTGCAGGTTGTTGCCAGTGATAGCAACCCGTCCCGGGGAAATCGGATCTTGTTACAACCCGCAACCGTGTAACGGTGTGAAATTCAGAAAGGCGTTCGTCTCGCAATGGCAACGAAAAAAAATACAGGTGATCCGCCCGGCGTTCGTACCCT
Organism: Armatimonadota bacterium; assembly: GCA_043763605.1. GTDB lineage: Bacteria > Armatimonadota > Armatimonadia > Armatimonadales > Armatimonadaceae > JACMIU01. The sequence goes on along the minus strand of JAYULM010000230.1, from coordinate 9,148 downwards.
ATATGTAGGCGGCAATAGAACGAACCAGAAGCCGCCGAATGTTGTCAAGGTTCTCACAGCAATGGGACTAGGGCGCTTTAAAGTAGTTGAAAGATCGTCTGCCTCAGTCTCCTCCGTTTCTTCCGGTCCTAAAGGAAATGTAATAATCCGAGATGGCAAGAGCTTGTCTCAGAAATACTTAAAGCCGCGTGGAAATACGTCGGTATCTATACCCTACCGCATTGTGGAAGTCGTCCCGCTTGAGGCAGGAGGTAAATCTGCCGCCGCAACAGTACCATCAGCAGAAGTGTTGAAACAAGAATCGGAAGATGCTATCATCGGCGTCTTTCAAGAGATCAGCAAGGTGTTGAATCAGAACACGGCGTCGCTCGAACGGCTATTGTCCGAATTGCGGGAAACCAACGCGAAGATGGACGGCATTCTGACACGATGAGTGAAGATAAGTCCGAAGAAAAACCCAGTTTTAATCCAGGGGGAGCCGTAAAAGGTGCCTGGGATACTTTCACCGCCGCGCTCACGATCAAGGAGCAGATCGCCTCACAGAACAGAGTTATCAGCGAGATTGTGTCCGAGGTCAAATCTGTATCAAAGCACATGATCGATATTTCTGTGAGGATGGCGAAGATCGAAGCCACCTTGGAGGCACAAGCGAAAGCGGAAGAAGTTCGTGCGGCGACGATCAGAGATTCGATAGATCATGTACGAACCACTAACGAGGTCGAAACCCGGCGAATCATCAGCGAGTTCATGAAAGATACTAAGCTCCACGTCCATCAGTTCGAAAGCCAAATAAGAGAAGGATTGTTGAGCGACAGAATTAAGCAGTTAGAATCTATGCCCCCCGAGAAGCGGCAAGAATAGAGAGGACAAGAGGCAGGAGGGGGAACCCTCCTGCCTCTTCCTTGTCATGCCGACGGCGCAAATGGTTGATCAAAATGGTATGGAAATGATGCGAATGCTCAAAAACGCGACGGAATAAGGAGTGTGAGCGATGCAATCGATACACGGCTTGACATATGGACATCTCGGCATACTTCTCCGGGAGAAGGGCTTTCTGGAAGTGATTGACGAGCGCGGACGAGCATATACGCACCCCAGCAATGCCCGCCTTCTGCTCCCGCCCGTCGAAGATGCCGACCCGGTTCGCGCGCATCACTTCGTCGCGACGCGCGGGATGCTCGATGACTTCGATCTTATGCCGCGCGACGCCTTCGAGTTGCGCCTGTTGCAACTCGCGCACCCGGCGATGGTTGCAGCGTAGGGGAGTTCCGTGCCAATAGCGACGCCCACTCACGCGATGTCTACCGCGATTCGGGTACAATCGTTGCCATGCGTACCCGTATCGCCCGTTTTGTTGCTGTGTCGGTCGCCGCTCTTGCCGCGACCGGTTCCGTGTTTGCCGTTCCCGTCCAGAAACAGCCGCCGCCCGCCAATCCCGCCGCGTCGCCGCTACCCGCGCTGAAATACCGCGACCGCACCCTGCCCAACGGCTTGCGGGTGCTGTCGTCGGAAAACCACCGCACGCCGACGGTCGCGATCTATGTCTTTTACCGCGTCGGCGGCAAGGACGACCCGCCCGGACGCTCCGGGTTCGCGCACCTGTTCGAGCATCTGATGTTCAAAACCACGCGCAACATGGTGTCCGAGCAACTCGACCGCCTGACCGAGGATGTCGGTGGACAGAACAACGCTTACACCGCCGACGACGTGACCGTGTATCACGAGACGGTGCCGAGCAATCATCTGGAGCGACTCCTCTGGGCGGAAGCGGAACGCATGAGCAATCTCAATGTGGACGAGGCGAACTTCAAATCGGAGCGCGCCGTTGTGCAGGAGGAGTTTCGTCAGAGTTATTCCGCCAACCCGTACGGCGACCTGTATCTGCAAACCACGATCCAGGCGTTCTCCACGCACCCGTACCGCCGCCCGGTGATCGGCAACATCGCCGAACTCGCCGCCGCGACGGTAGAGGATGTGCGCGCGTTCCACAAGACGTACTATCGCCCGGATAACGCCGTGCTGGTCGTCGTCGGCGACTTCGACACGGCACAGTTCGACGGGTGGGTAGACAAATACTTCGCGGTTGTCCCCAAGCCGGAATCGGCGGTGCCGCGCGTCACGGTCACGGAACCGCCGCGCACGAAAGAAAAACGTGTCGCTCTGACCGCGCCGGATGTGCCGCTCCCGGCGTTCTCCGCGACTTACCTGATGCCCGGTGCCGTGGATAAGGACACGCCCGCACTCGACGTTCTGGCGAACATTTTAGGGAGCGGCGAATCGTCGCGCCTGTACCGCTCGCTCGTGTATCAGAAACAGATCGCGTCCGACGTATCGGTGGCGTCCGACTCGAAACAGGACGCCGGAATTTTCACGCTTGTAGTAACGGCGGCGGGCGGGAAAACGCTCGACGCCCTGGAACCTGCCGCGCTCGCCGAGATCGACAAACTGCGCGGAACGCCCGTCACCGCCGCCGAACTCGCCAAAGCGAAAAACAACCTGACCGACGACATCGTCCGCACCCGCGAGACGGTAGACGGTACCGCGAACTATCTCGGTCTGGCGACGCTGGTCGGAAACCCGGAACGCATCAACACCGATCTCGCCGCGATCAACGCCGTTACCGCCGCCGACGTGCTCCGCGTCGCGAAAAAATATCTCGCCCCGACCAACCGAACCGTGATCCGTTACACGAGCAAGAAAACGACGGAAGGAACCGCCCAATGAGAACCACGATCACCGCGCTGGCGGTTGCCTTTTTGCTGAGTATGACGGCGGCGGCGCAAGCGCAGGAACCCGCCGCCAACCCGTTTCCCGCGCCCCCGCCCCCGGCAACCCCGCGCCTCGTCGCGGTGCCGACGCCGGGGGACACGAAACTCCCGAACGGGCTACGGATGATCACGGTTCCGCGCCCGGGTTCGGGGCTGGTGACGGTACAACTGCTGATCCGCTCCGGGGCAGCGGGCGACCCTTTGGGTAAAAACGGACGCGCCCAGATGGTCGCCGAACTCCTGACTAAAGGGACGAAAAGCCGGAACGCGACCCGGATCGCCGACGGCATCGAGCAGTTGGGGGCGTCGCTTGACGCGGGCGTCAGTTACGACAGTTCTTCGGTGACGCTGAGCGTGCTCAAGACCCGTGTCGGCGACGCGATGCCGATCCTCGCCGATGTCGTACAAAACCCGACGTTCCCCGCCGACGAACTGAACCGCCTGCGCGCGCAAACTCTGGACGAACTGTCGGTCGCGTACCGCTCGCCGGGAACATTGGCACGACTCGTCTCCAGCCGCGTACTGTTCGGCGACGCGCCCTACGGCAATGCGGTGGTGGGCACCCCGGAAACGCTGGGCAAGATCAGCCGGGAGGACCTTTCCGCGTGGCACCGGAGGGAATTCCAACCCTCGAACGCCGTGGTGATCGTGACCGGGGATGTGACGGCGCAAGAAGCGTCCGCCCTGGTGACGAAGCATTTCGGCGCGTGGAAAAATCCCGCCGCAAAATCGGTGGGCACCATTATTACCCCTCGGGGGGATATGCCGCGCCGTATCGTCGTCGTGGACCGACCGGATGCCGGGCAAGCCGCCGTGTATATCAACCGGCTCGGGATCAAGCAGGGGGAGCCGGATATCGTCGTTGCGGAACTCACGAACGACATTCTGGGCGGGGGATACTCGGCGCGGTTGAACCGCGAGGTGCGCGTCAAACGCGGGCTTTCGTACGGCGCGAACAGCGGACTTACGCCGCGCCTGTCGGTGGGACCGATGGTGCTGGCGACGCAGACCAAGAACGAAACGGCGGGCGAGGCGGCGCGCGTGCTGGTGGACGAACTGGCGCGTCTGGGGACGGACGCGCCGACCGATGAGGAGTTCGCCGCCCGGAAATCCGCGCTTTCCGGCGACTTCGCCCGCTCGCTGGAAACCGGGAGCGGTCTCGCCGGGCTGGTCGGGGAACTCGCGCTGTACGACCGCCCACTTTCCGAACTGCAGACGTATCTTTCGCAGATTCAAGCCGTGACGGCAACGCAGGTTCAGGATTTCGCGAAAGCGCGCTTCGGTGCCGCGAACGCGAACGTGATCATCGTCGGCAACGCGGCGAAGTTCCTGCCGGACCTGAAGACGCGCTTCCCGGGCGAAACGGTGACGGTGATCCCGTTCGCCGAACTGGACCTGAACGCCGCGAGCCTGCGGAAAGGCGGGAAATAGCATGGCGGAGTTCGACATCGCCGCGCTCGGTCCCGGCATGCCGTACCGCATCCTCTCGTCACTCGTCGTACCGCGTCCGATTGCCTGGGTCGTGACGCGGGACGGCGAAACGGGAACGGTGAACGTCGCGCCGTTCTCGTTCTTCAACCTGGTCGGGTCCGACCCGCCGATTGTCGCGCTCGGCGTCAGTCCGGCGAAGCGGAGCGGGGAACCGAAGGATACGGGGCGCAACCTGTCCGAAATCGGCACGGGATTCGTGGTGCATTTAGTGGACGAAGCACACGCCGACGCCATGAACCGCACGGCGTCGGAACTGCCCGCGCAGGAGAGCGAGGCACACGCGGCGGACCTCGCCCTCGCGGAAACGGTCAAAGTGTCGCCCGTGCCGCGTATCGCGTCCGCGCCCGGTGCGCTGGAGTGCCGCATCGCCGAGATCGTCACCGTCGGGAACAACCGGGTCGTGTTCGGCGAAGTGGTCTATGTCCACCTGCGCGACGACCTGTGGGACGCGGAAAAGAACCACGTCCGCACCGACGACGCGCACCTGATCGGGCGTATGCACGGTAGCCTCTACATCCGCACGTCGGACCAGTTCGCGCTGGAGCGACCGCGCTAACGCGTGGTGAAGTTGACGAGAAGAATCTGAGTACGGATACTTCCAAGAAAACGACGTGATCGGTCGGTGGGTCCATTCTCACACGCAAACCCCTCAAAAGGGGGGCGGAAAGGAAACCGAACGAGGTGGGAGAAACCTGCGCCGATTGTCGGGCTTGTCCGTCCCGTTTGCCGCCGCGCCCCCGGTCTCGTCCACGTTAAACCGGTGGCACTCACGTTGTCGGAGACGTACACGTACCCCGCCGCGCGACAGATCGATACTGCAGAGGCGGCGAACACAGGCATTCCGGAGACGGTATGGCTAATAGGTAGTTAATTAAAGTTTAATAGAATTGATTTTGGGGAGAATGTTTGACATGAGTAAACATACCTCCCTTACCCTAACCGCGGAACAACGCCATTCCCTCGAAAACCTCGTCCGCACCGGGCGATCCGCCGCGCGGATGTTAACCCGCGCCCGCATCCTCCTGTCGCTGGACCGGGGTGCCCACCGGGAAGACGCCCAGCGATCCACCGATGCCCGGATCGCGCAAGCCCTCGGCTGCCACCCTTTAACCGTGGGTAATGTCCGCCGCCGTTTCCTCGGAGGAGGCTTAGAGGGCACCCTCACCGACAAGCCGATGGGGCCGACCGCGCCCAGAAAGGTGACCGGCGAGGTGGAGGCGCACCTCGCCCTGCTCGCCTGCTCGGATGCCCCCGAAGGGCACGCCCGGTGGACATTACGCCTCCTATCGCACAAAGTCGCCGAACTGGGGATCGTCGACTCGCTCAGCCACGTGACCGTCGCGAAGACGCTAAAAAAGACCAGATCAAACCTTGGCGTGTCGCCACCTGGTGCGTCGGCAAGCCCTCCGCACAGTACGTGAGCAAGATGGAGGACGTCCTGGATGTCTACCAACGCCCCTACGACGCCGACTACCCGGTCGTCTGCTTCGACGAGACCCGCAAGGAATTGCACGGGTCGCCCCGTCCGGACATCCCCGCCGAACCGGGGCGACTTCTGCGCCGGGATTACGAGTACGAGCGCAACGGCAGTGCGAGCCTGTTACTCGGGTACGAACCGCTCGTCGGCACGCGAGGCGTTCGTGTCGCGGACCAGCACACGGGCGTCGATGTCGCGGGGGTTTCGCAACACCTGGCGGACGAGGTTTACCCGGATGCGAAGAAGATTTTCCTTGTGTGCGACAACCTCAGGACGCACAGCCCTCACTTCCTGTATGAGCGGTTCGCCCCGGAGGAGGCGCACCGGCTGAAGGGCAGGTTCGAGTGGCACTTCACCCCGGAGCATGGCAGTTGGCTCAACATCACGGAGTGCGAGTTATCCGTCTTGTCGCGGCAGTGCCTTTCGCGTCGGATCGCCGACATAGAAACATTGCGTGACGAGGTCCGTGCTTGGGAACGGGAAAGGAACCGCCACCCTCACCGGGTCGACTGGCAATTCCGGACAGCGGATGCCCGCGTGAAGCTGAAGAATTTATATCCCACGAAAAATATAAAACATTAATTAACTAACTACTAGCACTCTGACCGCTGTTTCCGTAGAGACGGAGGCAGAAACACCTGCCCTGCCAGATTTTTCTCCTGTTCCTGGCGGGGTGCTGTGGCCTCTGACACACCAGAGTGCCACCGTCCCAGAAACGGAGGTTTTTGCTACGCAAGCAAATGCTTAAGGTAGGAGGAAATTTGGCAGAGCGTAGTGAATAGTCTGTCGAGGTAAAGACCTAAACGATCAGCACGGGGTTGGGGAATTCAGTCTCGAAAACGACCCTTTTGGGGACAACATCGGGAAGATTAAAGCACGATGCCTAAAGCAAGAAAAATAACACGACCATGAAACTTACCGTTTCACCATTACTCCCATCAACGATAAATTACCAGCCATTGCAGATCCAAGTTAATAGCTACCAACAAGCTATTGATGCTTGGGCAAAACATCAAAATGAGTTCGAACTTGCTGAATATTATCTGGATCAGGCCTGGAAATTTGTACCTCCTGACAATGACGCTCGGGCTTTTGTCAAGGAGCGATCAGCATGGACAAAATGTCGAATACTAAAGTATGCAGAAGCATTAGAGTGTGCTAAACGAGCATGGCAAATTAAGCGTGATGCTCCGCAACTCGCAACGCTAATTGAGTGTGAATTAGCGGTAGGTGATCTCTTGTCTGCTCGACAACTGGGAAAACTAGCATTGAGGTTCCCTGAAAGCTGGGGAAAAGAGGCGACTCGCATCAAGGAAGGAATTTCCAGGATGAGTCGGAGCAATGTCAAGATTTACGGCGAAATTGAACCTAAGCTTCTAGACCCAAAAAAGAAGATAGGATTCTATCCTCCGATAGAAAATGGTCCAACCCAGAAGTTGACAAAAATTACTGTAAACAATGTTCTTTCGTGGAAGAAGAAACTGGATGAAAATGGAAACACATATATTCAGGTCAATACAGATGGAAGTAAGCCTTTTCAGTTTGCTTTTGAGTTGCAAATTCAACCTTATTCAGTGTTGGATTATATTAAATCAGGTCAGGTTTCAACCGAAAATGTCGAGAAATACCTAGGTAAATCGCAAGGTTATTCATCCGATGACCTAATTGATCCCAACTCGAAAATTGCTTCTGTAATCGTAAGGCCATTTACTTCATCCGATAAGGTTCAGACAGCAAACAACATATTAAGGTGGATCGCATCTAACATGAAATTTGGTGCTGAGGGGATGAAAAACGCGGAAATAAGTGACCGTATTTTAGTTGCTAGAAGAGGGCACTGTGAGCATCTTGCGACAGCGACGGCAGCGTTGCTTAGGAACGCGGGTATTCCTGCTCGACTCGTTAGGGGTTGGAATTTGGACCCTTCCAAAAAGACTGCACTTTTGGGCCAACATACAGTCTGTGAGTATTTTCTTGATAATAGGTGGGTTAGGACGAATTCGGAAAGAAGTGTCATTCCCGGTCTTATGGAGGCAGGCTATATTTCCCGATTTCACACAACGGTAACTTTTGACAAGAAAAGCTTAGAATGTATTCTTGATGGGTTTGAAACGAAAAATCCAAGACATACCTATGAACCAGTGTATCACTCTGATGTGTTGAGCAGTTCAATCGACTAAAGACATAAGAACTGTGCGTTTTTTAAATTGATCATAATCACTTTTGTAATCAAAAAGTGAACAGATAGGTTTGCGGTTTTGCAACAAGGTCAGTAGCCGAACATTACAGTCGCACTCCTAAGTCCCGAAATATGCCCAGAGTATTTGGACACCGTTATTGACCGCATGGATCAGGATCACGGTCCAGAGCGACCCGCCGACCCGGTAGACGTGCCCGAGGAATAAGCCCATCAGGAAAATGACCGACAGCCCGATGGGGGAATACGTGTGCGGGGCGGCGAACAGAAGCGCGGAAAGCACCAACCCCCAATTCGCGCCGAACCGCCGCGAAAGAGTCGTCAGCGCGAAGCCGCGAAACAGCATCTCCTCGCCTATCGGTGCCGCGACCGCGACCGCCAGAAACCCCCAGAACAGCCCGGCGGGACCGGCCGTTTTCAGCCCGGTCGCCATCTTCGCCACCGGGTTGGTCTGTTCGTATTCCAGCATCGCTTTCACGGCGGGAATGTGATCAAACTGCTTGGCGGCAACCTCCAACCCGTACCCGATGCCACCCGACACCAGCAACGTCACCACACCCAACAACAGACCGGCGATCACCGCGCGACGCGGCGGCAGGGCGGTCAACCCGATGTCGCGCAGCCGGACCCCGTAAAAACCGGTGATGATCACGGCGGGGACCAGAAAGAACGCGATGTTCTGCAACACGGTCGCGGGCAGGAAAAACAGCGTCAATGCTCGCGGGTCGCCGAAGTCGTTGTTGGTGATCGCCTGCGTCACTTTCGCCATCGAAATCCCGAGCGGTTTGGCGACGATTGCCAGCCCGGCGAAATACACGCCGCACATCACAAACAGCACGAGCAATGCCGCCTCGACCCCGTACAGCAGATGCCACACGCTCCAGCGCGGCGCAAGCAACGGCTTCCCGGTTTCGCGCCGATGCCGGTCATCCAGCAAAAACGGCACCACATGCAGGGCGACGAAAGCGAACAGGGCGAGTATGGTGAGGAGCGTTTGGTGCATTGGGTGTTGGGTGTTCTATCAATCCGGTACGGACTCGGGGTCGGACGCTGAAGCGTTCCGCTGGAAGCCTTCGGCTGTAGACGCTTCGCGTCAGGTAAAGGCTCCTTTCGCGCGGCAACCAATCGCCTCCGGTGACGCGAAGCGTCTACAGCCGAAGGCTTCCAGCGGAACGCTTCAGCGTCCGTTACATGGCGAACCGGGTTAGCTGATTG
>JAYULM010000229.1:0-13230 GCA_043763605.1 Armatimonadota bacterium | reverse complement strand
GAGAAATGGCTACGCCCTTTGCGCGAGAAGCCCACTCAAAAAAACAAACACGCTTCTTGTCAGGAAGCCCGAAAAACTCTATTTTGCATCAAGTCTTTACCGATTCGATGTTCCTGCTTTGCTTGTTTCATCGGTTTCACCGACGTCTGTAGGTGGCTCCGCCACCGAGCGTCCTCACGGACGCGCTGAAAACGTAACACTGTCGCGGTCGCCAAACGTTATCGACATGCCCGCGTCCGAAGGACGCTCGGTGGCGGAGCCACCTACAGACGTCGGTGAAACCGATGAAACAAGCAAAGCGGCACGATTGGGGAAATATCGCCTATAGACGAACCTGTTTTATTTTTTCGGGAACGCGCCACGGAAGATAGGTTTTGTTCATTGGGAGCATTATCGATAGCAATGAATCAGATCGAGCGGGCGGAATCGTGGGGGACGCGTACCGTGCTACTGGCGGCGAGTAGCCTGACCGTGATGGCGGGCGCGACTATCGCCCCGGCACTTCCGGCTATCGAACGGCACTTTGCCGGGACTGGCGGTGACATTCCGCTACTTACCCGCCTCGCGCTGACGTTTCCGGCGTTGTTTATCGCCCTTTTCGCGCCGGTCGCCGGGGCATCGCCGACCGATTCGGGCGGCGGCGGCAACTGCTCATCGGCATCGCCCTGTACGCGCTCGCGGGCGTGTCCGGCTTTTTCGCCACGTCGCTCCCAATGATGTTGGTCGGACGCGCCCTGCTTGGGCTGGCGGTCGCGGCGATCATGACGGCGGCGACCGCGCTCATCGCCGACTATTACGCGGGACCGCGCCGGACCGCGTTTCTCGGCTTGCAGGCGGCGTTTATGAGCGGCGGCGGCGTCCTGTTCTTAGCCGGGGGCGGCTATCTCGCGCAGATCGGCTGGCAGTACCCGTTTCTGGTGTATCTGTTGTCGTTGTTGATTCTTCCGCTCGCGTTCCTGTTCGCGTTCGAGCCGGAAAAGAAGGTGGTCCCCGTGGTTGCCGCCGGGGACGCTCCGGTCGCATCGCCCACCGTTCCGGTGCCGCTCATCGTTCTGTTGTACGGCAACATGCTAATCATGCAGATCGTCTTCTATATGATCCCGGTGCAGTTGCCGTTCTACCTGGAGAAACTGACCGGCGCGAACCCGGCGCAGAGCGGACAAGCCCTCGCGCTCGGCACTCTCGCGGGGGCGGCGATGTCGTTCGGGTTCGGCAAACTGCGTGCCCGGTTCAGCAACGCTACCCTGCTTTCCGCGTTCGCACTGCTGATGGGCGCGGGCTACGTCGGGATCGGCATCTCCGGCAGTTACGGCGCGGTACTGGCGTCGCTCGTCGTCGCCGGGCTGGGCTTCGGATTATTGCTCCCCGTCACGTCGGTCTGGCTCACATCCGCGACGCCGCCCGCGCTCCGGGGGCGGATCATCGGCGGGCTGACCACGGCGATGTTCGCCGGGCAGTTTCTGTCGCCACTGATTACCAAACCGCTCGCCGACCAGTTCGGACTCGCCGCGACATACATCGGTGCGGGGATCATCACCCTGTGTTTCGGCACCGTATACCTGATACTGCGCCGCACCCTGGACGCGTTCAGCGATCCCGGCTAAATCCCGAGCCGTTTCTGCCGCGCCCAGAACTTTTCGCAGTGCGGCAGAAAATCGCAGTACGGGCAGTGGTCGTTCACGACTGGTAGAACATTTTCCCAGTCTTTCGTGCGGATCATTTCCCCGGTCTCGGTCGTTTCGGCGAGGAACGATTCGCGCTCGTCGTCGCCCATCTCGTGCGACGCCGACGTGCCGGAGCGTAGCGCGACAATCGTGGCGAACACGCGCCGCTCGGGATGCTTGCGCTTCAGGACCGCCTGATACGTGTTCATGGCGAGCGATTCCGCGACATCTTCCGGGGTCACGTCCATGCGCCCCGATTTATAATCCACGATCTCCAGCGCGCCGCCGAGGGCGGGGTGCTCGTCCACACGGTCCACGCGCCCGGTCAGCGCGATGTCGGGCGTCAGGTCGATACGCAACGCTTTCTCCGCGAGAAAAAGGCGCGGCGGTTCCGGGGGCGGTTCGCCGGTCTTTTCGGCTTCGACCCGCGCCGTTTCTGCCCGCGCCACTTCCGCCGTGTGGTAATCGGTCAGAATCCGCGTCGCCTCTTCCTTGAACTCGGTTTCCTGTTCCTCGCCGGAATACCCTTTCGCCACCCACGCGCCTTCCAGCGACGCCGACAGCGTCTCGATGTCCACGTTTTCCGCGCCGCCCGCCGTGTGAAACGTTTCCAGCACCCGGTGCAACGAGTGTCCGAACGCGAACCCCGCCCGCGCCCGGTGGTAAAACCGCCCCAACTTATCGATGTACTCCAGACGATATTCGGCGGGGCACCGGTACCATATCCGCAACTTCGTCGGGCTGATCACAAACTTTCGCGCCATACGGAGATTTAACCGCCAAGACGCCAGGAACGCCAAGAACGGAGAAGGTGAGGAAAGGAGAGGTTTTGGAGTTTTGCGCTTCGCTCCTTGCGTGTTTGGCTACTCGATACCGACACGCCCTTTTCTTGAAATCCTTTCCTCACCTTCTCCGTTCTTGGCGTTCCTGGCGTCTTGGCGGTTAAATCTCCTCATGCGGGTGGCGTGTCTGAACATTCATGCGGGGCGGTGCGGGACGGGGTCGAATCGCGCGTCGCTTCCCGCCATCGCCGCACTGCTCCGGTCGGTGTCGCCGGACGTTTGCTTGTTGCAGGAAGTGGACCGCCGTATGCCGCGCTCCGGTTTTGTGGATCAGGCGGGGCGGCTTGCGCGCGCGTTGCGTACAGACGGCGGGGACGAATGGTACTTCGCCTTCTACGGGCGGCTGGATTTCGGTCCGCTGGGGCAATACGGCAACGCGATCCTGTCGCGCGACCCGCTCGGGAAGATACGGCGGGTGCCGCTTTCGGCGAACGGGGGCGAGCCGCGTGGCGCGGTCGGGGTGACTTTCCCGGGGAATGCCCCCGTCGCCGTCTGGACCGCGCACCTCGGCTTGCGGGACGAGTGGCGGGCGTCGCAACTCGCGGACCTCGCCGACGCCGTGATCGCGGACCGGGATGCGGGCTATGCCGTGGTTGTCGGGGGCGATTTCAACTCCCACGCCGACAGCCCGGAAGTGACGACGTTTTTGGAGCGTACGGGCATCGTCGCCGTTTCGCCCGTTAGCCCCACATTTCCGGCGATGGACCCGGCGCACCGCATCGACTTCCTGTTCGCGTCACCGGACTGCGACGTGACCGACGCGGGCGTGGTCGCCGCCCCGGACGCGTCAGACCATGCCCTGCTCTGGGTCGAACTTTACGCCGGGCGCGAAACGCTGTCGGGCGAAACGCGGTAGACTGTTTCTCGTGCCTGCTCCCGATCCTCTGCTCGTCGCCGAAAATGTCGGCGTCCGTCACCGCAAGAATGATGCGCCGGTCCTCGAAAATGTCTCGTTTTCCGTCGTTCCGGGAACGTGCGTCGCCATCGTCGGACCGAACGGCGCGGGGAAATCGACGTTGCTCCGCGCTCTCGCCGGTCTATCCGGGGGAGTAGTTTCCGGAACCATCCGCTACGGCGGCGAACTTCTGTCGCACCTTTCCGCGCGCGAACTCGCCTGCCGCCGCGCCTTCGTGCCGCAGGACAACCCGATGCCGTTCGCGTTCTCGGTGCGGGAAGCGGTGGGGCTTGGAGTGACGGAAGGCGCGGATCCCGGCGCGCTCGACGCGGCGTTGGCGCGCTTCGACCTATGGGACTTTTCCGACCGCTCCGTTCTCGCGCTATCGGGCGGGGAGCGGCAACGGGTCGCGCTCGCGCGGGCGTTCGCGCAGGGTGCGCCGCTGCTCTTGCTGGACGAACCGACGGCGCATCAGGACCTGCGCCACGCCGGGCGGGTACTCACCGGGGCGCGTGAGTTCGTCGAGGAACGTTCCGACGAACGCGCCGCTGTCGCGGTGCTCCATGACTTAAATCTGGCGAACCGCTGGGCGGACGCGGTATTGCTTCTAAGAGACGGGCGCACGATGGCGTACGGCAATCCGGAGGCGGTGCTGACGGAAGAAGCCCTTTCCGACGTTTACGGCACCACTATTTCCACGACCCCGTTCATCCATGCGCAGTAACGGACGCCACATCCCCTTCTCCACGTGAAGCGGGCGTAATCTTTTGCTAATTTTGCCGTAAATGATTTAACAAAACCTTAACCTTCTACGGTAAATGACGTGTTACAATCCCTTTTAAGGTAACGACTGGTAAAACTATCATTTGTGTAGCGGGATTATCATTCGCCTGACAACATATGAAGGACTGATTTCAACAAACAATGACTCGAACCACTTTTTCGCGCCGCGCCGTGCTTTTCGCCGCCGCGCTAATGACACTCCCCCTGCTCGCCGGTTGCCCGACCGCCACCCGTAACGACGATGAAGTTAAATCCACGACGACGGGCGGCACGACAGGCACCTCAACCGGGGCGACCACCCCCCCGACCAACAGCGGGTCGGTGACGATTACAGGCTCCGCGACGCTACAACCGCTGTCCGAGCGTTGGGCGGAAGAGTTCAAGAAAGTCAACCCCGACGCCAATATCAGCGTCAAGGGCGGCGGCTCCGGTCAGGGGATCAGCGCGCTGATCAACCAGAGCACTGACATCGCCAACTCGTCGCGCGCGATGAAGGATGAGGAGAAAAAGCAAGCCGAGGCGAAGGGATTGAAGGTCACGGAAGTCGCGGTTGCGATGGATGGCATCACGATCATCGTCAACCCGAAAAACCCGATCAAGTCGCTCACGGTCCAGCAACTCGCCGACATCTATACCGGCAAGACCAAAGACTGGAAAGAGATCGGCGGAACCCCGGGCAAGATCGTAGCCATCGGGCGTGACAGTTCTTCGGGCACGTACGAGTTCTTCAAGGAAGACGTGCTGAAAAAAGCAGACTACCGTAGCGACATGATCGCCAGCAAGGCAAACCCGGCTATCGGAACCAACGTCGCACAAAGCGCGGGTGCCATCGGCTATATCGGCGTCGCGTTCGCGAATGAATACGTCAAGGCCGGCAAGGTCAAGGAACTTCCTATCGCGTTTAAGGCGGGCGAGGAGCCGGTCCTTCCGACCGTGGAAAACGTCCACTCCGGCAAGTACCCGATCTCGCGCTCTCTGTACAACTACGTTTCGGGCGAGCCGGAAGGTATCACGAAAGCGTACCTCGACTTCGTAACCGGCGAAGAAGGACAGAAAATCGTCTCCGATGAGGGTTATATCACGTTGAAATAGTGGTCAGTGAACAGTGGTTAGTGAACGGTGGTCAGAACCACTGACCACTGACCACTGACCACTGACCACTGACCACTGACCACTGACCACTGGTCACTGTTCACTAACCACTATCCACTAATCCCATGGCAATCACTACCGCGCAATCAGGAAACGGCAAGACGGGCACCGGCGATCTCGCATCGCGCCGGTCGCCGCTTGCCGCCTTCGCCGAGAAGATAGTCACCGGGTGGATCTACCTGTGCGGCGCGCTTTCCATCGTCATCGTGGCGATGATCCTGCTGTTCGTTTTGAAAGAAGCGGCACCGCTGTTTCGGGAGTATCCGATGGGGAACTTCTTCGGCGGCACCCGTTGGGACCCGACCAATACGCCCGAGCAGTTCGGGCTGGTCCCGCTCCTGCTGTCGTCGCTGATGGTTACGCTCGGCGCGGTCGCCGTCGCCATCCCGCTGGGTCTGATGACGGCGGTGTATCTGGCGGAGATCGCCCCGCCGCAGGTCCGGGACGTAGTTAAGCCCGCCGTGGAACTGTTAGCCGCGATTCCGTCCGTGGTGCTCGGCTTTTTCGGGGTGACGATCCTCGCGCCGTTTCTGGCGAAGACATTCCACCTCGACATCGGGACCACGATGCTCGCCGGGTCGGTGACGCTGGCATTCATGGCGATCCCGACTATCGCGACGATCTCCGACGACGCGCTTTCCGCCGTGGGCAAGGATCTGAAACAGGGTAGCCTCGCGCTCGGAGCGACGCGCTGGGAGACGATCCGGCGCGTGACGATTCCGGCGGCGTTTTCCGGGATCATTGCCAGCGTCATGCTCGGAATCGGGCGCGCCATCGGCGAAACGATGGTCGTGCTGATGGTCACGGGTTCGGGAGTTGGCACCTCGCTCAACACGATCATGACCGAGCCGCTGAAAGCGTTCCGCTCGTTCTTCCCGGCGTACGGCGAAATCTGTAACACGATCACAGCGACTATCGCGTCCGACATGGGTGAGGCGGTCGTCGGCTCCGCGCACTATCACGCGCTGTTCCTGCTCGGCGTGGTGCTGTTCGCGATCACGTTCCTGATCAACCTGGTCGCCGACGCCGCCCTGCGGAAGGGACATCTCCAGCAATGAGAACACCAGTAATGGCGGCAATGGAGGCAAGGGCGGAGAAAAATACCGGGCTACAGTCCCCGTCCACGGCGGCGCGGCAGGGCTACGAGAAGTTCATGTTCGGCGTCATGGCTCTGGGCGCGCTCCTCGTAGTGCTCCCGATGCTGTATATCTTCGGCACCCTGCTCATCGGCGGGATCGGCAAAGTCTTATCGCCCGGCTTCCTGACACAGGCACCGTCCAACGGAAGTACGGAAGGCGGGATCGGTCCGCAGATCGTCGGCACACTCGCGCTGATGATCGGCACCATCGTGCTCGCGCTCCCGCTGGGGATTTCGGCGGCGGTGTATCTCACCGAGTACGCCGGGAAGAATGCGCTGACGCGGGCGATCCGGATGGCAATCGTGAACCTCGCCGGGGTGCCGTCCATCGTCCACGGCTTATTCGGACTCGGCTTTTTCGTCTACTTCGTCGGGAAATGGATGGACGACGTAAGCGGCTTTTCGCGCCTGAACCCGCCGCAGGAGTTCTGGGGACGTCCGACGCTACTCTGGGGCGCGGCGACGCTGGCGATTCTGGTGCTCCCGATTGTGATCACCGCCACCGAGGAGGCGTTGAAGACGGTCCCGCGCTCGTTCCGCGAGGGTTCGATGGGACTCGGGGCGACGAAATGGCAGACGATCTGGAAGGTGGTCCTGCCCGCCGCGCTCCCCGGCATTCTGACCGGCGCGATCCTGGCAATCGGGCGCGCAGCTGGCGAGACCGCGCCGATCATCCTGGTTGCCGCCGTCGGGTTTAAGACGAGTTATGCGCCGGTCCCGCCGCTGTACGAGTCGGTGGTCGCCCTGCCGAACCACCTGTTCTACGTGGTGACGGAAGTCGTCCGGGCGACGCCCGCGCTCCAGTACGGCACGGCACTCACCCTGCTCTTGATCGTATTCGCGGTGAATCTCGCGGCGATCATTCTACGGACGCGGTTACGGAAGGCGCGGAAATGGTGACAGATAAGATTATGGCAAGCGGAGAAAAAATAAACGGACACACCGGGGGATCAACGCTCGAAGTTTCGCGCAACGGGATGGCTTCGGCAACGGTCGGCAAAGGGAACACTCCTTCTGCGGCGCGCAACGATCTGCCGATCCGTATCCAGGCGAGTGAGGTTGATTTCCATTACGGCGATGGTTTCCACGCGCTCAAAAGCATCAACATGCCGCTGTACGACCGGCGCATCACCGCGCTGATCGGACCGTCCGGGTGCGGCAAATCGACGTTCCTGCGTTGCCTGAACCGCATGAACGAGGAGATCGATAGCGAATCGCGCGTCGATGGCAAGATCACTCTCGACGGAGTGGATATTTACGGCGCGGATGTGGACAAACCGGAACTGCGCAAGCGGGTCGGGATGATCTTCCAGGCACCGAACCCGTTCGGTATGAGCATCTACGACAACGTCGCGTACGGTCCGCGCCTTCACGGCAAGTATTCCAAAGACGAGTTGGACGCGCTGGTCAAGCGGTGTCTGGAGCAGGGCGCGCTGTGGGACGAGGTCAAGGACAAACTGAAAGCGTCGGCGTTCTCGCTGTCGGGCGGTCAGAAGCAACGGCTTTGCATCGCGCGCACTCTCGCCACGCAACCGGAAGTGATCCTGATGGACGAGCCAACATCCGCGCTGGACCCGGCGTCCACCGCGAAGATCGAGGAGATGATGGACTCGCTGAAGCGCGAGTACACCATCGTGATCGTCACGCACAACATGGGACAGGCGACGCGCATCAGCGACTACACCGGCTTCTTCTACAAGGGCGACCTGATCGAGTTCGCCGAGTCGGTCGATCTGTTCAACAAACCGTCGCACAAGCAAACGGAAGATTACATAAAAGGAAAGTTTGGGTAGTGGGTAGTGGTCAGTGGTTAGTAAATCCGGCGATCCGGCGACTGACCACTAACCACTGACCACTGACCACTAACGCTAATGTCGCTTACTTTAAATGGTTCGATGAACGGGAATGGAGCGCACGACGTAGCCTACCTGCCGGAGTTTTCGCTATCCTATGGGGATAGTGATAGCGTCGCCGCGTCGGCAGACTCGCTGGGCGAACTGCGCCGCCGTATCCTGGAAATGGGCGCGGCGACGGAGGAGTTGGTGCGCGACTCCCTGCGGGCGTTGACGGAGCAGGACAGTTCGCTCGCCGCGACTATCATGCCGCGCGACGACGTGGTGGACCGCATGGACATCGAGATCGAAGCGATGTGCCTGCGTCTGCTTGCCATGCCGAACCCCAAGCCGGAGGAGTTACGCCTGATCGGTGCCGCCCTGAAGGTGATCACCGACATCGAGCGTATCGGCGACCACGCGGTGGACATCGCGAAGATCAGCCAGCGCATGGGGCGCGAGATGTTCTACAAGCCGCTCGTAGACATCCCCCGTCTCGGTGAAATGACACGCCACATGCTCCACGACGCCCTGGAAGCGTTCGTGCATCGCGACCTGATCCGCGTCGAGCGCGTGATCGCGAACGACGACAGTGTGGATGCGCTGTATGCCCGAATGCGCAAAGAGTTGCAGGTCATCATGCAGGAAGACCCGTCCTCGGTGCTTCAAGCCTCGTACCTGCTGTTCGTCGCGCACTATCTGGAGCGAATCTGCGACCACTGCACGAATATCGCGGAGCGGGTCGCGTTCATGGAGACTGGCGAAGTCAAGCACTCCTCGCCGAAGAAGGCTCCGAAGGATCTGCCGCCGCTCCCCCCGGTGCGCGTTTCCACGAACGGCAAGTAAAACATCGGTTGCGCCACTACCGGACGCGGGCATTGCATGTCCGGTAGAATAAGCGCGATGGCAACTCGTCTCCAGTTTCAGCCGACCGAAACGAAGACGGGTTCCGCCACGCCGACGCAACTCCCCGCCCCGATGGAAACCGGGATCGTCACTGCCCCACGAGCGACGACCGCGACGACCACGCGTCACACCATAGAACCGGAACTACTCGGTCTTCGACCCCGCTATATAAAATCGAAAACTCCCGTCTTATCATTCGCCGCGCTCGCGATTTCGATCATGCTGGTACTGCCAAGCTTTTTCGTGCTGTCCCGTCAACATCCAGAGCGAATAACGGAAATATTCTACGCCGTCTGCCTAACTTTCCTGCTGTGTAGCGGACTTCAATGGTGCCTATCGTCGAATGATCGCCGCGATAAAAGTCTATTGAAGCACGGCGAAGCCCATACTGCAACAGTCATATCCATCGAAAAATGTACCGGCCTCTCGCACATCTACGCAACATACATACCCAAAACGGGTGACACAATGGAAGCGGTTGTCAAAATACACCCCGAAGTCGTCGAGCGCGAAGGATTAGGACCGCGATCTCCTTTCACGCTCCTCGTCTCGCCGGACAATCCGAAAGTGACGATCCCTTACTTTCTGGCGTCCCGAACTTTCGCAGTGATTCCGATTGAACCAACGCAAATCTCGCGCGACGTTTCCGTCCGGATCGCCGCGCAGATCGCAAACCGTCCCGTGCAGTCGGCGGGGCGTCTTGGTGTCGTCGAACCGGAGCTGCTTGACGCCGCACCGCGCCGGGTTCGAATCACTTCCCAGGAGAAGCGCGTTCGGCTATACGTCGCCGGGATGCTTGCGGCAATTGCCACAGCCTATTTTGCCGCCCCATTGTTCGGTTTGCACCCGCCCGACCACAGAAAAGACGCGTTCCTGTTTCAAATGTGCGTTCTATCGTTATCTCTTCTTTCTGTTCTTCAAGGAAATAACCGAAATCTGCTTCAAAAAGGGGTTGCCAGCCGCGCGCTTATCATTGCGGAGGAGGAACTGGGGGAGTCCCAAAGCACACCGTTGGAAAAGAGAAGCGTTTCATTTTCCTACCAGTACGAATGGAACGGGGTGTTATGCAACGGGTCGTTTACGATGCGACGAAAGCGCGCGTGGCAACTAGGCATCGCAAAAAACGCGACGTTCACCATATTGTGCGATGCTAAAGACAAAACCGTCATGTCACCTTACTTTCAGATCACCAGTTTCGAGATAGTCGGGGCGACTGGCGCGAAGATCACGCCGCCGTAGTTGGGCGGACGCTGAAGGGTTCCGGTGTAAGCCTGCGGCTGTAGACGCTTCGCGTCGCCGGAGGAGGACCGTTCGCGCGTCTGCCCCACGCTTCCCCGACGCGAAGCGTCTTCAGCCGCAGGCTTACACCGAAACCCTTCAGCGTCCGTAGTCGAGTCAAACGGGATTAGCATTATCCTGTGCACCCGCCCACCGACGCCGAACATCCGATAAAATAGCACGATGGCAACCCGTTTACAGTTACAGCAAACCGAAACCAAAACGGGTACTCCCACGCCGACGCAACAGGCGAGCGCGCCACAGACCGGTGCGATTCTCAGTCCTCAAACTACGCCCGCGACAACGTTTCCCTACACGATTGAGCCGGAACTACTCGGCGTTCGTCCGCGCCTTCTCAAACGAGATCAATCCTTCCGTTTTTCCGGGGACGCACTGATACAGATGTCGATGTTTTTGATGTTTGCCACTTGTCTGATCGACATTCGACTGGAGAGCAAATTTTATTGGTTTTTGTGGTCAACCGTTCCGCTTTACATCGCCGCACAAATCTGGATTCACAGAAAGTTCGGCGACAGGGAACGCGACCTGCTTCGCGACGGGATCGCCACGGTTGCTTATGTGGATGAAATAGAGCCGACTCAGGAAGGGTTCTTCGTTCGTTTCGTCTACAAAAACTCACGGGGGGACGAGTTGCGCAAGAGTGTGCAAATCCCTACCTCGGTTTTTCAAGAGCGACAGATCACGAACGGCTCGCAAGTCACACTCCTCGTGTCGCCGGACGGTGAAAATCACGTCCTGCCTTACTTCCTCGCCAGCAAGTATCGGGTTGTCCCGGTCGAGGCAACGCAGGTTTCCGAGACGATTTCCGCCCGGATCGCCGCGCAAGAGATAGCCCTTCCGGTTCAATCGTTCGGTCACCTGGGAACCATCGAACCGGAATTCTGCGGCACTACACCACATCAGGTCCGGTTTACCCAGAAGCAGTTACGGCATTTCTGGCGGCTGACGGCTTGCGTTCCTTTCGTGTTCGGACTGGTTGACCTATTATGGGTCATGTTCTCCAAACGGATGACGGAAGACGCGGCAATGGTAATGTTTTTTATCGGTCCAATGATAGCCGGCATATTCCCGAGTCCCTTCGCCTCGATACACGAAAGACACTTGAGACTTCGGAGGGATATTGCGACTCGCGCCGTGGTGAATGCGGTGATTAATCGAAAGCGGGGAAACATTCGCGTGGAAAAACACCCACTTGAGTTTTCCTATACGTATGAGACGTTATCCGGCAAATCTATAAACGGCTCATTCACCCTACCGCAGAAGCGGGCATGGCAACTCGGACTCGCGAAAGGCGCGACTTTTACCGTGCTGTACAACCCGTCCAACCACGCGGACAACCAACCCTATTTCTTGATTACGGGCGTCGAAATCGTCGGGGCGATGGGCGCGAGAATCACGCCGCCGTAAGCATTACGACATTAAAATGTTCCAGTGTAAGTGCGGAGGCTGTAGACGCTTCGCGTCGGGGAAGCGAACGGTTGCCGCGCGAACGGTCCGCCCCGGCGACGCGAAGCGTCTCGGGTACCCTCTGGGTGCGAAGGCTTCCACCGGAACCCTTCAGCGTCCGCACAACTTTAATTCCCGCCGTCGCCAATCAACCCCATCGCCTCCTGAATCGCCTGCGCGAGGGTCCACTGCTCCCCGGTCAGCGAGGCGACCTGATAGGCGGCGGGCGCGATCAGAGTCTTCAGGTGTTCGACGCGCTCGCGTTCCTCGGCGTCGCGCGTCGGTAGCGATTTCAGACCGGACTTCTGACTCACACGCATACTCGCGGAGAACAGACGCACTGCCCCTTCGCCGTTCCCCATCGCTTCGACGACGTGCGACGCGCAGCGAAGCATCCCGGATGTATCGAGGGGCGCGTTCATCGTTTCCAGCAGGGCGAACCCCTCCCGGAGGTATGCCCGCGCGGTCTCCAGATCGCCCGACTCGTGCGCCACGGTAGCCAGATTATCCAGCACCGAGACCAAGCCGCCTTTGTCGCCGATCTCGCGGTGCAGGCGCAAACTCTCCTCCAGATAGATCCGCGCCGCTTCCCGTTCGCCGGTTTCGTAGATCGCGGCGGCGAGGTTCATCAGGGAGTGCGCGATGTCGTCCTTGTCGCCCGTCGCGCGGCGGATGTCGAGGCTTTCGGTCAGGCAGGACAATGCTCGCTCGTGCCGCCCGCAGTGACTGTGCAGGTTCCCCAGATTCTGCAGGAACATGGCGACGCCGCGCTGATCGCGCGTTTCGCGCTGGATGGCGAGACCTTCCTCGCGCAGTCGCCAGGCGGTGTCGAGATCGCCGGTGTGGTGCGCGATGGTCGCGAGGTTCCCCAGCGCGTTCGCGACCCCGTTCCTTTCCCCCATCGTTCGGAAATGTGCCAACGCCCCCTCGTGCCAGCATTTCGACCCGACGTAATCCCCCTGATGCCGCGCCATGTTCCCCGCTCCGGTCAACAGGTCACCGTGCCAACCTTCCAGTTCCTCGTCGGCGTCGGGGGGGTACGGCAATCCCAACGTCCGGCGGATCGCGGAGCGTCCCTCGGTCTGCCGCCCGCGCAACACCCACCAGCGGATCAGTGCGCGGCATAATGTGTAGGCGGTCCGCGTTTCACCGATCCGGATCGCGGTCTCGATGGCGAACCGCAGGTTGTCGCCCTCGCCGTCCAGCGTTCGCAGGGCGTTCGTCTGCTCGTCGTCATACAATCGTGGGCGCATCGCCTTTGCCCACTCCGCGA
>JAYULM010000228.1:0-1034 GCA_043763605.1 Armatimonadota bacterium | reverse complement strand
AGAGCGATACCTCAACGAGCATCAGGATGTCTTCGGAAGCCGGTTCGTCAGTCGTGACATCCAGAACAGACCGATTGAGCAGAATCACGTCCGGTTCGGGGCGCACGAGGACGGTTTCGTCCGGCGCGACGGTGATACTCCCCTGCCCGACGACATTGCGGTTGCCGAAATGCCCTTTAAGCCAGTCCGAGGCTTGCGAAACGGTAGCCAGATGCGGCGTCTTTTGTCCCATAATCGGAATAATCATTCCTTCCATCAGTTCGTAGCGGTAATCGAGGAAGCCTAACTCCTCCATCTTTTCGCAATCGGCGCGGGTGAAGCGAACCGCGAGTTTCGAGACTTCGGGAGACGGGGGCGGCAGGGTCGTAATCATGGGTTGGTTCTCCGGTTCCAGTATATCGTGTGGGTCGCAACCGTCTGACGTGGGAATCATGCGCCGCAGGAAGTAAAACGAACGCGCCCGGTGCGATAGGTTTGCACCGCGCACGTGTTGTGCGGCGGGCGTGAGTCATCGGGTCTGCTCGCTTTCCTGAACGCGCTTCGTGAGTGTCACCGCGCCGTTTTCCTCGACCGCGACGGCAAGGTCGTAGCCACGCATCAGCGACATTCCGATTAGCGCGTTGCCGTCTTCGCTCAGCACTGGACGGGTTTAAGTCGTCGTCAATTTCACCGCTTACCATTCCAACCTCCGAGGGATATAGCGGCGCGTCGTCCGACACGCAAAAGATAAATCTGTGCGTCCGGTCTGCGATCCAGCATACCAAAAATCACTTCGGCGGAGTCACGCCCCATAAGATAATCGCCGGATGTAATATCAAGCGCAACGAGACGCCCTTGATTTTCCGGCGTATCTAATCGAGTTTGGAGATCACGCTCATAGATTTCTTTTCCGATACGCACAATATCACTACCCGCCTCGTTTTGTGTCGCTGTCATACTATTTTCCTTCCCTTGCGATTATAGCGTGTCTTATTGATATTGTAACGGACGTTGAAACGTTCCGGTGAAAGCGCAGACGCTGTACACTCTGCGAG
>JAYULM010000227.1:0-1039 GCA_043763605.1 Armatimonadota bacterium | reverse complement strand
TTCTTCATCCTTATTGATCCGTCGTTAAGTTTCTAAACCAGCCATTCGGAAGAACGACTGCACAATGTCCGTCCGGTGCTGTAAGTCCCTGATCGCGCGGCGTAACGCGCCGTTTAGCTCTGTCAGGTTCATGCAACAGACATTCCCCAGCCTATGCTTCAGCCAGTGTGCGTAAATTGCGGAGCAATTTCGCGACCAGACCCCCTCGTCCGGGTTGAGTTCCGGCGAATAAGCCGGCAGGCGTATCAGGTGTAAACGCTCCGCCGCCCCGCCGGAAAGAAAATCCTTGACCGCCCGGCAGCTATGAATGCGGGCACCGTCCCAAATCAGGGCGATCCTGCCCGGGATTTCCGCGAGCAAATGCTTCAGAAACCGCACGATACCGGCACCGTCGAAACTGCCTTCGCGGATCTGAGTCACCAGACTGCCCGAGAGTGTAACCGCACTCGCCACGGACAGGTGCTCGTACTTGGCAGGCGAAGCCAGAGCCGGGGTCTCCCCCACGGGTGCCCACGTCCGGACCACGGACGGGAGCATGTGAAACCCGGACTCGTCGGCGAAAGCCACCGTCACACCCTCGCCGCCCGCTTTTTTTTTACCGCCGCCCACGCGGACCGGAAGCACGCGACCGCCGACTCGTCCTGTTGCACCGCCTTCACGTGCGGCTTCTGGACCGAGAAACCCGCCCGGTGGAGGAACTTCTTTATGGTCGTCAGCCCGACACGCAGGCGCAGGTGACACCGAGCGACGCTCCGCACACGCGCCGCCGTCCAGACGTCGCCGGAGAACCCGAGTGACTGCGCCCCGCGCTCGACCAACCCTGCCAACGCGGCGTATTGCTCGGGCGTGACGGCACAGGGTCTGCCCGTGGCTTTCGTGCCGCGCAACGCCTGCGCCTGTTCGGCTTCCGGCACCGCCTTGAACCGCTTGACCTACTGGCTGACGGCACCGCCCGTAACGCCGAGGGCCTCCGCTATCCGCTTCTGGAGCCAGCCTTTTTTGTATAACGCTAAAGCGCGTAGTCGCCGCTCCTCACGCC
>JAYULM010000226.1:0-13412 GCA_043763605.1 Armatimonadota bacterium | reverse complement strand
CTTGACGATAGAGGGTTCGGGCTTGCTCTTCAGTCATCAACTTGATTAAGACTGTATCGCGGAAGCGGAAAACTCTGCAATACCTGAATAGTTACCTTTGAGTACAAAAACATCCCGAGGGGGAACAACCAGTGACCGATCTCCCGCGCGGTGTATCCTGGGTGGGCGTACCACCGATAAAATGCCAGGGTATCAAAACCAAACTGATCCCGTTCATTGCGGACAGTATTCGATGGAAGTCACAGGGAGACGGTCGATGGGTCGAGCCGTTCCTCGGCTCTGGCGTCGTTGCATTGAATATCGCCCCGGAACGCGCTTTACTTTCGGACACAAACAAGCATATAGTCGGTTTTTATCAGGGGGTATATCGCGGCGATATCACAGCCAGTGTGATGCGGGAATTTCTGGAAGACGAGGGGCAGAAACTAAAGGCGGGCGGCGCGGAATACTATTATGAGGTGCGCCAACGCTTCAACGAGCATGGCTCCCCATTCGATTTTATTTTCCTGAACCGCTCCTGCTTCAACGGCGTTATGCGGTTCAATCGGAAAGGGGGCTTCAACGTGCCGTTCGGTCACAAACCAGAGCGGTTCGCCAAAGCCTATGTCACCAAAATTGTCAATCAAGTCAATTGGGTAGCCAAACAGATGTCCGGGAAAGATTGGGAGTTTCGCGTAGCCCCGTGGGAGGAAACGTTATCGGTGTGCCGGGACGGGGATTTCGCCTATATCGACCCGCCTTACATCGGTCGCCACACCGATTATTACAACACTTGGGACGATGATCAGGCAATGCGTCTGGCGGAAGTTACTCAGCAACTTCCCGGCGGCTACGCGGTTTCGATGTGGTTGGAGAATGTCCACCGAAAGAATGAACATATCGCGGACGCGTGGGCGGGGGCGGAAATGCGGGTATGCACCCATTACTACCATGTGGGCGCGAGTGAAGACCTACGGAATGAGATGGAGGAAGCATTACTCATAAAGCCGGGCTTTGCCACCGACAGTAAAGGCAAACACCAAACGAAGAAACCGACCGTAGCCGAGTTCGATCTGTTCCATCTTCCTACCGAACCCATTTTTTCGGGTGTCCCGGCGATGTTGCGCGACGACGAACTGCTACCTGCTCCCGCACGGTAAACGAGGGAGCAGGTAGCAATCCGGGTTTTACCGCCGGGGCGGTCGCCCGCCTTCGCCCGGGTTCGCGAGTTTGACCTGCACCTTCTGCCCGCGAATCTTGGTCCGGCTCAACGCCTCGATGACTTCCTCCGCGCGGTTGACCGGCACTTCGACGAACGCGGCGTGGTCCAGAATGTCAATCGCGCCGACCTGCTTACCGACCAATCCGACCTTGCTCGCGATCACGGCGACCAACTCGCCGGGGCGCAATCCGTCCTGACGACCGAGCGGCACGAACAGGCGGGTCATGCCCGCTTCCGGTTGCTCCGAGTCGGCGGCGATGGCGTCCTCCGACTCGTCCGCCGCCGGTCCGCGCGACTCCCAGAGCATCTGCAGAGCCGCCGCCGCGACATCCGCCGGGTCGAACTCCTCTAACAGCGCGGAAACCACCGGGCGTTGCCGCTCGAAATCGTCTGCCGCGAGACGGGTGCGTACCGCCGTGACGAATGTTTCCCGCCGCCGCGCCGCGATGTCCGCCGCCGTCGGAATCCGGGCGAGGACGATTTTCGCGCCGGTCATCTGCTCGATCATGCGCAGGTTGCGCCGCTCGCGCGGCTCGATCAGCGTGATCGCGTCGCCAGTGCGCCCCGCGCGCCCGGTGCGCCCGATGCGGTGGATGTACTGCTCTACGTCCCATGGCATGTCGTAGTTGATCACGTGCGTCACCGTGTCGATGTCCAGCCCGCGCGCAGCGACATCGGTGGCGATCAGTAGTTCCGAACGCCCTTCCTTGAACGACTTCATCACACGGTCGCGCTCGGACTGGTTCATCTCGCCGTGCAACGCTTCCGAGTCGTACCCGCGCTGACGCAATGCCTCGGCGAGGTCGCTCGTTTCCTGACGTGTCCGGCAGAAGACGATGGTCGGTCCCGGCGTTTCCATATCCAGAACGCGCGCCAGTGCATCGCGCTTCTTGCCCGGCTGTACTTCGTAATAACTCTGGTTCGTGGTGTCGAGCGTACGCCGCTGGGATTCGATCTTGACCAACTGCGCGTTCGGCAGAAACTTCTTGGTCAGGGCGGCGATCCGGGGCGGCATGGTCGCGGAGAACAGCGCGACCTGTCGTTCTTCCGGCAGTTCGGCAAGGATCGTTTCAATGTCCTCGATAAACCCGAACGCCAGCATCTCATCGGCTTCGTCCAAGGCGCAAAACTTGACCTGCGACAGGTCGAGCGAGCCGCGCCGGATGTGGTCCTGAATCCGCCCGGGCGTCCCGACAACGATCTGCGCGCCCATTTTCAGGGCACGGAACTGCCGGTCGATAGGCTGTCCGCCGTAAATCGGCACGATGCGCATACCGGTGCCTTTGGACAGAAGGTGAAACTGCTCGGCGACCTGTACGCACAGTTCGCGGGTGGGCACCATCACCAACGCCTGCGTGTGCCCCTGTCCGGCGTCGGCGTGGGTGAGGAGCGGCAGGGCGAACGCCGCCGTCTTACCGGTACCGGTCTGCGCCTGACCGATCAGATCGCGCCCGGCGAGTAGCACCGGGATGGAACGCGCCTGGATCGGGGTCGGGGTCTCCCACCCCGCCGCCTTCACAGAAAGGCGCAAGGCTTCGGGGAGTCCCAGATCATCGAACGACAACGGGGCGGGTTCCAGTACTGGTCCTGATACTTCTTCGACGACCGGCTCTTCTGGTTGCGACTCGGCGCGCGGGCGTTGCTGTTTGCGCGGTTTCTCGCTTGGTGCCCGGTTCGGGACAGTTTTGCGCCCGGGGGCGGGTGTCCGTTCATCGGAATTTTTGCCCTGTGGTTTCATGCCGGGCAGGCTATTGGTTTTCTTCTGCACAATTTTCTCTTTTCGTTAATTTTTGCGCTGTATAGTATCAGGTTTCGGGCGGTTTCCGTCTCTCTGGACGAGATACGAGGCAGGAAAAGATGGCTCACCTGCCCACGCCAAAACGGGACGATAGATGGGGCAAGTCGGGGGTGCCCCGTTTGGCGCGACCGATACCGGGTATGGAAACAAGAGTTTTTCGAGAGTTTTTCCGAGGGGGGCAGGTACTCGGTTCGGATAGGCGACTCTCCCGCCGCTTGGTGCGAATTACAGGGGGACGAAAAAAGTGCGGGCAATGCATTAAACGATGCATTGCCCGCACGATGTTTGAAACAGGAAGAAGCCATCCCTCGTTCCATGCTCAATCTTGCTGGTCAATTAGTCTACTTCAGGGCGGCTCCATTGATGGCAACGTTTCCTTCGCCACTTGCCTGTGTCCAGGTGATCGTTAGTTACCACTGATCGGCATGATGAAAACAAGACATATCGAACAGGCTTACTGCCTATGTCCCAGAACTACCCAACGTAATTAGTTTCCGTAGAACTCTAACTCAGCCACGTTCCCATAACTTTGCGTGGGTGACATGTAGCGCATGTAACGCCAGGAAGTTGTGTTTGTGATATTGACAGATGTCCATGCATTCTCGGCAGGATTACTGACAATAGTATACACGTCTGTCCAGGATACCCCATCATTACTCCCCTGGAATATGCCACCATTCATTCGGTATGCTAGATTTTCGCCGCGTGGGTAGAATCGGATTTTGGTTAGTCTCTTGGCAATACCTGCCCCCAAGTCACGCCCGACCCAACATCCGTCCGCAGTTGGTCCGTCAAATGATGTCCCTGTATCACCATCAAAGGCTTTTTCCTTAGTATTGCCATTGCTCCATGTACCGGCAGTCCCTATGATTGTGCCGCTGGTCAGTGGCACTGGAGTAATATCAGAAGGGTTCCAGCGATACATGACGACTTTCGCGTATCCGTCGTCTTCAACAAAGACAAGGTACTCGCCATTGGAGCGTTTTGTGACACGGATTCCCTCCACGATGTCTATCCAGCCGACCTGTGAGCCGATCTCAGAACCGGGCGTTAATTGCCCAACTTTCACACCCGTAGTTCTGTCGTACACATGAATAGTAGCACTATATAGTTCCCCAGCAAAGACATAACCGCCACAAACCGTCATGCATTTTGAAAGAATCCCAGGACTTGCAGTGGTATCATAGGGCAGGACAATACGAAGATTGGCGGTGCGGTTGCCCGTACTCCAATTGTCGTAACGAACTATCTCCTTGCCAACAATTGCCGAACGTCCAAACCCATCGGGTGTATGAGGATTGGTCGTTGTATAACCACTCAGCCACATCGTGTCGGTGGCATCTTCATAATGGATCATGTTTAACTCGGTAAAGATAGAAGGCGCGGGGATAGTGACGAACCCACTGTAGTTATAGATAGGACTGCCGGTCGCATTCAAGCCACCAAAGGGGATTTTATAGATTTCATTGTTACTCCACGCTGCACACCAGATGGTACCCTGATTATCCACTCTCCACTGACCATAATCAGCCGGTGGAGAAATAGTAAACTCATTGCTGTCGAAATCGCCATTGCCATTGGCATCACACCAGTACCACTTACTTGTAGCCGCAGGGCGGATGGCAGGCCAAGTCGTGGTGGACTCACTTGATCCAAAGTACCCACACGGAATCGCTGTCTCCCCGTCCGTCGCCGCATTGAAGCGGTAGATCGCGGGGAAAGCACCGTACATATTTCCCACAAACAGGAACCGCTTACCGCCTAACTCCCGCACAGTAGTCGTAGAGGTTAATCCGCCTAAATTGAATCCACGGGGATCATTGGGATACTTGAACTGATTGACCGTGTAGCCCTGGTACGTTGCTTCCGTTCCGGCTATCGTCTTGCTATAGTCCATCACGAAGTGCTCTTCCTTCGTGTAAACATCTATCTCCGAAGAAGGGGCAGTGTCCGCAACATCTACAAACTCAAGACCGATCTTGTTCCACAAGAGATTCCCCGAACCGTCGTACTTCTCGATTACCGTTCCACCGCCACCGCCAGCGTGTCCATCACAGCCGACATAGGTATTTCCCGCGTTATCGACGCCGACTCCCATGGGACGATTGAAGCGAAGCGGACCTACGGTGCCGATCAGCGGACCCGTTCCCGCAAGGATTCCGCCCGTAACTCCGAACGTACCGTTGGCGACGGGTGTAGTGGTGATACCGGTATAGATCAGGATATTCTGGTCCACGCCATCGTTTGCGACGAGAATGCGGTTGAGAACCGGATCAATCCCGAAGCCGCGTGGTTTGATAGCGGCACCGAACGTGATGGACTGCGATTGCAACACGCCCGTCTTAGAATAGCGTACCAACTTTTTATTCGTCGGTTGGAGCATCCAAATGCAACCGGCACTGTCTATGCTGATCTTGCCGGGATCGGTGATCGCCCAGCTGCGAACGACGGTCGCGGACATGGTGGTCGCGTTGTAGACCTTGATCCTGTTGGTGTTGGAGTCCACCGCATAAATCTCGTTGTTGTTGAATGCCAGACCGACAACGGGCTTGGCGTTGACTCCTGTCGAAACGACCAGGTAGGATCCGTCGACGCCATTCCCCTTAGTGAATCCTGCACCACTGCCATCGCTGAGATTGGCACGGCGAATCACTTGCCATGCCGAAGTTCCCGGAAATTGCTTGCCCCCATAGGAGTTAGTACCGGTACCATAGCCGCCACCCTGTTTCATCGAATGATAGACATAGGCACCATTTCCCGTAGCAACGCCGTTGGAACTGCGCCCCCAACTGCCCGTGCCTGACTCTGACGGTCGGCAAATTATGGAGCCATCGGTCGGACTGAAGACGAGAACGTTTGACCCGCCCTCATCCCATCCAGTCGCGGCATAGCACTTGCCATCCGAGGCAACAAACAATGAGTCCAGGTTGTGCATGATATGCCCAACGGGGGTCCCGTCGGAGTTTCCCAACCAGGAACTTTTATAAGTCAGTGTTTGCGCGGTTGCCGGTTGAACAGCGCAAGCGACAAGGGACAGAGAGAGAGTCGTTGCAACAGCGCAACCCCACCCAAAGCGATTGATCCGGCAAGTCTTTGCCCGATTTAGTAATGACGACATCGTTATCCTCCAGATAGATTGGGCTTATATGCCCGTGAGCAGTATTTATGCCAACTAAAGGAATGACTTCCTATCCGTTGATATAAATGAGATATGAAGTTGTGCAGAGTGCTATCCCTTCACGGGCTTCACTTAACACAGATGAATTGACCCTTTCGTTGGCCAACAGGTAATATAAACAGCGATAATAGTAAAACAACCGAAAACGACTATCCTCCCACCTGCTCTCCCAACTCAATCGGGAAGTGCAATGCGTAGATAGCGATGATCCGTAGTCGTGCGTGGAATCAGACTGGAGCATAGACGAATCTGTCCACTGGTCTTATCTCCGTTCACACGCCCCACCAGTAGCGAGATGGCATTCGTAGCCAGTTCTTCCAGCGGCGGTCGCAATGTCGTTAAGCCCAACTCGCGAGACTGGGAGGTACCATCAAATCCGACCAGAGCGAAATCACGTCCTGCCTGGAGTCCCAGAGCACCGGCAAATTCCATCAATTGGGCAGCCACTCTATCGTTGACAGCAATCACTCCCACCAACCCTGTGGAATTCTGGATACACGCGCACAATTCCGTAAAACAGGCAACGTCATCCGAGGTCAGGTCAACAGCCGACCAGTCATCAATAATCTCTATATCTGCCAGAAATACACGACTTTCCACGGGATTCCCGCTTCTAAGCCGAATCGATTCCTGAAATCCCTCTCGCCGCTGACGGGACCAATCATGTCCTCTGGCTTCCATCAAGAACAGAGAGGTGCAACCGAGATGTAGCAAATGTTCCGTCGCCTGATACCCGGCGAAACTATTGTCGTAAAAGACATGGGGAACCGGAACGCGAAATGGCTCCCAGCAAACAATAACTGTCGGGACGCGCTTCAACTCAACGTTGGTCAGTATCTGTGCGATAAAATCGTGATGCTCCGAAATACTGACAAAAACAAAGGAGGCGACTCCCTGTTCTTGAAGTGCTACAATCGCCTGTTCAACCGTTGCCCCGGATAGCATATTGAAGTAGCGAGCACTTCCTCCTTCCCGCACCAGACCCTCTTCCAGAGATTGAAGAACAGCAGATACCCAGGTATCGGTCTCGTTCCAGTGAACAACGACTCCCACAACACCTATCCCGACCGAGGGACGAATCGGGGGAACAACTCCAGGCAAGAAGCGGGACACAATCTTTGAAACATCGGCAGGACTATCGGTTACCGATTTGCCCGGAGGAATGCGACTGCTATTGGCAGGCGATACTCCCACGACAAAAGTTCCACGGCGATCTTCGGCGCGAAGCACTCCTTCTTCAACAAGAGATTTGACAGCCTGTTCGAGGGTTCGCAAAGCGACCCCGTATTCGGTTGCAAGACGCGCTCGCGAGGGCAGCATACGACCAGGAGCCAGTCGTCCTTCGGCAACATCGCGCCGTATAAGATCCGCTATCTGTGTCGGAAGCGATGTTGTCGGAGCCGAACGTCGGATCTTGGTACTGTTCATAACATCCTCATTGATTAATTCGACTGTATCACCAGTAGTACAGTTGTGATCTTACCACCACTTCGGGATAGTGTCAATAGTGTTTTTGCGAGTATAGATACTTTTCAATCGAGGAGCACCGATACCTGCCTCCCCTTCGGGCAAATATAGGGGAACCAAAAACGTCGTGCGGGCAATGCATAAAACTACGCATTGCCCGCACGACGTTCGCTTTACATCGCTACAAGTACCTGTTTCTGACCAGCACGAACCATCCCCCCTTCAAATGGTCGATCTTACTGGTCGTTCGGTTTACTGCCGAGTGGCTCCCTCGAGATATTTCAGAATTGGACTCCTGTGGGGAATAACGACGTAATCACACTCCCCATGACAGGGGGAGTGTGATCGAGTCCATCCGGTTACTGCCCGTAGAACTCCACTTCGGCAACATTGCCATTCGATGCGTTCGGTGACAGGTAGCGTAGGTAGCGCCAGGAGGTGGTATTCGTGATAGATACCGAGGTCCATGCGTTCTCGGCAGGGGTGGCAGGAATCGTATACAGCGTTGTCCAGGAGGAGCCGGTCTTGCTTCCCTGGAATCTTCCGCCGGTCATCCTACTCGCTAAGTTTGCACGCGGATAGAATTTGACCTGTGTGATCCGCCGGGTTACACCAGAACCCAGATCACGCCCCGTCCAACAGCCATTCGCTGTGGGGCCATCGAAAGCTGTCCCTGTATTTCCATCGAAGGCTTTATCTCGTGTACTGATACCGTCATAGGAACCCGTAGTGCCGATGATAGTCCCCATTGTCAGTGGTTGCGGACCCGTAACAACAGCTGGAGTCCACCGGTACATCAGTACTTTACCGAATGCGTCTTCTTCCACGAAAATCAGGTACTCCCCGTTCGGACGCAACTTCGCACGGATGCCATTATCCACATCCACCCAGCCACTATCGGAACCCACCTCCGGTCCGGGGGTTATTATCCCTGCTTTAACCCCGGTGTTCCGGTTGTAGACGTGTACTTGTGCATCGAAAACCTCGACTACGAACACATAGTCTCCCGCAAGTGCCATGGATTTAGAGAAAATTTGCGGATTAGATGTGGAATTGTAGGGGATGGCAATGCGCAGATTCGCGGTCCGGTTCCCCGCGCTCCAGTTGTCGTACCGGACGATCTCACTACCGACCAGCCCCCAGTTATTACCCACATTGGGTTTCGCGGTAGTGAAACCCGCGATCCACATGGTGTCCGTCACGGGTTCGTATTCGATGCGACACAACTCCGTGAAGATGGAAGGGGCCGTGGTAGACACCCGCGCGCTGTAGTCGTAGATCGGGTTCCCGACCGAGTCCAGACCGCCGTAGGGGATCTTCGAGATCGTCTTCACGGTGTCGTTGCTGGTGACCCAGATGTCCCCCCGCGTATCCACGGACCATTTGCCGAACGTGAACGGCGCGGACGGCTGGGTGAACTCGTTGCTGTCGAAGTTCCCGTTCCCGTTCAGGTCGCGCCAGTTCCAGTCCCCGCTACCGGGCCGGGTTGGCATCCAATCTGTGTCTGCGCTTGTGTCTTGGAAATAGCCAGACGGGATTGCGGTTTCGCCGTCGGTCGCGGAGTTGAACCGGTAGATCGACGGCGGATCACTGTACATGTTGGAAACGAACAGGAATCGCTTGCCGTCCATCTCGCGGATCATCGGGGAGGCTGGATGACCGCCATCATGCAGGCGGGGATCGTTCGGGTACTTGAATCGATTAAGAGTATAACCTTTATATGTCGCCTCCGTCCCGGCTACAGTTTGACTGTAATCCATGACGAAGTGCTCTTCCTTCGTGTAAACGTCCGTTTCAGAAGAGGGTGCCGTGTCCGCGCCGTCCACGAATTCGAGCCCGATCTTGTTCCAGAGGCGGTTGCCGGACGCGTCGTACTTTTCTATCACCGTGCCGCCGCCACTGCCGCTCGCGTCACAGGCGACGTAGATGTTCCCGCTACTATCCGCCCCCACTCCAGTCGGGCGGTTGAACAAACGGGGACCGACTAGCCCGATCTGCGCCCCCGTGCCGAAAAAGATGCCGCCCGTGGTCCCGAATGTTCCGTTGGCACCGGGGGCGGTGAGGACATTGTTATAGATCAGGATGTTCTGATCCACGCCGTCGTTGGCGACGAGGATGCGGTTTTGTGTCGTGTCGATCCCGAACCCGAGGGGGACGGCGGCGGCGGCGAAGGTGACGGACTGCGACTGGAGCACGCCGGTGTTCGAGTAGCGTACCAGTTTCTTGTTCGTCGGTTGCAACATCCAGATGAACCCGGCACTGTCTACCTGTATCTTGCCGGGGTCGGTGACAGCCCAGCTGCGCACCGGGGTCGCCGACATCGTGGTCGCGTTGTAGACCCTGATCGTGTTGGTGTTGGAATCTACCGAGTAGAGTTCATTGTTGAAAAAAGCCAAACCGACAACGGGTTTGGTAGCATTTTCATTCCCGGATGAGGTGATCAGCATGGAACCATCGTAACCGTTTCCATTGGTAAGGGTGGCACCATAACCATCGCTAAGTTTGTATCGCCGAATGGTCTGCCATTCCTGTCCTACTGCCGGATACCGGACGCCCCCAAACCCATTCGGGACAGGACCGTCATCGCCGTTACCCTGTTTCATAGAAATGTAGACATAGGTGCCATCTCCGGTTGCAACCCCATTGGATTCACGTTTCCAGCTACCTGTACCCGACTGAACAGGCAGGCATATAACGGAGCCGTCTGTCGGGCTGAACACGAGGACGTTGGACCCGCCTTCTTCCCAGAAAGTCGCCCCGTACAACGTGCCGTTACTGGCGACGAAGAGGGAATCGATACCGTTCATGATATGGGTCGCCTGGGTTCCCCCGGAGTTGCCAAACCAGGAGGTCTTATAGGTCAGGGTTTGCGCCGTTGCGTTTTGGGTAGCGCAGAGCGACAGAGAGAGGGTAGCTGCAACAACGCAACCCCACCCGAAACAGTTGATCCGGCAAACCTGTGCCAGATTGCGAAATGACGACATCGTTTTCCTCCAAATAGATTGGGCATATATGCCCGTGAGCAGTGTTTATGCCAACTGGGGAATAGACTCCGGCCAGTTGCCATATTCTTGAGAGATGAAGCAGTGTTGAGTGCCATTCCTTCACTGGGTCACAAAACACAGACGAATAACTCCTTTCCCTAACTTATAAAAAGTAATAATTGCAAAAAAACTAACAAATAGCATCTTACACCTCCCATACTATTGAGAGTGTCCGGCGCGTCAAGTTAATCGAAAAGTGCATTGCGTAGATGGCGATGATCCGTCGTCGTGCGCGGAATCAGACTGGAGCATAACCGAATCTGCCCACTGGTCTTATCTCCGTTTACACGCCCCATCAGCAGCGAGATGGCATTCGTAGCCAGTTCTTCCAGCGGCGGTCGCAATGTCGTTAAGCCCAACTCGCGAGACTGGGAGGTAGCATCAAATCCGACCAGAGCGAAATCACGTCCTGCCCGGAGTCCCAGAGCACCGGCAAATCCCATCAATTGGGCAGCCACTCTATCGTTGACAGCAATTACTCCCACCAACCCTTCGGCTTCCCGAACACACGAACACAATTCTGTAAAATAGGCAACGGCATCCGAGGTCAAGTCAACAACAGACCAATCATTGACAATCTCTATATCTGACACAAACACGCGGCTTTCCACAGGCTTCCCGGTTCCGAGCCGAAGCGATTCCTGGAATCCCTCTCGCCGCTGACGGGACCAATCATGTCCTCTGGCTTCCATCAAGAAAAGAGAGGTGCAACCGAGATGTAGCAAATGTTCCGTCGCCTGGTACCCGGCGAAACTATTGTCGTAAAAGACATGGGGAACCGGAACGCGAAATGGCTCCCAGCAAACAATAACTGTCGGGACGCGCTTCAAGCCAACGTTGCTCAGTATCTGTGCGATAAAATCGTGCCGCTCCGAAATACTGACAAAAACAAAGGAGCCGACTCCCTGTTCTTGAAGTGCAGTGACCGCCTCTTCCACAGTCGCCCCGGATAGCATATTGAAGTAGCGAACACTTCCTCCTTCCCGCACCAGACCTTCTTCCAGAGATTTCAGAACAGTGCTCGTCCAGATGTCAGACTCGTCCCAGTAAGCGATGACTCCTACAACCCCAAAGCCAAGAGGGGGAGGAACCGAGGGAACGGGGCTACTGTTGACAGGCGATACTCCCACCACGAAGGTTCCACAGCCGTCTTTGGCACGGAGCACTCCTTCTTCTAAAAGGGATTTGACAGCCTGTTCGAGCGTTCGCAACGCCACGCCATATTGCGCGGCGAGACGTGAGCGTGAGGGAAGCATGGAGCCGGGAGCCAGTCGTCCTTCGGCAATATCAAGGCGCAGGATGTCCGCTATCTGTGCCGGAAGTGATGTTGTAGACGCCGAACGCCGGATCTTGGTACTGTTCATAACATCCTCATTGACAACCCCAACCATACTACAAGTAGTATGGTTGGATAGTACCACTGCTTCGGGATAGTGTCAAGGTTTTTTTTCGAGGGGGGCAGGTACTCGGTTCGGATAAGCGACTTGACAGGCCGAGTGAATTGTTCTACTATTTCGTAGTCCCGGTAATTGTGCCGCCCATTTATGGCTGCGCCGCCATCACCAATCGCGTAAAGGAAAACCCTGTCATGCGTACCACCACTACCGCGCGGAAAATCGCGGTCGCTTCCGTGTTTGCCATCAGCCTTTCGTCCGTGTCAACCGAAACCGCGTTCGCACAAGCGGTACCGTTGCAGAATGCCACCGCTACTTTTTCACAGACAGCCTTCGGCGATTTCACGGTATCGAATGCCATTGACGGTCTCAGTAACGACTTTGGCTGGGCTATCTTCGATAGCAATGGAAGTAGCACTTCCGCACAAACCGCCGCGTTTGAAACCGTGACCGACGCCGGTTTCGTGGGGGGGACCGCGCTCACTTTCAACCTCGAACAATTTCACAGCAACGGGGGTCATGTTATCGGACGCTTTCGGCTATCGCTGACGACGGACGACCGCTCGCTTTTTGCAGATGCAGTGGAGACCGGTGGCGATGTGACGGCGAACTGGACGGTGCTCGCCCCGACCAGTCTGCTTTCCGCCAACGGTACGACGTTTACCGTACTGGGTGACAACTCCATTCTCGCCAGCGGCGCGAACCCCGGCACCGACACATATACGATTCTCGCCAATACCAACCTTACCGGGATTACGGGGATTCGCCTCGAAGTCCTGGAGGATGCCTCCTTACCGACGAACGGACCGGGACGTTTCCCGTCAAATGGCAACTTCGTTCTGAATGAGTTCACGGTCTCGCAAGCGGCTGTCGCTGTCCCGGAAGCGTCGCCGCTCGCGTTGCTGTCGTTGGGAGGAGTCGCCGGTCTCGTCGTTGCTCGGCGCAAACGCACATCCCGGTAGATAATTCGTGACGCACATTTTAGACGAGCCTGCCTGAATATCGGGCAGGCGCGTCTTTATCGTAAGTCGTGCCCGTACCAGGCTTCGAGATATTTCAAGCCGCTCCCGGTGTTGAACAGCACGACGCGCGCATCGTCTTCTTGCCTCCCAATCGATACCTTGTTTTCTTTGTCCTGCGCGGACGGCGCCAACCACACGTTGGATCGTTGTACCTGCGGTGCTGTTTCTACGTTAGATTTCGCGCGAGTCGGGTTAGCCCTTGCTGTTTTCCCGCGAATCCGCCGATGCCGTTTCTATATGGATTGTAGAAACGGCATCGGCGGATTCGCGGGAAAGGACCGAACCAGAAACACCAAACAGTAAACAGC
>JAYULM010000225.1:0-13414 GCA_043763605.1 Armatimonadota bacterium | reverse complement strand
GCGAGACTGACGCCGACGGCTTCCCCGTGCGGATCGACTGGGCGGCCGAGTACCGCGGCAAGGCGGCCGTCGTCTACGGGCACACCGTCGTGCCGGAGGCCGCGTGGGTCAACAACACGATCGACATCGACACCGGCTGCGTGTTCGGCGGCAAGCTCACGGCGTTGCGCTGGCCGGAGCGCGAGCTGGTCAGCGTGCCGGCGCGGCGCGAGTACTTCGCCCCGAAGCGGCCGTTCCTGGTGCCGAAGCCGGCGCTGTCGCCGCAGCAGTCGGTGGACCGCGTGCTCGACGCCGAGGACGTGACCGGCAAGCGCCGCATCGAGACGCGGCTGCGCGGGGCGGTGACGATCCGCGAGGACCAGTCGGCCGCCGCGCTCGAGACGCTGAGCCGGTTCGCGGCCGACCCGCGCTGGCTGATCTACCTGCCGCCGACGATGAGTCCCGTGGAGACATCGGCGGCAGACGGGTATCTCGAACATCCGGTGGAAGCGTTCGCCTACTTCGCGCGGCAGGGCGTCGGGACCGTGGTGTGCGAGGAAAAGCACATGGGGTCGCGGGCGGTGATCGTCGTCTGCCGCGACGAGGACGCGGCGGCGGTTGACTTCGGCGCGTCACCCGGAGAACTACCCGGCGCAGTGCTGACGCGAACAGGGCGGGCGTTTACTACGGACCGCGTCTTGCACGAGGCGATCCTCAGCGAGACGGCGCGGGCAGTCAGTGCGGCGGGATTATGGGACGAACTGGACACCGATTGGCTTTGTCTTGATGCCGAACTCATGCCCTGGAACGCTAAAGCGCAGGGACTACTCAAGGAGCAATACGCCCCGGTCGCGGCGGCGGGGATCGTCGCGCTAGAGGCGGAAATCGCGCTACTGGAACGTGCGGCGGGGCGCGGTGTCGACGAAGCGGTTGCCGCTCTTGCTCACGCGCGAAGTCGTCTCGCCGATCTGCAGGCGTATCGCACCGCGTACGGTCGCTATTGCTGGAATGTGGACGGGATGGCAGGTTTACGCATCGCCCCGTTTCACATCATGGCGGCGCGCGGACGGACACTCATGGATCAGGCGCACCCGTGGCATATCGAGACGCTCGGGCGACTTGCGGATAATTCGCCGATCTTTCAGAAAACGGCGACACTTGCGGTGGACACGGCGGACGACGAATCCGTAACCGCCGGAATTGCGTGGTGGCTCAAACGCACAGAAGGGGGCGGCGAGGGCATGGTCGTGAAGCCGCTGACGTTCCTGCCGCCGAAAAAGTGTCAACCGGCAGTGAAGGTGCGCGGGCGCGAGTATCTGCGAATCATTTACGGACCGGAGTACACACAACCGGTGAACCTGACACGGCTGAAGGAGCGGTCGCTCGGCGCGAAACGCTCTCTGGCGACGCGGGAATTCGCACTCGGCATCGAGGGTTTGGAGCGGTTCGTATCGGGCGACTCGTTGCGCCGGGTTCATGAGTGCGCATTCTCGGTTCTGGCACTGGAATCCGAGCCGGTCGATCCCCGGCTATAGGTGTCGGCGCGCTGTGATAAAATCGGATCGAAACCTATGCCAACTAACGAACCAACGAGTGAAGCCCCTGTCGTCGGCATCATTATGGGCAGCAAGTCCGACTGGGAAACCATGCGCCACGCACACGAAACTCTGGACCAGTTCGCCGTCCCGCACGAGTGCCGGATCGTTTCCGCGCACCGTACGCCGCATCTGCTGACAGAGTACGCTACCGGGGCAGAAGGACGCGGTATCGAAGTCGTAATCGCGGGTGCCGGTGGCGCGGCGCATCTGCCGGGGATGGTTGCGGCGTTCAGCCTGCTCCCTGTTCTCGGCGTTCCCGTCGAGTCACACGCGCTCAAAGGGCAAGACTCGCTCCTTTCCATCGTGCAGATGCCCGGCGGGATTCCGGTAGGCACACTGGCTATAGGCAGGGCGGGCGCGATCAATGCCGCTCTTCTTGCGGTCGCTATCCTGTCGAACTCGCGCCCGGAGTTACGTGAAAAATTGCGCCGATTCCGTCAAGAACAAACCGACCGGGTTCTATCGGACGAACTACCACTATGACAACCGAACCGATTCTTCCCGGCGCGACTATCGGGATTCTGGGGAGCGGGCAGTTGGGGCGCATGCTTGCCCTGGAAGCCAGAAACATGGGTTACGGCGTACGCGTTTTCTCCGGCGAACGGGACACGCCCTGCGGTCAAATCGCCGATGCCGAGATCGTCGGCGATTACCGGGATGGCGAAGCCGTGCGCGCCTTCGCCCAGACCGTTTCCGTCGTGACATACGAATTTGAAAACGTCCCCTCCGAAACCGTCGTTGCGATTGAGGCGGTCGGTACGCCGGTGCGCCCGGGTGCCGGGGTGCTCCACGTCGCGCAAAACCGTCTGCGCGAAAAGGAGTTCTTCCGCTCTCTCGGGATCGCCACCGCCCCGTTTGTCCGCGTCGACTCGGAAGCGACCGCCGCCAGCGCGTTTCGCGACCTGCAATCTCCTGCGATCCTGAAAACCGCCGCTTCGGGTTATGACGGCAAGGGGCAACGCACCGTCCGTTCGGAAGCCGAAGCGCAGGCGGCGTTCCGGGGGTTCGGTGCCGTCGAGTGCGTTCTCGAAGGGTTCGTCGATTTCGCCTGGGAGGGTTCCGTGGTCGCCGCGCGCGGGGTCGGGGGCGATTTCGCGGATTACGGATTCGTGCGAAATGAACACGCGAACCATATTCTGGATGTCACGACCGCCCCTGCCCCGGACGTTTTGCCGACACTGACGGAAGGCGCAATTCATGCCACCCACACCGTGATGGAACGACTTGCCGTGGTCGGGGTGCTTTGCGTGGAGTTTTTCGTGACGGCGCAGGGCGAACTCGTTGCCAACGAAATGGCTCCCCGCCCGCACAACTCGGGGCACTGGACAACCGACGGAGCGATCACCAGCCAGTTCGAGCAACAGCTACGCGCAGTTTGTGGGTTGCCACTCGGTAGTACGGAAATGTACTTGCCCGGCTCCGCCATCGCTAACCTGCTCGGCGATCTTTGGGTCGGGGGCGAACCCGACTTCGGCGGAATGCTATCCGAATATCCCGACGTAAAATTACACCTTTACGGCAAACGGGAAGCGCGCGCGGGGCGAAAGATGGGGCACCTCTCGCTCAATGGGAACTCGCCCGAACTCGCGTACGAGCGGGTGATCGCCGCGCGGGCACGGCTCCATCACCAGTAGGTGGAGCGATATAACGGACAATCAACCGGCTCGTTTGATCAAAGTTACCGTGGTACCGCGCGGGGTAGACTCAATGGCGACCGAATCCGCGAGGGCGACCATGAGCGGCAAACCACGGCCGCCCAGCGCATCTGGAGCGGGCATCGCCGATGACTCGGGGACCGAAAACCCGGTGCCGAAATCGCGGACGCGAACCTCTACCCAGTCTGGAGAGTCGAAACAGGTGATGCGTACCACCGCGTTTGCCCCGGTCCGCAGGGAGCCATGCCGGATCGCATTTGCCGCCGCTTCATCTACCGCCGTCAACAGATCCTGGGTCGCCTCCCTGCTCAACTTCGTTCGGTTCGACGAATCCTCGACCATTCTGCGCACGTCTACCAGAACCTCCGCGCGTGACGGGAAATCCTTGGTTGTTTCGTTTGCCCGGGTGATCTCTTGGGATTGTTTTATTTCTTCCATTTCGTTTTACCCCTACCGCGCACTATGACCGCCGACCGTCATGCGTAATCATGGCTCCTTCGTCAGCATTTCTTATATCCGGAACTCGTCTCGAACTGAACCGTTTGCCCGTTCACGCGAGAACGGCAACCGCCCCCACGCCCAATGTGTGCAACTCTTCGGGCGAGTAGCCGATGATCAGGAACGTGTCGAATCTTCCGAGGCGTAGCACACGCTCCGGTTGGGTCGAAGCCGCGATAAGAACCGCGAGGCGGCAGGTGCTGTGGAACCGTTTACGAATCTCGACCAGAAGTGCAAGCCCTGCCGAATCGATAAAGGGAACCTCGCGGATGTCGAGGATCATGTAGCGCAAAACTCCGTCGGTCGGAAGTCGGGCGATCACCTCTTCGACTGTTCGTC
This sequence comes from Armatimonadota bacterium, assembly GCA_043763605.1. Lineage (GTDB taxonomy): Bacteria > Armatimonadota > Armatimonadia > Armatimonadales > Armatimonadaceae > JACMIU01. Next base: position 9,345 of record JAYULM010000225.1, on the reverse strand, counting down.
GCAGTTGGGGGGTGGTACTCAGGTCGATGTCGCCCACAGCGCGTACCAGTGAGGACCCGGATTCTTCCCCGGTGTGCAGTTGTAAGATGTCTTCGTCTTGCATGGATAGTTAAAAAAGTCCGAAATGCGGACGACTTTCCTTCGCTCCGTCGTTTAATAGTTATGACCGATACGCACTCGGGGCGCGCACACGAAACCTATGCCCAAGCCGTGTACCCGTTTTTTATCGTTCTAACGCATGGTTTGCCGACCGCGCGTGTGCTTCTAACCCCTCCGCACGGGCAAATGTAACAGCAGCCGGAGCGAGTCTTATAGCACACGCCCCGTCCAGTGCAATGATACTCGTTTTCTTCGTAAAATCATCTACATTGAGTGGCGAGGAAAATCGCGCGCTCCCGGAGGTCGGCAACGTGTGACACGGACCTGCAAGGTAGTCGCCCAGTGCCGCCGCCGATGACTCCCCAATTAGTATGGCACCGGCGTTCTCGATCATCGGTACGATCCCCCACGGGTCCGTCGTCAGTAAGTGCAGATGCTCGGGGGCATATTCGTTCATCACATCTACCGCATCCGGGATCGCATCGACCACCGCGATAAATCCGAACGATTCCAACGCGGCGCGTACCACGTCGGCGCGCGGCAGATCGGCGAGTTGCGAGTCGATCTCTCGCCGGACTTCATTCGCGAGTGTGTGGGATGTCGTCGCAAGAAACGCGGAGTTCAGGGGGTCGTGTTCGGTTTGCGCGATTATCTCGATGGCAATAGTCCGCGCGGAAGCCGTGTCGTCCGCGATCACGCCGACCTCGCTCGGACCGGCGAGCATGTCGATTCCGACCACGCCGTATACCAGCCGCTTCGCCGTGTTGACATACCGGTTGCCGGGTCCGACGATCTTAACAACGGGCGGAACCGACGCCGTACCGTATGCCAATGCCCCGATAGCCTGCGCCCCGCCCATCGCGTAAATTTCCGACACACCCGCTAAAAATGCCGCCGCGAGAGTCGCGTCCGGGGGCAGTCCGGTTTCGCGGCTCGGGGGCGTCGCCAGCGCGATGGAACGCACCCCCGCAACGTTCGCCGGAATCGCCGCCATCAACACCGTAGACGGGTAGGCGGCGGTACCCCCAGGCACGTACACCCCGACGCGGGAAAGCGGGCGGATGACCTGCCCCAATGTTTCCCCCGGGTCGGATAACGTTAGCCAGGACTCGCGCCGGTGCTTTTCATGGAAGGATCGTATGCGGCTTGCCGCGAGATTCATCGCCTCCCACAGGGAAGTGGTTTCCACCCGTTTCACGGCGGACAGCACTGCTTCGTCGGGCACCCGTAGCGTGGTCGCTTCCGGGAAATCGTACCGCCGCGTCCGCTCTAAAACAGCGGCGTCCCCGCGACGGCTCACGTCGGCGAGAATTTCGCGCACGACGACTTCGTCCCCCGCGTCGGCTGCGGCGGGCGAAAGACGGTCGGCGAATGCGGAACGAAGCGGACCGCGATCCCCACCTTCTCGCAGATCATAAATACGCATTAGGGCGAATTGTACCCCTTGCGTTCTGTGATTGTCAATCGCTGACGGCTACAGTTCGCCTTATAATTTCCGGGAACCGCTCCCCTGTCCCAGGGGTATCTTTCGTTGACTACGCAACTATTTGTTGCTTACCGAAAGGCTCATCCGATGCAACATCGAAATCGACTAACCACTATCACCCTCGCCCTCGCCGCGTTACTGGGAAGCACCGCGATATTCGCCGCGCCGCAGACGCAATCGAAGCCACCTGCCAGCGCGGCGCAACCGTCGAAACAGGAAATCGCCACCGGAACCTGGAGCATCGATAAAGCGCACACCGACATCGCGTTCACGGTCGCGCATCTCGGCGTTTCCAAAACACGCGGCACCTTCTCCGATTTTGACGGATCGGTCGTAGCGGACGGCAAGAAACCGGAAAACTCCCAGGTAAACTTCGCCATCAAGACCGCGAGTATCAACACCGGCAACCCGGCACGAGACGAGCACCTGCGCGGAAAAGACTTCTTCGAAACAGGAACGTACCCGGAGATCACATTCAAAAGCACGAAAATCACGAAGCGTAAGGGCGGCTTCACTGCCATCGGCAACCTGACCATGCACGGCGTCACGAAGCAAGTCTCCTTGCCGTTTACCGTAACCGGACCGCAAAAAGGTTTCAAAGGCGAATATCACATGGGCATCGAAACCGCCGTCGCGCTGAACCGGAAAGAGTATGGTTTGGTCTGGAATACCATCGTCGAGGGCACTCAGGCGGTCGGCGACACGGTAACTGTCACCATCAGCATGGAACTGATCAAATAGACTCATTCGCCTGAACCGGAGTGATTTAACCACAGAGGGCACAGAGGTCACGGAGGAAGGGAAAGAGAGTTTTTAAGTTTTGACCGCCGGTCTTCTCGATCAGCTGACCAGATCCGATGACACGAAAACAGAAAACTCTCCCCCCCCGCTTCGTGACCTCTGTGGTTAAATCACTCCGGTTCAAGCGCGACTGAAAAGGTTGCCGGGGTGGCGGCGGATCAGGCTTTTCATTTCCAGGAGGGTAGCGGCGACGTTTGCTTGCGACGACGAAAGCCCCGCCTCTGCCGTGATGGTGTCGAACGGTTTGGGTGTCGCGGTCAGCGTGGCATAAAATGCCGTTTCGTCCGGCGGTAGGTCGGGCGGCGGCGCGGGAGCGGCGAGCAGGCTCGGCGTTTGCGTTGCCTCGGGTTTTGTGGTGCCGGTTCGCGCCGTAGCAAGTGTTTGCCGGGATGGTTTTGGTTCCTCTTGCGCCGCGAGCACAACGCCGAGGGAGAACAGAACATCCTCGGGCGAATCGGCGAGTATCGCCCCGTCGCCGATCAATCGGTGCCCGCCGCGCGAGCGTCCCGTGTCCACCGGTCCCGGAACGACGTACACGTCCCGACCGTATTCGGTGCTTCGCTTCGCGGTCCCCAATGCCCCACTTTCGTCGGGAGTCTCGATCAAAACCGCCGCCCGCGCCAGTCCGGCGATGATCCGGTTGCGCGTCGGGAACCGCCAGGGTTCCGGTTTCGTGCCGAGCGCGAACTCGGTGACAATCGCTCCGTTCCCCAGCTCCAGGATTCGAGCGAACAACTGCCGGTTCGCTGCCGGATAGACGATGTCCGCGCCACAACCGAGCACCGCAATCGTTCTGCCCCCCGCGTCCAATGCGCCGGTGTGTGCCGCCGCGTCGATGCCCGCCGCGCCGCCGGAAATCACGGTCAAGCCGTTCGTGGCGAACACCCCCGCGAATCGCGCCGCTTGCGTGTCTCCGTACGACGAGGAGTGGCGCGTCCCTACGATAGCGATACCGAAGCGGTCCTCGGGAAGCAGTTCGCCGCGCACGAACAACAGCGGTGGCGTATTATTCAGGGGAGTGTCGTCGTCCGGGAACAGGTTCGATGGGAATGTCGCGTCGCGATACAGGAGTGCGAACGTCCCGGAAATCGTCGCCCGTTCGAGCAGTCGGGCGTCCAGAAGTGTGCCCTTCGCCTCGGCGAGACGCACGACCTGCTTATCGGTCAACGACACCGGCGGTGATTGCCAGACAGAAGCATCGAAGCCCAATGCGCGGATCGGGTCGCCGTCCGCCGTTTCCAGCAGGGAACGCAAGCGATTCGAGGGTATTTCGGCGAGCGCAAGGCGGTGGCAGGCGAGGAATCCGCGCGTTTGCGCATCGTCCGGGGACGCCGACGGCACGAAGCGAGCTACGACAAAGGGAATATTCTCCCGCGCCGCGCCCGCTTCAGATTCGTGCTGCTCCGTCACCGATTAACCGCCCGCCGGTTTCCCGCCGGGCTTGGGGGCAACGATGCCGCTCGGACGCGGCTTTTTCACTCCGTCGTAATTGACTGTTGGCGGTTTCATGTTGTTATCGACCACGAACGACCACGTTTCGTTGAGCGTGTTCCCTTTGTAGTCTTTCGCGGAAAGGGTCACGGTGTGACGACCGTCGGAAAGCGACGCCGCGTTATCGACCTGTTTGCCGCTCGACTTGCGCTGATAATAGGCGAGGTTCAGCGAAGTATTGTAGCCGGTCGTGACTTCGATCCCGTCGATGGTCATTTTGATGGAACCGGTGTCCAGACCGGACCCCGGGTCGAGCACCGTCCCGGTGATTACCATCCCCGGACCACCGAATATCGCCTGTGCCGGTTGCGGGTAGCGTCCGGTCAAGAGCGGCGCGGAGGTGTCGGGGGCATCGGAACGGAAAGCGGAAAGCGATCCGTCTTCCGTCACCGCGTAGATAGTCCCGTCCGACACGGCGATGGGCGACACTACGGATGTTTCGGTCGGCAGATTGACATTCGCCCGGTTCGCGCTCGGCTGGGCGCGGTACTGCCAGAGCATCGCGCCGTCGGTTTTCGACAGGGCGACGATCACCCCGCGTTTCGTCGGGACATACATGATGTCGCCGACGATGGTCGGGGCGGCACTCGGAGCGGCGGGCAACGCGACCGGCTTCGCCCAGGCGGTGCGCCGGTTGCTGGACCGTATAGCGTACATCAGGAACTGTTGGGAGGCGGCGTCGCGGCAGGAGATGTAGACGATCCCCCCGGACGCGGCGGGCGGGGCGAGAATCTCGCCGGGCAAATCCACCGTCCAGCGAGTATTTCCCGAAGTCGGCTGGATCGCGAAAAGTCGGGGACCGGTCGGCACATAGAGCGTGTTGTCGGCATACACCAGCGAATTCGGAGCGTATTTGAACGGCAGCCGGTACGACCATTTCGCGCGTCCGGTCGGCTGTGTGATCGCGTGAACGATCTGGTCCGCCGTCGAGAAGAACAGATAGCCATCCGCCGAAATCAGTGCGGAGTTGACGTTCTCGTTCGATTTGAACGGTGTGCGCCAGTTACCGGACGGCGCGAACGTTTCTGCATCGAAGGCGTAGACGGCGTTGTCGTTGGAGCCGAAATAGAGCGTCCCTTCCGAGATGATCGGGGTCCCACTGACCGCTCCGCCCGTACGTATCTTGCTGATTTCGTTACCGTTCTGGGCGTTCAGGACATACAGGTACCCGTCGGACGAACCGATATAGACCCGGTCCTTATCGACGACAGGGGCGGTCAGGAACACCGCCTTGTCCTTCATGCCGTAGTCGTTCGGGAATACCCAGCGGCGCGAGCCGTTCCTGGTATCTACCGCGAACAGTACCGCGCCGGCATTCGGGTCGGCGTTGTTCTTCGCGGCGAAATAAGCCGTGTTCCCGACTACGGTGGGTGCTGACGCGCCCGCCGCCGTCGCAGAAAGCGGCACCCCGGTGAAACGCCAGAGAAGTGACAGCGGCGGTTCGATCTTCTCCTCGGAAGATCCGGAGCGACGCGAATCCCCCCCGAGCGTGGGCCAGTCCCCGGCGCGCGCGGCGAGCGTGGCAACCGTAAAAGCAACGGTCGCGAAAAGAATCGTCGGCAAGCTTCGACGCTTAAAGTGGCTGATCATGGGATCGTATTTCCTCGCAGGCATATCAAAAAAACGCACTCGGCGATGCCCTCCGCCGATGCAGTCACGGCGTAGACGCCGCATTATAACAAAGTTCGTTCGGTAACGTCAATTAGTGGTTGGCGTCGCCGTCACCGCCCGTTAGTTTCGGGGAACTGCGTTCCCCGGGAACCGCTCCCCCCGACGGCGCGGGTGGCGATGGCGATGGACTCGGCACCACCGGCGCGGCAACCGTCACCGCCCGGACATGACGCCGCCCGTCCGGGAGAACCGCAAACACGCTCCCCGTTCCCGGGCGTAATGCCACGAACATGCCCGATTGCGATACAAAACCGATGCCGCCGCTCACGCCCCACAGAGCGGAATCTACCCGCGTTTTGCCCCCACTGGATGGTATAAAAAACGCCTGTGCCGCGCCGACGCGCATCGCTCCTGAGAACGCCGCCGCGAGTTGCCCCACAGGGGCACCCCGTTTAGGAAAAGGCTTCCCCGCCACGAGAACGAGAGCATTGGCGACCGGACGCTCCGATGCGCCGCTCGGCGAACTGACCACGGTACCACGAACTGCCATCGCGGTCGATCCGCCCCCGTCCAGATTGACCCCGTCCACGGCACCGAACTTCAGGAGGAGTGCTGCCGTCTCTGTGAGACTTGCCCCCCGGCTCAGGAACGACTGCCGCCCGTCAACCGTGAGCAACAACACCGTGCCGTCTCTCATCACGCCCGCCGCAGTGCGCGGGTGACGCGTCGTGCTGAAATCGTCACCAAAACCCTCGGCTGTGGCATTGACGGCGATCTTGCCGTCCTTTATGATGCGCGGACCGCCCGCGACCGCCTGACGGACCCCGCGTGGGTCGGGGGTAATGTCATAGCGAACAGTGACTTTCTCGCCAGCCCCGACGTGATCGCGCAAAAACTGCGCGGCAGTACCTGCCCCGGATAGAACTACTGTTTGTGGAGGTATCAAAGTTCCCCCACCTATGTTCACGTCAGAAGCCATCCCGGTAATCGTCTCACCCAAACGGAGCGATTTTACCCCGGTCAGTTGAACCTCGGTCCGCTCCGGGACCGGAAGGGTGGCAGTAAAAAAGTGCGGGGTGAAAACGAGCAGTTCGTTGCCCCCCTTGCCCGGCTTGCGGTTGAAACCGCTCACCGCAAACGTCGTTCCGTCCCTGGCGGTAACGTTCCCGCTCCCCGCAAACGATGCCACGCCCCCTTTTCCGTCTTCGAGAATCTGGAGTGCGGTGCGAGAAAGCACCGGCTCCGTCACCGGCTCACCGTTTTCGATATGCAGACCGATGGGGTGGCCGGACGAGAAAGTGAAAAAGCCTGCGTTCACGGCGACCAGCGCGTTGTTGCGCATCGCGATCCCCGAAACCGTTTCGCGTCCCTGCGTTGCGTTGTTCTCCCAAACGCGCCCATAGCCGAGTGCAGTGCGCAACCGGTCCCGTTTCGCCGCTTCCGGCGCGACCCGCACGACATTTACCACCAGCGGACCACCGGGCACACCGGGCGGGGTGATCTCCTGCACCCACTCGACGCCGTCCGCGAGCCGACGTACCGTCCGCTCCGGGGCGTAAAAGCCCATCGGCGATGGGGAAGGTGCTGGGGACGGGAGCGGGGTCTGCGCCCGAAGCGAGAGCGGTAGCAAAGCGAAAAGCGCGCCGAACAAAACAAAACGCCGCCCACGCGGAAAAGCGGCGGGCGGCATCGATACACCTTTTTGAAACATCGTATTCCCCGGGAAGAGCGGAAGGTTCCGACTCACCCGTTAGATTCCCGGACAGGGACTCGAACCCCGATAAACAGACCCAAATTCTGCTGTCCTGCCATTAGACGATCCAGGAGCGGCGCGTAGCGGAATATCTCCCGCCGCGCAACCGCGAAAGTTATACCACGCCCGCGCCCCGATTTCACGCCCCTCGCCCGAAGTCGGCAAAGTTTTTTCGCGTAGATTTGTCGCGGACGGGTCATGGTGACGGAACGTACACAGGACGAAGCCGGTCTCGCGGTCCGTGTAGTAGCCCGACTGCGCACCGAAACCCCACGGGTCCGTCGACACGATCTCGTCGGCAGTCGGTACCCTCACCGTCCGCTCCCGACCGTAAGCATTATACGCATGTCGCGACAGCACCGAACCGCTTCCGTCTTCACACCGGGGCAAAAGATTCTAAAAATCTCCAGTTCACGTTGTTGTTTAGTTCTATCAAGATCTCCAACCCCTCGCGCTCGTATTTTTCAATTTCTCTCTTGGTGTTTGCATCCGTAGCCTCATAGGTGAGAGCAATGGCTATTGTTGGGAACTGATTCCCATTGTACTCTGCCCAAAGCACCTCCAAAGTCCCTGAACCCGGTGGCGGTCCTATAGTGTTTGCAATAAGTGTGATACCCATCTTCAAAGCAAGAACAACGGAACTGCTATTCGTCCTATCGTACTCACTTCCACACTCGCCAATCAAGTAGTAAAAAACATCAGCCATTTCAGAAATCAACACCACCTGGGTACATATGCTTGACGGTTGCACCAAGTTCGGCGAGCCACTTCAACTCCCGCGACGTATAATATCCATTGGCAACATTCGGTATTCACGTTTAGACTAATTGGTGCCTTGAACCGGTGTATCAGTGGCGCGGTTTGAGAGTGGACTATCGACTCTCCCAAGAACCTGTCGAATTATTGCATACTTGGTGCATCGGGTGCCCAAAACCCGAGTCTGCAATAATTCCACCTGCGAAATCAAGGGCGTTTTGGCTCCACTCGATATTCGAAACCATGTAGCTCTAACCAACACAATTTAGTCTAAACGTGAATGATTGCGAAAGTGCCTTCAATTCCTGTTACATTTTTCTGGCGCTTTTGGACGATGAGTGGCTCAAAACTGCCTTCTCTGTCTCGGGGGACAGTTAGAGCAATGTCGCCATAGTCGCTACGGACATTTTTCGAGCCATGACCGTTGCGGCGATTGATGGTGCCGCTTGCCTGCCGGGTCTGTGCATCGCTTTTCTCATAGCCCAGATGGTCTTCCATCTCGCCTTCGAGCATCGCCTAGAGCGTCGCTCCGAACAACTCCTTCAGTGCTTCCTGCACGTCGGAGACGGTAGTCGCCTGACTCTGTTGAAGAAAGAGTTTGACACTCTCTTGAGAAAAACGTCCTGTATCTTTTTGCCTTGCCACTTGATTTCCTGCCCTTTGCTGTCCCAGTATAGGGGACGGTCGGTTCAGGAGAAAGCACACTTTATTTTACACACTCACCTTCCGAAACAAGCGCACGAAACCGAACTCTTTCACGTGAACGACTCACCCTTCGTCAGCCATCTCAAGCGTCTCGACAGCCACGTGGAGGATTTGTAATCCGTAATCAAAAACTGAATGTGGTCTATTTTGTCGGTCTTCGGATGATTTACAAACAAGTATTCAGTGACAAAAAAAGATTGGCAACCGAATAACTCCTAGTGTATACTATGATAGCTTGTAAAGTACAGATGGTTTTTCTGATCTACAAATTGCAAACTGTCGGCAGATGACATTTCCCTGATGTAAGAGTGAGTTTATTCAATGAATTTTGCTTGTCAGTTAAAAAAGGGCGATACGATCGTCATCACTCTATTTTCTTGTGCTATTGTATGGTTCTCTGTGTCCGCATGGAAGCAAAACGATAAAAACCAGCTGACAATGCAGTTAGCCGCTAAGGGAAGATACAACGCCGTCCCTATAGATGTTATTGGTAAGAACGCCAAATTTCGGGGGTCACCGACAGCCCCATTTACATTGGTTGAGTTCGGGTAACTATTCAGGCATGATCTAGGGAAGGCAAAACGGGGTTTCCTGCAAAGACGGAGCGCAAGCAATCCAGCAACGCCATCCCCTGCTTCTGACA
>JAYULM010000224.1:0-13422 GCA_043763605.1 Armatimonadota bacterium | reverse complement strand
TCCACCGGAACACTTCAGTGTCCGTGGGTGCGAAAGGCAATCGGTATGCAGTCCATTTTTTCGGAAGAGCGGCGAGCGTTTCTGCGGCGGGCTTGCCAGCTCGCACTGCTCACGGCAGGCACCGGTGCCGGTGTCGGTTGTGGTGGTTCGGGCGGCAGCGATAGCAGTTCCGTACCGGGCGGTCCCCTGACACCGGCCGGCACCGCGCCGACCCGATACAGCGTTCGGCGTCTTTTCGGTGCCACTCCCGGCGGCAACAGGGGGCGTTCCTCGCGTCAGGGGCGCACCAGTGATGAGTCTTCGGCTTGGTGGGAATATCGGCAGGAGCGGTTCGGGAAGATCAACAACCGGGGCGATGTCGCGGCGTCCGTAATCGAAAACAACTTCGACCTCGGCCCGGCGGCTATATACCGTGGCGGTCAATTGATTGGTACCGGCGTACCGGCACCCCCGGAAGGATTTAAATCGTCCGAAGTGGCTTTCGACATCAACGACCGTGGGCAGACGCTTATCCTTCAGAGGATCTATCGCTATGTGGAAACCTCTTACGGCGAGAGCTCAGAAAACCTGCCCGACCGCCTGTTTCTGTGCGAAAACGGGGCGGCGCGGCGGATCGAACTTCCGTACCTTTATTCTTCCGGCAAGGGCATCAACAATCGGGGAGAAATTGTCGGCGGGGTGACGGTATCGGAAAATGAATATGACGAGAACGGTGCCATTGTTCGCCCCTATGAAGCAAGGTGCTTTCTATGGCGCGACGGGCAGATCGAACTGTTCGGTTCCCCACGTTCCGGCGCAAGTGACATAAACGATGCCGGTCAGGTACTCGGTGCTTTTTACACCACATCCGCCTCCGACTCGCGCTCTTCCGACACACATCTCGTTGTATGGCAGAACCCGCAAACTATGGTCGACTTGAACCTGCCGGAAACGACGTATCCCGAAAACGCAATGATCAATGAGGAGGGTGTGGTTCTGGCGTCGCCGGGTCTCTACGGAAACGGTCCGACGTACCTCTGGACGCCGGAGCGGGCGAACGGTGCCGAGGGTAGCGTCACGCAGGTTACTGCCCTGCCACCGGGTTTCGTCGCGGGGGACATGAACCGGAAGCGTGACTTCGTCGGTTCCGCCCCGTTTATATCTTCGGACGCCCCCCGATGGAACCGTAATCTCGCCCGCGCCTATCGGATGCGGAGCGGCGCATCGACGCCGGAAGACCTCAATACTCTGATCCCCGCCGACAGCGGGTGGCGTCTGGAATACGCCTACGGGATAAACGATGTGGGGCAAATCACGGGTGTCGGCTTCCTGCAGAACGGCGACGGAACCGAGGAGGCTGCGGTGTTCCTGCTGACTCCCCTCGCCGGATAGCACCGTGCCCTGCCCGTCGAGCTGACCCCATCCGATCACCTGGCGTCGTGCCCCCGCGTCGGTGTATGTCGGACCTCGCGATCTGAAGTTCGTTTCGATGAACGAGCACTGAGACATAGCCTTCCACGAAAAAAGCCCGCTAACACGGGCTTCTTTGATGGTCACAGACACAATATTACAGTTCGAACAACTGCGTCACGAATGCACTCGTCGGCTGCTCAATCGGCGATTTCTGACCGTCGGCGTACTTGAGTGTGAAGTTTCCGGTCGATTTCACACCGGCGTTCGGGTCTCCCGCATAAATCGCACCGGTGATGGTGGAGCCCCCCGCGACGTTCACATCGCCCTTTACGCCGTAAACGATGCCCTGCGAGTCGTTCAGTCCACCGCCGCGTAGACTGATGCCGGTGCCGACATTATTTTGATTGTAGACGAAAAGTGTCGGAGTTGGCAGACCTGGAACGATCTTGTAGACGGACTGTCCCGTCTGGGTGAAGGTGCCTGCCACGACCAGTGTCACCCCGTTGACCAGCGTTCCGCCGGAAAGGTCCACATCCCCGTTCACGTAAACAACCGAGTTCGCACCGCCGGAGAGCGTCAGCACATCCGAGCCGGTCATTTTGATATTACCCTCGACATATTTGGAGCCGACAATCTTATCGTTCCGAGAGAAATTATTGTTGATGGTCCCCCCCGCCTTGGCTTTGGCGATGAAATCGGTCTTCATCTCGGCGACCATGGCGTCCGTCAGGAACGCGAGTTTCGTCTCCAACTTGACGTTCGGAACGTACCCGTTGCTGCCGGTAACAGACGTGAACGACGAAATACCGCCATCGATGACACTGCTCCCCCCGGTCGAGACGGTGCCGTTCGCCATGACATTGGCGAAATGCCCTCCCAGCGGGATAGTAGTAATATCTGCCGTCCCGTTGATGTCGATAGTGCCGTTCGACTTGATCGCCGCTTTGTCCTCGCCCAGACCGAGCCGCCCGATCTCGATGATTGCTGTCAGGGTGAGGGTACCCTTGTCCGCGCTGGTGCCGACGGACACGACTCTCCGCCTCCAGGCACTTATCGGTGTCACTTTAGTCCAGAATGTGCCGAAGGGGACATTCGTTGCCTCGTTCAGCGTGGACTCCTTCGGATTCGCTCCGGTGTTCGAATCCGTTCCGCCGTAAAGAAAATTACCGCCGAGGTCCGGATTCAGTCGTTGCGATGCGTCATCTACCCCCGCCTCCGCCAGTGTCAGTGCCTTGGCACGCACCAGTCCCTGACGGGAGTTACGCAACTGCGTTGTGGTCAGCGACGCGAGCGACGACATAGCCACCGCGAATACAAGTAAAAAGAACAGAACTACTAACGTAACATACCCGTTGTTACGCCGCGAGCAACGACGCTCTCGCTTGTTGCCGGATACGATATCGTTGTCTGTGTTTGTCATTGGCATATTCCTATGGTGTAGGTGGTCACTCACTTCGCGTCGCGACGATTCCGAAGGCACGCACTACCCCACATCGTCAGTTTTCGCGTAGTGCCTCGCGAATCGACCGCAGAGAACTTGACCGCGACATCGACCTGCTGGACCCTCGGCACGGCGGCAGTATTCGACAGCAACGGCACGGCGTCGGTGTCCGTCGCGCTCACCGGATAAAGAACCTGAACGTCATCACCTGGGGTCGTGTTTACGGTGATCTGTTTCGGGACACTGGGTGCCCATCCCCCCGTAGACGGCACGCCTTTTATCGTCACCAATGGGGTGGCAATAGAAGTCGCTTTCAACGGGTAGACCGAACCGGACACCGGTTGGTTGTACTGTTCGCGAACCCGATACGTTAGCGCGATGCTTTCGACATTCCGGGCGAGGAGATAATTCGACCGGGCACTACGTTTGGAACCGGTACCGGGGATCAGCGTTTCCCGAATCTCCTTCTTCGTCGCGTCGTACTGGAATATCATATAGTCGGTGACGCCGGGGAGGACGAGACCGACCGTCGCCGGGTCGTACCCGACTGCCGTCATCACGATAGTCGAATTGCTGGTCGTGTAAGTTTGGGTACCGACCGTGTGGGAGGAGTACACGCCCGATGCGTACCGCATCTGCATCAGCATCTCGTCCACGCCCCGGCGGGCGTCGAGTCCGATGCCGGAGTCCGCAACCTGCTGGCTCGCTCCGACCGCCATCGCGCGCAAGCCCAGAATCATGGATGCTACCAGGAGCGAGAAGATCACCATCGCGACCATCATCTCGGTCAGCGACGATCCGCAGTTTCGGATGCGCATCGGATTTTTCTTCCGGAGGGGACGGGCATTATTTCTGGTCATTGTACGATCCCCCCGGGTGTCACCAGGCTGACGAACGTGCGTGTCTTTTTAGCGTTCGTGCCGCCCAGCGCGCGCCAGGTGACGGTGACGGTGACCTGCTTGATCGATTTGCGTACCGCCCCGGTACCCGGGTCATTCCAGTTGCCGATAGTCATTGCCAGGTCGGGATTGGAAAGGTTTTCGATCTGCGGCACCGCGCCCAGTGCCAGGATTTCCGCTCTGGTGTAGGGTTTCGCGGGCAACTTGTCGCCCCGATACAGGCGGACGTTCTCGATCACCTGCCGCGCCGCGTTGTAGGCGGCGTTGTTCTCGGTGGAAAGTTTGGCGTTCACGCGCGACGCCAGCAGGAGCGAGGTAAGTCCCAGCAACAGCATCACCATGACAAAAGTCGCGATCAAACCATCGATCAGGGTTACCCCGGCGATGCCACGCCGCCCCCGGGACCGATGGCGAGTCTTATTTGAGCGTTTCAGGTTGCGAGTATCCATCGTGTTATATGCTTTTCTCGAGAATTATATCCGCTTATTATAGGCTTCTTCAAATGCAATCTATATACCATCCTGGCAAGTTTTTACAGGTAACGGAAAAATAGTCCGAATTACCGGGTTACAGACTGCTCGTTTTATCACTTTGACATGGAGTCTCCCATCGGATCTACTGGCGAACAGCGCGTACAATGAACGAGGCATACCTGACGCGGACCATGCTCCCATAGAAGGACGCGATTCTCGGTGAGGCAAACGGTGCGGCGATCCCGACTCAGACATCGCTACAAAGCCTTTCAGAAACGATTTTCCGAAAAGTACTCCAAATTTTATTCGGGCTTTCGAGTTTCACCTCGAAAAGATCTGGGTATTATTACTCAACTGAATTAAAGGTGAAGAGCTGATGGCTCATTAAATGTGCAAAATATCATAGGGTATCCGTTCAGACACAGACGCCCCGTGAATTGACGACGAGCCAAGAAATGTGTTATCTCTGTATAAGAACAGGTATTCCATCGTCCTGATGGACGAAAAGAGATTTTAGTTTACAGTTTGCCCTTGCCTGAACTGTAAACTTGTGTTATGCTGGAGATGGCAACCGTACTCTATTCACATCTAGGTCAAATTGCGACAGTCAAAATCCTGTCGCTTCCTGTTTTATGAAGATGCCGAAACATTCCCAACTCCGTGAGCGGTGATATTACTGGGTTGAATTACTATCACCCGGCGCGCCAAGGCGGCAATAGTTCGATGGGGTCCTGTGAGAACCGATAGCCACCCCTAAACTGCATTCTGATACACTAGTTCAAGGCATCGAATAGTGTAGACGTGAATAGTTAGAAGAACATCACTTTAATTCATGCCGAGTCGCTTACTGCCCGCAGGCTTCCGGCGACACATCACGAAGCCAATTGCTTGAGTCAAAACGCTATGACAAACCTATTTCGTCCCACCTTCTTATCTGCACTATCCCTAACGGCTTGCCTTTCCTTAATCGCTTTTTCTGCGGACAGTGCCTCCGCGCAGTCCGTCCGCGTCCGTAGTGGCAATAACGGGTCTGGAGTAGCAAACGGTTTCGCCGAATTATCAACTAACGGCGGGGGCACTTGGACCGATATTACGTCGTTTGTCGGTGTGGAATACAGCGTGCGGTTCGGGAATGCTCGATCGAACAATGGTAATTACCAAAGAGCTTCGGACACCTCCGGCATTCTCGGGGTGTCAGCTAACGGTACTGGGACTGATCCCGTCATTACAGCAAGTCTAGTGAACATCGGCACCGCTGCAGGCGGAACAGGGACTAGTTACCAGGGAACCGTGGCTGGCACCGATACTTTAGAGGTCAAGCAAGTCGGTGGTGCAGACGCGTCCGGGCAAGTATACAACCGGATATTCTTCAGTTTCGCGGCACCCACCGCTAACTTTTATGTCAATGGGCTTGCCCGATCAGACAACGCTGGGTATGATGCGATTCTCAATTACAACACTGCTTCAATGCAGACGATGGACCAGTTCGCTCTCAACAGCACGACCCCCCCGTCGGGGAATGCGATCCGGACTACAGCGAACGTGCCGTCGTCCTACACATTCAGCGACTCAGCAGTGGGGGGCTTCACAGGGGGCGGTACCCAAACGTTCAGCATTGTTTGGCGTAACGACCCGCAACCGTCTAGCATCAGCTTCGACGTCAACTTCCAACCCGTCCCGGCACCACCTGCCGCCATTTCGCTCGGCATTGGTGGATTGGTTGGGTTGATGAGCACCAGCGTGGCGAAACTCCGCTCTCGCCGACGCAAGCAAGCCGCCAAACAGGCGTAGTTATATCACCGCAACAGCAATACCCTGGACGGCATCGTTCGGGCAAGCCTCTCTTTTGCGGACACGACGTAGCCGTCGCGATGATCGACATTGACTGCGATAAAGTGACTTACTAGGAAATTTCTCCGACTATGTTAAGAGAAAATTATCCATGGGGAGGCAGGTATAGTCACGCCAAAAATAAAACAATGAAAATTTTTTGATCGCACGTTTCAAATCCACCGAACTTGTGTAGAATGGCGGCACGGCACCTCGTGAGTAAGCCGAGCAATGCAAGGACCGATTCTGTTTCGAGTCCAGTAAACTGTCTGTGGGTGTGAAGAGAGCGATATGAAAATGAAACGATTTGTGTTAGGTGTTCTACTGTCTACGACTGTTTTCGGAGTAGTTGCTACGGCTCATGCCCAAAACAACTTTATAGGGGTAAGTACATCCCCCGGAAACCCTACGGCCTACTTCCAGGATTTCAATACTCCCACTCTTTCCAATGTAGATGGAAGCACTAACCCGTTTACGTCATCCAACGATTTTGACAATACTATCGTACCTACCATTCAAGGTTTTTATGCAGTCCCGTCCGTTGGAAACCTCTTCACCAGCTACCAGGCAGATGGTGGCAGTCAGATAACACCGGCTATCTACAGCTACGGTGCGCCAAGCGGTATAAATCAGTCAGACAGAGCATTCGGTTCTATCGCTTCAAGTGATACACAGGCTATTTTTTATGGTTTCCGATTTCGCAATACAGGCGCGACCGCGATTCAAAGTATAAATCTCGCTTTCGATTTCGAATTCTGGCATCGAGCGGGTGGTATCGTTGGAACACAAACGATTGATTTCGCATTTTCGACTAATGCCTTTTCGTTGACACAAACCGGTGCATTTACCGCGAACAACTCTTTGCAGTTCAGTGTTACCGACAATGGCCCGTTGACAACAACAGATTTGTCGTCTCCGATCCAAACCGTTACGAAAACAGCCACCCTGAATTTCAGTACCCCTGTCGCTACAGGAAATGATATCTGGATTCGATGGCAGGATGTTAACGATGGCGGGACAAATCAGAATCATGGCTTTGCCATTGATAACGTCAGCGTAACATTCCAACCTGTCCCTGCCCCACCGGCGGCTATCTCGCTGGGAATCGGTGCTTTGGTCGGTTTACTGAGCACCGGTGCAAGCCGATTGCGCCGCCGCACCAAACGTAAATAGATCGCCCCTCCCGACGCCCGTGATGTCTCGTTTCAGCATCACGGGCGTTTTGCTTTTTGCACGAGCGGTCAAACCGCTGATTCTTTCACGACGACCGGTTTTAATGACATTAGAAGCGGTGCTACCTACCAACCCATCCCGACGCCACCCGCCTCAGAATCGCTCGGGATCGGTAGGTTAGTAGGATTGTTGGATACAGGCGTCGGCAAAATTCGCGCCCGTGAACGCAAGCGAGTTGCTAAGAAAGCATAGTCTCTTTATCAAGCGATAAAGCCGTTCCGAATGATAATTTTTGGAACGGCTTATTGCTTCTTCCTCCTCCGGACATTTTAACGTCCGCGCTAAAATCCATACCCGACACTTAACTCGCCGCGCGTTTCCTCCCGCGTCGAAACGTTCGGCAGGCGGATGTCGCCGGTCACATGATCGAGGCGCGCCCCGACGAACGCCGACCGGGACAGATTGTAGGAGCCGTACAGGCTGAACCGATTTCCGGTCAACCCCGGGCGGCTATCGTCGTCCTTGCGGCGCACGGCGATCTCCGCCGACGCCTTCGCCTTTTCCGAAACCCGCGCGTCGAACCGCCCGAAGAACAGCCGCGTGTTGCCGCCCCCGGGGAAGCCGAGCGGAGCACCGTCCACCGAATACGCGACCGGCGCGGAGACCGAGCCGAACGTATCGGGGTCTATCGTGGAAAACTCCAGCCGCAAGCCGTATTTCCCGGCGTTGTCGAGGCGCGGGCAGTAACCGCCGAGAAGGATACCGACCTTGCGCGGCGTCGAAACCAGCCCCGACTGCAACCCCTTCGGTGCCTGAATATCGTCCACGAGGAAGTCGGCGTAGACCGAAAGGTCGCGCTCCGGGACGGCGCGGTACGAAACCTGCGCGTCGATCAGATAGTTGAACCAGAGCGTGTTCGAGTACGTCTTACCGCCGGTGACGAAGCCGAACGGGCGTTGCTCGTCGTTGTTCGGCTCGTCCGTGAACGCATTCTGATACCCGTAGAACGGCAACACGAACGCCCAACCCGCGCCGGGAAGCCGGGTGCTTTTGAACGTTTCCGCGACCGAGAGTTTCCACGCCCCGCGATCCCCCGCCGTCTCGATGCGCCGCCCGAAGACGAAACGGCGCGTCCCGGTCGCCACCGCGTCCGCGCCGGGAACGTCGTCCTCGAAAACCTGCCCCGCGAACTGCGTAAAATACAGGCGTCCGGTGCGGCGACCGAGCGAGCCGGGCAAAACAAAGCCCTTCTCGAAGCGGATCTGTGGGAGCGAGGGGGCGTCGTCGCCCAGCACCAGCGCGCCGGAAAAACCCGGTCCCCAGCGCAACGGTTGCCGCCCGATGGAAATATCTATCGCGGGCGTGTTGTAGCGCACGAATAGCGTTTCGACCGGCGGGAAATTGTCGCCGACCGGACGTTGGGCGTTCCACTCGTCTCGGTAATTGCCGACCGACGCGGCGAAATAGCCGTCGCGCCCGAGGGCGGACGTGACCGCGAGGCGACCGATCAGGTCGCCGCTGACCGGCGTCGCCCCCGCGCGCACTTTCGCGAGGAACGCGAAGCCCGCGTCGCCTGCCGGGATATTCGGGATCACCACGCCCCGCGCGCGCAACTCCGGCGCGAACGCCACCGTCAGCGCGCGTAGGGGTGCGCGTTGCCCGGACGGCAGGGCGACAACATCGTTCGTGGCGAGCAGATCGGCGACGAACTCCGCCATCTCGCGCCGCGTGTACAGACGGTCCCCCCGGAAGAAATCCGCGACGGCGGCACCCTTGACCTGCCCCGCGCTTGACAACGACGCCAACAAGTCATAGGAAACATCGCCGCGCGGCACAATATCGTCCGGCAACGCGAAAGCGACCGTCCCCGCAACAAACGCGGCTGCTACTATACTGCCCACTAACCACTGCCCACTATACACTAACTCGGTACTCCCTCGAACACGGACGCGGGCGACGCGGGCGGGGCGACCGCCTTCGGCGTCGGGCGGCTGTCCTGCATCCCATCGGCGGTGAACTGCCCGCGCGCTACCCGTAGTACTTCGGAGCGCAGGACTTCGGGACGCTCGCCTTCGATGGCGATTCGGATCAGGCGGTCTACCTCGCGCCGCAGGGCGGACGGATCGATGCCGTTCGCGTCGGACACGAAGATTTTTGCGTGCTCCGTGGCGCGCTTCTCCTCGTCGGTGTACAGCAACTCCTCGTGCAGTTTTTCGCCGGGGCGCGTCCCGGTGTATTCGATCTTGATGTCGGCGTCCGGGCGGAATCCGGACAGGCGGATCAGGTCACGGGCGAGGTCCAGGATGCGCACCGGGTCGCCCATGTCCAGGATAAAAATCTCGCCGCCGGTGCCCATCGCCCCGGCTTGCAGGATCAGTTGCACCGACTCCGGGATCGTCATAAAGTAGCGGGTCATCTCCGGGTGCGTCACCGTGACCGGACCGCCGCGCAAAATCTGCTTGCGCATCGTCGGGATCACCGAACCGCGCGAGCCTAAGACATTCCCGAAGCGCACGGCGGCGTATTCGGTGCGCGTCGTACGGGCGAGTGTCTGGATGATCATCTCGCAGATGCGCTTGGTCGCGCCCATCACCGACGACGGGTTGACCGCCTTATCGGTCGACACCAGGATAAACTTCTTGACTCCGAACTCGGCGGAAACCTCGGCGATGTTGCGCGTCCCGAGGATATTGTTTTTCACCGCTTCCTGCGGGTTCGCCTCCATCAGCGGTACGTGCTTGTGCGCGGCGGCGTGGAAAACCACGGTCGGTCGTTCCTGCAGGAAAATCTCCTCGATACGCGCCCGGTCGCGCACGGAGCCGATGATCGCGGTAGTGGCGAAGCCGAACTCGCGGATCATCTCCTGCTCGATCTCGAAAATGCTGTTCTCACCCTGCCCGACCAGGATCAGCCGAGCCGGGTTGAGCGCGGCGATCTGGCGGCACAGTTCGGAGCCGATGGAGCCGCCCGCCCCCGTGACCAGGACGCGCTGCCCGGACACGTACCCGGCGATCTTTTCCATGTCGGTACGCACCGGGGCGCGGCGTAACAGATCCTCGATATTCACATCGCGCACCGGCGGACGGCGTAGCCCGCCCCCGCTGCGTACCATTTCACCGACGGACGGCACGATGCACAGCCGCGCCGTGGTTTGTTCGCAGTGCGCCAGGATGTCGCGGATCGTTTTGCCAGACGCGTTCGGGATCGCAATCAGGATCACGTCCACGGAAAGCCGTCGGCAGATTTCCGGGATTTCGGCGCAGTTCCCGAGTATCGGCAGACCGTGGATGCGGATGCGGCGTTTGAACGGGTCGTCGTCCACGAAACCGACCGGGAGCAAACCGTCGTTCGGGCGGCGTTTGAGGTCACGGGCGAGCGTCTCGCCGGAATCGCCCGCCCCGACGATCAACGTACGCTGACGCGGGTTGTCGGCGGTGGCGGTGCCGGCTTCGCCGCTTCCCCGCCCGAATCCCATATTCCGCCCGAGGTCGGAAAGTTCGCGGTAGCCGATGCGTACCCCGGACAGCAGCAGCATATTGATGCCCCAGTCCATGACCTGCATACCCCAGGAGTAGTCGGCTTGCGCTCCCAGCCCGACCACGCAGAGGAAAACGTAGAACGCGACCGAGGACGCCGTGATCGCGGACAGCAGGAGTCGCAGATCGGGCAACGACATGTAGCGCCAGTGGATGCGGTACAGATGGAAAAGACTGATCGCGCCCAGACGTAAACCGACGAGGACCGGCAAGGTCCAGAAAATCGCCTGCCGGTTAAGCAGCGACGCCTGGTCCGGCAAGTCGTATTTCAAGATATACGCGAACGCGGTCGCGGCGGTCATCAGGCAGGCATCAATCGCCACCTGCGCCACGATACGTCGGCTGATATTCCCCCAACGCGGCATGGTTCTCCTTCGGCGCGACGGGTCCGCCGCGCCGGTCGCATCTATCGGTTGCCCCTGCCCGTCAGGACCGGCGTCACCGTGCGTACAAGTATGTGAAAGTCGAGTCTGAGCGAGCGGTGGTGGCGGTAATACACGTCGTGCGCGACTTTAAGCGCGTCGGACAGGTCGTCGCGCCCGTTGATCTGTGCCCATCCGGTAATGCCCGGCAATAAGGCGTCCACCCCGCCAGCGGCGCGCAATTCGTTCAGGTGCGTCTGTGTCGGGAGCGCGGGGCGCGGACCGACGAGGCTCATCTCGCCCCGCAGGACGTTGACCAATTGCGGCAATTCGTCCAGACTGGTCCGGCGCAGAAATGCCCCGACTTTCGTGACCGGGTTTGCGGCTTGCTTTTGCATTTCGGCGGTAGAAATCTCCGGCGTCCCCCGACGCATGCTACGGAATTTGAACAAACGGAACCGCGAACCATTCTTGCCGACCCGCTCCTGCGCGAAGATCGCCCCTCCCGGAGAGTCGAGAGCCACCACCATCGCTACCATCGCCATCACCGGCAAGAGAAAAAACAGGAGTGCGGATGCGGCAGCGAGATCGAAGATACGTTTCGCGCTCTCGTATCCGGCACGGGACTCGGATACGCTCTCGGGGGCAAAATAAGAAAGGTTCGCTGAGTTCATACGAAAAATAAAAAGGGGCGGCGCGTTGCGAACCGCGACCATAATTTTAGGACACCGGAGAATCAGAGTAAGTTGCCTGCTTTTTGCTTCAAACAGGGCTGGCGACGAAATGAGTGTACCGAAGCCGGGCGGATAAATCAATGCGCCCGCGCCGCCGCGCGAAAAACCGGCTATAATACAGATGTGTTTATTCGCTCCTTTTTCACCGTCGTTCCTCCGCACCGGATCGCGGGCGGGATCGGTTTGCTATTGATCGGCGCGGGCATCTCGTCGGCGACGCACCGCGTGACACCGCCCACCCCGTTTCAGGCGGCGGGCATGACTCCCAACGTTTCCGGTCTGCAAAGACAGGGACGGCAGTCTCTCCCGGATGGCGGCGGTGCCGAGTCCGAAACCGCCTTCCGCGGCTTCTCGCTGGCGGACACAGCCGACCTGCCCCGGTTCGCCGTCACGAACCTTTCCAAACCGCTCCAGGCGGGGGAGCAGTTCGATATCATCATGCTGTCCCAGAACGGGGCTGTCCTCGGGACGGTGATACCGGCTCGCGACAATTCCGTTCTGCCGGGGGCGAAACGTCCCGCCCCACGCACTCGCGCCGCACGGTGGGAAAAAGACACCATCCAGCGATTCCCGATCCCGCCCGGGACGGACCGTGTCGTCGGCGGCGACATGAACGACCGGGGAGACATCGCCGCCGTGAGCATCCGCTACCGGCGAGGGAAGCCCTCATTTAACCGGGTGCTCCTGTACCCACGTGCCAGTGCCTATAAAGATCTCGGGACGCTGGACGTCGACTATGAGGTGCCCGACACTAACGACCCTGCCCTTATGCGCGGGGTCTCCGAAAATCTTATCTGCCTGAATAATCAGGGGGCACTGACCGCCCTCGTCGCCAGCAAGAGTTGGTTCCGTCGTGCGGACGGCACCCGGTTCCCCATCGGCGACGGTATCGCCTTCGACCTGAACAACCGGAACGTTGCCGTCGGCTTCGTTGGAAACATCAATAGCGGTGCAGTGATGTGGCGCAACATCGTTCCGGCGGGCAAATCGACCGTCACGGCACTCTTGCCGTCGCAGAAAACCGCGTCACCAGGCGGACAACCCTATTGGCGCGGTTCCGGGGAGTGCGTGAACGACCGGGGGGACGCCGTCGTCGCGGTGCCGGTCGATACGGCGGGCGGCTTTCGGCGGCTGGGGCGTACCGCCTACTATATTCTGCGCGGCGGAAAACTCCAACTCATCGCGCAGATGCGCGGCTACCAACGTTCCCGCACCCGCATCAATATCTCCGGGGATGTCGTCGGCTTCATGGACACCGACCCGCAGTCCCAATCTTCCTCGCCTATCCTCTATCGAAGCGGGAGGATGTACGACCTGAGCAACATCGCGCAACAATCGGGCTGGCAAATCATTGGTGCTGTCGACATCAACGACCGGGGGCAACTCCTCGCCTACGGCATGAGCACGGACCAGCCCAATAGCGTGGTGCCGATCCTGCTCAGTCCCGAGAGGAAATAGGGTGTTGGGTGTCGGGTGGTGGAGCTTCGGACGGTGAACCGTTCCGCTATGCGCCTTCGGCGGACGCTCTGCGAGCGGGGCCAGAGGCTGCGAGACGCTTCCCAAACCCGCAGGGTTCCCGCCG
>JAYULM010000223.1:0-3666 GCA_043763605.1 Armatimonadota bacterium | reverse complement strand
TTTTGGCAACCTGTTCTTCGAGTGCCTGCACACGTGTCGCGAGCTGGAGAACGTAGTCAACGACTGCTTCTTTGCCTTGCTCGAAGAGAGATTCTGCTGGTTGGCGTGTCATGTCCGGATAATATGATACCGATGGTATCGTGAGAACACTGTATCCCGCTATGCCTCAATAGTCACAAAAACTCTTTGAAGTCGGTCGGTAACGGGATGGTATCCATACAGTATTTTTCTCATCAACTTCATCGCCTGCATACGTTTTTGCGGCGTTTGTTCCGCCCAGTATGCTTTCTCGTCGCCCGGTTCCTCCAGCGAGCGGATGGAGAACTGGGTCTTGTCCATCCGCAACGTGTGTATTAAATCCATTTTTTTCTCTATTCCATTTTACCGCGACGCAAACCAACTCCGGTAAACCAATATCACGGTACGCCTTGCCCACGCGCCGCGACCCAGAGTTTGTACCAGTCCGTGCGCGACAGTTCGATAGACGCGGCACCAGCGGCTTCGCGGATGTGCTCGGGGTTATTCGAGCCGACCAGCGGGACGATGTTCGCCGGGTGTCGCAGGAGCCAGGCGAGCGACAGTTGCGTCGGCGTCGCGCCGTTGTACGCATCGCTCATTTCGCGCAGTGCCGTCACGGTGCGCTCGATGGCTTCCTTGCGCCCGTTGTCGTCCGGGACCGTGCGCCGCCCGGACAGCCAGCCGCCCCCGACCGGGCTGTAGGCGAGCGGCGTGATGTCATGGCGCAAACACTGGTCCAGCACGCCGTCGCCGCGCTCGCCGCCCGAACCCGGACCGCCCGCCGTCCCCTCGTAGATCGGGTCCAGCCGCAGTAGTGAGATCGAAATCTGGTTCGAGACTATCGGCGCGTTCAGATACTCCTGGAGCGCGGCGGTCTGCTCCGGGTAGTAGTTGGAAACCCCGATCTGCCGCACCAGTCCCTGCGCGACCAGTTCGTCCAAAACCTTCGCCGTTTCGCGCGGGTGGCTGAGCGGGTCGGGGCGATGTATCTGGTACAGGTCCACGTAGTCGATGCCCATCCGGTCCAACGATATTCGGATACTGGCGCGGATGTGTTCGGGCGAATGGTCGTAGTAGCCGGACCGGATGCCGCATTTCGTGGCGATGACGATCTTCTCGCGGCTTCCCGGCACCGCCCGCAGACAGTCCTGGAAGATGCTCTCGCACGCCCCGCCGCCGTAGATGTCGGCGTGGTCGAAGAACGTAATGCCCGCCTCCAGCGCGGACTCGAACGCGGCAATCGCCTTGCGCCGGTGCGCATCGCCGACTTCGGCGGGGTTCCACGTTCCGGCGAGTCCCATACAGCCAAGTGCGATACGGGAAACGCGAACGTCGGTCGCGCCCAGGGCTTGTTCGGGAAGCGTGGTCATCTATTTCGCCTCCGCTGATTTCGTCAGTATCGTCTCGATCTCTGCCAACTCCCCCTCGGATAGTTTCACGCCGGACGCCTTCGCGTTTTCCTTGACCTGCTCTGGGCGGCTCGCACCGATGATCGGTGCCGCCATCGCCGGTTGGTGCAGGAGCCACGCCAGCGCGAGTTGCGACAGCGTCAGGTCGCGGGCTTTGGCGAACTCGCTCAGTGCAGTCATCGTCGGTAGGCTCTCCGCAAGCCGCTTTTCCAGCCCCTCGTTCCCCTGCGCCCGCGCGCCCTCGGGAGCCGTGCCGCCCAGATATTTATCGGAAAGTAGCCCCTGCGCCAGTGGCGAGTAAGGGATGAGTCCGACGCCCTCCTGCACGCAACGCGGGTTTTCCCGCTTCTCGGTGTTGCGTACCAGCATGCTGTAGTTATTCTGGAGCGAGATTGCCCGATTCAATCGGAGCGACTCGGACAGCCGCGCGCATTCCGCGATCATCTCGGCGTCGTAGTTGCTCCAGCCGAAGTAGCGAATCTTGCCCGCTTTCACTAACTCGTCCAAGGCGCGTAGCGTCTCCTCGGCGGGCGTGTCGCGGTCGGGTCCGTGGATCTGGTACAGGTCGATGTAGTCGGTCTGCAGTCGGCGCAGACTATCGTTACAGGCGTCCATGATATGCTTGCGACCCGCGCCCTCGCCGTTCGGTCCGTCCCACATACGCCAGCGGCATTTGGTGGCGACGGTGATCGCGCGGCGGTCTTTGCCCTGCATCCATCGCCCCATGACCTCCTCGGCTTTGCCGCCCGTGTACACGTCGGCGGTATCAAAAAAGTCGATGCCCTCTTCCACGCAGGCATCCAGAATGGCGAATGTGGCGTCGTCCTCGATACGCCCGCCAAAGTTAATCCACGCCCCCATACAAATCTCGGAGACTTTGAGACCGGAACGTCCCAGCCGTCGATAGTTCATCAGTTTTTCCTTCTTGTCATCGTGATGACGCACAACTGTACCTTTTCTGGCTGGTTTTTTCGCGCCGGAACCCCACCCCTCAACCCCCTCTCCTCCGAAGAGAGGGGGAGTGAGAAGGGATATGCCGGGAGCTATTCGCCTCAGGTGCTGTGTTTTAGCACCGGATTCCAGCAGGAAGATACAGAGTGGCACTGACATCCGCTTATTTTAATCTGTAGCGTTTTCTTGATTGCTCCCCTTCGGCTCGGACATCACCACCAACTGAACCAAGTAATCCCACGCCTGCCCCGGTGGCGTCTCGATTGTTGCATCCGTCGCCCGGATTGAGAACGGTTCGCCTAAAACCTCGGCATACTTCACCGCAAGCCCTGTCCCTTCCAATAACAGAAGGAGATCGGCGGGAGTGTAACAACGGATCGACTGCGTATGGGCTTTCCCGGTCGGGTCGTCCTCAGAAGTCCAGCTATCTAAAAAGCGTCCGCCGACAGGGTCGAAGTCACTGTGTTTGATGCACACGCCTGCTCTTTCTGTCTCCACCCGCTGTTGCTGACCAGCGACGCGAAGCCAGGACGCAGGGTGAAAGACATCCAGCAAAATAGAACCATTCTGTGCCAGCCACATTTGTACGATGCGAGAAAGCAATCGACGCTGGTCGGTATCGGAACCGATACCGAAACCGTTCCAGTATGCCACGACGTCGAACTTACCGTCGAATTCGACGGTGAAGAAGTCGGCTTCCAACACGGTCATTGTTCCCGGTCGCGGCTCCTCAGCGAGTGTCCTGGCGTATGCGACGCGTGTCGGGGCGATGTCGATAGCGGTGACATCATGCCCGAGATCCGCGAGTGCGGCAGCGGTGCCTCCTGACCCGGCTCCCAATTCCAGAATCCTTTTTTTTCCCGATCCACAAAGTCGCGCGATCTGCATGGCGCGCTCGCGATGGTGAGAAAGGACACCGGACGGTCCCCACAGGTCACGGCTATAAAATGATTTGGTCCACCCAGTTGTGCTACTCATTCGGTTTCTCGCTCTTTCCGCAGAGGCTTGCCCCAAAAACAAAAGCACCCGCGACGGGATCACACCGAGTGCCATTTGGCAAAAGGTGGATTCACATCGCAGGTGCTTGCAGGGGTTGAAAAGCGTACTGCTACAAACTTGTTTTTTTGACGGCCAACCGACGCCTATTATGCCGTACTCGAAAACAGTTGTCAACCAACGCCGTGGAAAACCAGGGCAATTGCATTTAATTGTTTTCTTCTGTTTGCCCTGCCAATAATGCCAACAAATAGTCGTTATCCCATCCTGCCTTCAAGCGCTTAGCTTTAAG
>JAYULM010000222.1:0-13526 GCA_043763605.1 Armatimonadota bacterium | reverse complement strand
GTGGGATGCCGCGCGGACGGTCCGTCCCCGGCGACGCGAAGCGTCTCGGGTACCCTCTGGGTGGTCCGCGCTTACACCGGAACCCTTCAGCGTCCGATGACACCGGTAAGAAAATGAGCTCCGCTAACGGTTCGTGCGCCGCAGGATGAGACCCAGCCCGCACAGCACGAGAACGCCGCCGGGCAGACACAGCCAGGACGGGATTTCGCGCAGGACCAGTGCGGCGTAGCCGGTCGCGAACACTGGCAGGAGCAACGCGACGGTGGCGGTCGTGACGGGCGGAAGGCGGCGCGACGCGAACGCGAACGCCAGCGTGGGAAGTACCGTGCTCGCCAGTGCCAGTCCGGCAAGCAATCCCACGGTTTCCGGATCACGTAGGGCGGCAGGGGGCACCGGTCGCAGAAAAACGACCAGCGGCAACCCGAGCGCGAACGCGATCAGGGACAGGGCGCGCGGCTCAATCGGTCGCCCGCGCGACGTAGAACGGCGTTGGTAGAGCGCGTAAACCGCAGTGACGACGGCGGACGCCAGCGAAAGCAGGTCGCCCCAGAGACGATGGGGGAAGGGGTCGGTAGCGGCGGCGGCGGTACCGCCAACCGACTGTTTCAGCAGGTGGGGCAGAACGATCACGGAGACCCCGGCGAGCGCGACCCCGGCTCCGAGTAACTCCGTCGCGGAAACCGGCTGGGCGCGCAGGCGGCGTATCAATAGCACCCAGAGCGGAGCCGTGGACGCACACAGGGCGATCTCGCTGATCGGGGCAAGCGTGAACGCGACTACGGCGAGCAGGTAATAGACGAACTGAAAACCCCCGGCGACCCAGGTTTCGGGCAACCGCAGGGCAGGCAATATCTCGCTCCGGATCTGCCGCGATTGAAAGAGGAGGAGAAGCACGGCGAGGAAAACGAACGAGGCGGCGAGTCGTCCCCCGAGTATTGCGACCGAGACGAAGGGAGCCGCCGCCGACAACCGCTCGGCGAGGAGACGCACGAACGAGCCCGCCGCCGCCCACGTCAGCATCGTCAAAACGGCAAGGAAAAGGGCGCGTCGCTCGGAGGTTTCAGGCATAACGAACCGTTATCCCACACACCGAACGAACGCGCCACGGGTTTCCTGCGGGAACTACTTGCCCGACTTGCGGCGTCGCGCCAGTAACATCCGCCCGGCGGTGAGTCCAACCGCGAGTAACGCCATCGTGTTGATTTCCGGCACCGCTACGGCGGGAAGGGCGGCGATCCCGCGCAAGACGAGGTTGGTGTTGTTCAGCCGGACCCGGTTGTCAACTGCCGTGGGAGTTGCTATCCCGGTAGCCAGATTCAATGTGAAAATTCGCGAAACATTCCCCTGTCCCTGCAACTGGAATGTGCCGTAGGCGATGCCGGAGCCGGAAATATCGATCTCTTGAAAACCCGTGTTACTAAGATCCACGCCAAGCGCGTTCGCGAACTGTTGCGTCACCCCACCGTTGGGAACAGGGATGGTTGCGAGTCGGTCTCCCGCGCGGTCGATGTTGAAAAGTGTCGTCCCGGTGAGTACGTTGTTGTCGTTGTTCGAGTAAGCGACTCCGACTACAGGAAGCCCGTCGCCTCCACCGACAATGATACCGTCACCGCTCAGCGCAGTATCTGTGGCGGTCGCCCCGGTGCCAACATTGGAGACCCGGTAGTTACTGTTGTCATTGCCGACGACTCTTAAAGCGACTGGGCCAGTCGGGTTGAAATCAATTGTATAAATTACACTAGTGCTGAACGACGCTGTGAGGGTACGCACATTGGATAGAAGCCCGGTTGTCGGGTCAAGGTCGTACAAACGCCCAACTATAGAAACGTCATCGCTGTCCACCTGGCCGACCGTTAGAACGGTAAGCGGGGTTCCGCCAATGGGGCGGTAATCGAAGGAAACGGCGCGTTCTTCCGCGCCATCGAACCCGAACAACGCGGTGTTAGCCAGGATGTTGGTGGGGGCAGCACTGTCGAAACGCACGACTGCGTTGGTGTTCGTAAGACCGAGCAGGATCTCCGCGCGGGCGGGGGAGACGTTTGCGGCAAAAAGGGCGGTCGTTGCCAGGGATGCAACCAGTACGTATCGCATTATGTTAGAGTGTGTGAGCATCAATTACTATCCTTTCAGGATCATATTGGGAATAAGTTTAAATACTTTGAGCCATGCTTCGCTCCCAAATAACGGGGGAGTAGCAAAAAGGCATGGAGCCATTCTACCCATAAATTTAGCAACCGAACCATAAAAAGGACAAATTTTTCCTATGACATGTATGGAAATATAGCCCCCGACTATAACCCGAAGCGAAATCGAAACAGGAGCGGGAATGTGCTATCATTCGGTGCATGCCATCCCGATTTATCGCCTTCGTCAGTGCACTTCTATTGTTTTATTTCGTGCCCGCCGCATCCGCTCAATACGCGCCGACGAAGGCGACGTCGCTTCCCACGTCGCTGTCCGCGCGTGTCGGCTACATACTTGACCGCCCGGCGTTCAAGCACGCGAGCGTCGGCGTTATCGCCCGGTCAATGCGGTCGGGAACGACGGTTTTCGAGCGAAACGCCGATCTCGCGCTGATGCCCGCTTCCAACCAGAAGATCCTGACGGCGGCGGCGGCACTGCGCGCACTCGGACCGGAGTTCCGCTACCGCACTTCGGTACATTTCGCGGCAAAGCCGGACGCGGGGGGCACGCTCCGGGGGGAAGTTTTCCTGCGCGGGTCCGGCGACCCGTCGCTCACCTCGGCGCGGCTCGACGGTCTCGCGAAATCGGTAGCGGGTAGCGGGGTGAAACGGGTCATCGGGCGGGTCGTCGGGGACGGGACCGCGTTCGACGCGCAGGTGCTCGGGACCGGCTGGCAGTGGGACGACGAATCGTACTACTATTCGCCTCAAACGTCCGGATTGAACTGCGACGGCAATGTGGTCCTCGTTACGGTGCGCTCCGCCCCCAGGATCGCCGAACCGGCGGCGGTTTTCGTCAATAATCGCCCGGCGGGCGAGGAAACGTACATTACGGTTGAGAACCGGGTACAGACCGTGTTCGGCGAAAAAGACTCCGTCGCCAAAATCTCCTTCGAGCGGGTGCGTGGGACGAACCGCGTCGTCGTCGCCGGGACCATCCCTGTGGGGTCTAAAGAGGAGAGCGAGGCGATAACCGTCGAGGACCCCGCCCGATTCGCCGCGTCCCGGTTCGTCCTCGCCCTTACTAAAGCCGGGGTGACGGTCGAAACGCCGCTCTGGGCGGAAGCGGGCGTGACGCCGCCCGACTGCCCCGAACGCGCCACGACGGAATCCGTTCCGCTCGCCCAACTGCTCAAGGAGTTCCTCAAGCCGAGCGATAATCTTTACGGGGAAGCGTTGCTCAAAACCGTCGGTCGGGGCGAAACGCGCGCCGCCGTCGGATCGATCAGCGAGGGGGCGAAGCGCGTGGCGAGCCTTTTGGACGCGGCGAAAATCGAACGGGGCGGGCTGAACGTGTCGGACGGCTCCGGGCTTTCGACGCAAAACACCGTCACGGCGCGCCTGCTCTGTGACCTGTTGCTATACATGGATAAGCAGTCCCCCCCGGCGGAACGCGCCGCGTTCGCGGATGGCTTGCCGGTCGGGGGCGTAGACGGAACCCTGCGCGCGCGTTTCAAGTACACGCCCCTCGCCGGGAATGTCCGCGCAAAGACCGGGACGTTGTTCGGGGCGTCGTCGCTTTCCGGGTACGTGATCGCGAAGTCGGGGGAGCGGTTCGCGTTCTCGATCCTTATGAACCACGCCGCGAACGCGGCGGAAGCGCGGCAAGCGCAGGACGCCATTGTCACCGCGCTGTATGACGGACACTAAAGTGTTCCGGTGGGAGCCTTCGGCTGTAGTCGCTTCGCGTCGCCCGGGGCGATTCGTTCGCTCGGCAACCGGATGACTCCCTGACGCGAAGCGTCTACAGCCGAAGGCTTCCCCCGGAACACTTTAGTGTCCGTGGTATTACTCCTCCAGGTTGCCGAAGGATTGGCGGAACCGGCTTACGCCCGCCGCCGCGCCCGGGTTGGCGTTCACCGCCGCGAACCGCGCCTCGTTGAGTTTGGCATTGCGCAATTTGTTGAACACCGCGAGGTTGAAGAAGTGCATCCCGCCCAGAATCAGTAGCACCATGCCGACTTTCGTGGAAAGGGCTTCGATGGAGTCCTGCGCCCCGAGGATCGGAGTGCCGATCTTCAGCATCAGGCTCATATAGCCGAGGTTGATCAGGTAGAAGCCGACCACTAAAAGACGGTTCACGCTGTCGGCGAGCGTGTTGTCACCGTGGAACACTTCGACCAGAAAAACGCGCCCGTTCCGAAACAGGGTCTGTGCCACCCAGACGGTGAGTGTTACGCTGATGGCGAGATAAACAAGATAAGTAACAACAATCGGTTGCATAACGGTTTCCTCCTGACGCTGCCCGGAGTTTAGTGCGCCGGACGTGATACGATAAACAGGCTTTTTGTCGGGGACCGGAGTCTTTTGAACGTGTTCATCTTTCGTTATTAGCGTACCCCGACTGCCTGGGTATGTAAAGCGAAAATTGAACGCGTTCATTATCGGTACGGCTTATGACAATGACAGCACCGGTTGACGAATTGATCGTGGACGCTCCCGACGGCGAGGCGCGCAAAGTCCGCAAAGGCGAACGGACCCGTGAGCGGATACTGGAAGCCGCTCTCGCCCTGTTCGCACGCCAGGGGTTCGCAGGCGCGACGATGCGCGACATCGCGGCGGAGGCGGAATGTTCTCTCGGACTGGCATACCGATATTTCGCCCGCAAAGAGGACATGGTTCTTGCCCTCTACGACCGTCTCGCGCAGGAACTTTCCGACGAAGCCGACCGCCTTCCGAAGTCCAAACTGTCGGAGCGGTGGGCGGCTATCGAGATCGCGGACCTTGAGCGGCTCGCCCCGCACCGCGACGCGTTAGCCGCATTGTTCGGTGCCGGGCTTTCACCCGACGCCCCGACGCAGGTGCTCGGCGGTGCGACCGCCGAGATCCGGGAGCGGGTGCGCGGCGTGTTCGCGCGGGTCGTCAACGGGGCGTCGGACGCCCCGAAGCGGGAACAGTGCGCCGAGATCACCACACTTTTTTATGCCGCGCACCTTTCGTTGGTCCTTTTCTACTTGCAGGACCGCACCCCGGGGCAGAAAGCGACCCGCGACCTGATCGCGTTCGGGCGCGAGATACTCGGCTTGATTCGCCCCGCGCTCGGTCTGCCGATGGTTTCCCGCTACCTGACCCGCCTCGCCGAGATATTCGCGCCGCTCTTCGGACCCCCGGTGTCAAGTAATTTTGGAGAATTTCCGACTAAACCTTAAAATTTAGCGACGAAGAGCCATAATGAATAATACTAAACTCGCGTCTGAACCTGTCGCGCGTAAAAGAGGTCCCAGGATTATGGCAACATCGGCGCAAACTACTAACTCACAAACCCTGTCGCTCGATAAAATCCGTACCAACGAGTCCCAACCCCGCCGGAGTTTCTTTCAGGAGTCGCTGGAGGAGTTGGCGGCGTCGATCAAGGAACGCGGCGTACTGCAACCCATCGTCGTTCGCCCCATGACGGGGCGCAACGACGGTCTGTATGAGATAGTGATGGGCGAGCGGCGGTACCGGGCGTCGAAAATGGCGGGCTTGACGACGATCCCGGTGGTCATCAAAAACCTTTCCGACGAGGAAGCCGCCGCCGACTCCCTGCTGGAAAACCTGCAACGCGAGGACATGAACCCGGTGGAACGGGCACGCGCGATGCAGGCTCTGTTGCAGTTTATGAGTTACGACCGCGTGGCGAAAACGCTCGGTCTATCGGAAACGACGATCCGGCGCAGTCTCGAACTGTTAGAGCTGCCTCTCGTGATCCAGCAGGAACTGATCGCGCGCCCCGGGGCGGGCGAAGGGGCGTTCACCGAGGGGCACGGTCGCGTCCTGTTAGGGATGAACGACGACTCGCAGGCTCAGGTACGGCTGGCGCAAAAAGTGAAACAGGAAAAACTGAACGTTTCCGACCTCGACAAGATCGTCGGGGCGATACGGCAGTTCCCCCAGCGCAAAGAAGCGTTCCTGCGCGTTCCGGTCTCGGTAACGGAGCAGATACTCCGTTCGCTGGGGGCGCGGGAGGAGCGCAAACGCCCCTACAAAGTGGTGACGGCGGAAACGCACCTGAAAATCCTGGGGAAAAGTGCGGTCGGCTTCGGCGAAATGCTGGACGACCGCATCGGCGAGTTTCTGAGTGCCGAACAGATGAACCAACTGCTCGCCACGACCGCCGAGTTGGCGCGCGAACTCGAAAACTTCAACATGAAGTTGCGCGAGTCGCTGGCGAACAAGGACTTCGGTTTCCGCGAGGTGTACATCCACTGCCCGCTCTGCGGGCGCGTGGAACTGATCGGCTCCCTGCGCTGTAGCGTCTGCTGGACGATCCTGCGCCGTTGCTACGACTGCGGGAACTACGACCGCGCCTACGAGAAATGCGGCATCACCGGCACGAAAGTGTTCATCAACGAAGCCGAGAACCCGAAAGACTTTTCCAAGTCCTACAAGTGCCCGATGTACAAGCCCAAGTTCGAGGCTCAGGCTGTCAAGTTGAGAATGGCTTCTTGATTAGTGGTAAGTGGTTAGTGACCAGTGGTCAGCATTCCGGCTGGTACACGTGATGCTCACTCGTCTACGTGCAATACTGACCACTGGTCACTAACCACTTACCGCTAATCCGTCGCACACCCGTTTCAGGAACGATTCCGCCGCGTGGGTCAAGCCGTCGCGCTCGCGCCAGATGGCGACTACCGTGCGGGTCGGGCGGGGCAGAGCGAGTTCGACCACCTTCACGCCGTCGGGCGGGTGGAGCGCGAGGCGGGGCAGGATCGCGATTCCGAGACCCGCTGCGACCATCTTCTGCATCCCGGTCGCTGACCCCGAAACACACGCGATTCGTGGCGTGAATCCGGCGGCGATACAGGCGGCATAGATCGGGTGTTCGGGCGTGGTGCCCTCGGGCACCCAGACGAAATACTCGGCGGCAAGATCGGCGAGACGTGGGGGCTTCGCGTGGGGCGCGGCGAGCGGGTGGTTTTGCGGCACGACGAGCGCGAGTTCCTCGGTAAACAGGTGTAAGGTGGCAAGATCGGGCAGGTTTATCGGCAGATGGACGAAGCCCAGATCGGCAATCCCTGTTGTCACCGCCTCGCCGATGGAGCGCGCCGGGACCGATTCATGCACCGTGATTTCTATGCGCGGGTGCGCCTGCCGGAACGTAGCAAGGTGTGGCGGGAGCAGGTTCTGCCCCGGCGTCGGCAGGGTCCAGATCGAAAGCCTGCCCCGTTCCAGCCCGACAACCGCGCGCACCGCGCGGCGCGCTTCCTCTTCCTCGCGCAAAATCCGCTCTGCGTATTCGGCAAGCATCCGTCCGGCGTCGGTAAGGCGTACGGAGCGACCCTGCCGGTTGAATAGTTGGGTGCCCACTTCACGCTCCAGATTCGCTATCTGTAACGACAGACTCGGTTGCGAAACGCAACATTCGTCGGCGGCGCGGCTGAAACTCTCCCGCCGCGCGGCGGCGGCAAAGTAGCGCAATTGAAATAATTCCATGCGAAATTACCTGTGTGAACTCCCGCGCCGCTCTCCAAAAACCGTTCTGTCAGCGCAGGCAGAGCCTATTGATTATTTAGACTGTATCTTTGATACTTATCTATAGTCTGTGTGGCAATCATACGCCTAATTTCGTACGTTCGCAACAACTGTTTGCCGAAAGCACGATTGACCGGTATTCCCGGCGTGTGTTAGGCTTGTACATATGGCGACGACGGAAATTCTTATCACCGGCATCAGTGGCTTTATCGCCGGACATCTGGCGCGGACATTGGCAGGCACGGGGGCTGGCGTGGTCGGCATCGGGCGGCGCGAACCGGACGCGGAAACGACCCGCTCCGGAGTCCGCTTCCTCGCCTGCGACATCACAGATGCCCATCAGGTTGCCGCCGTAATCGGCACCGTGAAGCCGCACACGGTGTATCATCTGGCGGCTCATTCGGTGCTGACCGGTAGCACGGCGGCAGAAATGTTGCGCACCAACGTGTCGGGCACCTTGAATGTTCTGGAAGCGTGTCGCGCCGCCGACGTTCACGAGGTTGTCGTGGCGTCGTCGGACAAGCAATACGGGGCATTAGCCGCGCCGCCCTACGCGGACGACGATTCTACGGCGTTTTTGAACGGCGGCGTGTACGAACTTTCCAAAAGCCAGCAGGACCAGACCGCGCGTCTGTTCGCGGGCTTGTACGAGACGCCGTCGGTGCGGATCGCGCGGCTCGTGAATATCTACGGGGCGGGCGACGCGCAGTGGACACGGATCATACCCGGCACCATCCGCCGGACGGTGCGGGGGGAGCCGCCGCGCATCACGTCCGGCAAAGCAGGCGAAGCCACACGCGAATATCTGCACGTGTCGGACGCCGTCGCCGCGCTCCGCCTCCTTGCCGCCGACGCTTGTCTTACGCGGAACGAACCGCACCGGACGCCGGAAGGAAAACTCGCCCGCGTCGCGTTAAACGTCGCGGGCGGTGCACGCCTCGCGGCGGCGGGCGTGATCGACGCCGTACGAGCCGTGCTACGCGAGGAGTTCGGCATCGTCGGACCGGAACCCATCGTCCAACCCGGTGCGGAAGGCGTTTTCGAGCCGGGATCGCAGTTCAACGACGCAGAAAAGATAACCGCTCTGTTCAACGAACATCGGCAAACGTATGCGCCGAAAACATTCGCGGACGGCTTACGCGAAACGATACCGTGGTACCTGGAGCGACTGCGAACCGGCGACGGCTAAGCAACGGCGGTCGTCGTGTGCGACAACATCCCGCTCAGATTGTAGCGCATGCCGGAAACGTACGGGCGGATCAGGCGCACCTCGTTCGCGAAAACGACGGGCAGGATCGGTGCCTCATCCAATGCGACCGCGACCGCCTGTTCGTACAGTTCGCCCCGCTTCGCAGCGTCCTGCTCCCGGTCGCCCGCGTTGCAAAGATCATCGAACGCCTTGCTTGCGTATTTGCCCCAGTTGTTCGGCGAGTCGGAGGAGAGCAGACTCCAGAGCGTGCTATGCGGGTCCGGCGTCGCCGACCAACCGCTGTAAACCGCATCGAAGTCGCCGTTCTCCATCCGTTTCAGCAGGGTTCCCCACTCCAATTCCTGTAGCGTCACCTCGACACCGATAGCCGCCCACTGCTCCTTGAGAACCTGAGTAACTTTCGGTGCCGATACGGACCCCTCCGAATACAGGATCGTGAACGTCAGCGGTTTATCGGGTCCGTACCCGGCTTCCGCGAGGAGTTTCTTCGCCGCGTCGGGGTCGTACTTCACGGCGTCCGGCGTATCGCTCGCCGGGGTGCTTCCGACGAGACCGGGGGCAAGAAACCCGTTCGCGGGCGGGTTCATCCCGACCAGCGCGCTTTGGGAGATCGCCGCCCGGTCGATGGCGCGGGAGAGTGCCTGCCGGACGCGTTTCTCGCGCATCACCGGCGAATTCATCCCGAGCGTAACGTAAAATACCCCGGCTTGCGCCCATTCCGCGATTTCGTCCTTCGTCGCCGGGTATGATTTATCCGCCTCGTATTCCGCGACGTTCTCTAAAAAAACATCCAGATTGCCGGAGTCGTACAGATTCCGCGCCGTTTTCGGGTTGATCAGGATCGGACGTTCGATCCGGGTCAGTTTCGGCTTCGCGCCGTGGTAGCCGTCGAACGCGGTTTGAAACACCTTGCTCTGCCGCAGGTACTCGGAAATCACGAACGGTCCCGTTCCCATCGCCGTTTTCAACTCCAGTTCGGGCACACCCCGCTCGTTTTTCGCGGCTCTGGCGACAGCGGCGGGAGAGACGATCAGAAAGGAAGTGAGTTTGTCGAGGAAATACGCGCGGGGTTCGGTGAGCACGAATCGAATATCGCGCGCGCCGACGACCTGTACGCCGGGAACATCGGTGGTTTTCCCCGCGAGGTACTCTTTCGCCCCGACGACATCGTCCAGTGTCAGCGTCGCGCGGGGCGAGGCGAGCGTTTTGCTCAGAATCCGCAGAACGTTTTCGCGCACCACCTTCGCCGTGAGCGGCGTCCCATCGTGGAAGCGGACACTCTCGCGCAACTCGAACGTGTAGGTTTTTCCGTCCGGGCTGACAGTCGGCAGTGCGGCGGCGAGTAGCGGGACGATCTTGTTGTTCTGGTCGTACGTGACCAGCCCTTCGTACGTATTTTGAAGCAGGTCGTACGTGCCGTCGCTGATCACCAGGTGCGGGTCAAGGGTTGTCGGCTCCTCGCGGATCGCGTAGCGGAGCACGCCGGGGGCGTCGCTTCCCTTTGTCCCGGTCGCCGACTTCTCGCCCGTTTGCGGTGTCGGGGTATCGCCCTCGTTTCCGCAACCGGTCAGAAGTGGTACGCCGGAAAGGGCGAGCGACCAGATCAAGAACTGGCGGCGGGAGGAAAAGCGGGGGGATTGCATGGCTGATTGTAGAAGAATCAACCGCCCGATGTCAACGCTTGTGCTTCGGCGAAGGCGCGGGCGACGGACCAGGACTCGGAACCGCAGGGGAGGGCACGGGCGACGGCGAAGCGGATGGTTTCGGATTCGGTGGCATCGGCGACGGTGAGGCTTTTGGTGATGGCGAAGGAACCGGCGATGGTGAAGCTTTTGGCGACGGTGAGGCTTTCGACGATGGCGAGGCTTTCGGCGAGGGAACCGGTGACGGCGAGGGAAGTGGCGTCGGTTCGGGGGAGGGCTGAGACAGGCTCGCGTCCGCGAGGAAGTCGCCCCGGTATTTCATCGCGGCGATCAACGCGCGTTCGTATCTCGCCAGATCGCGCGTGTCGGTCAAGCCGCGCTCGGTCATGATCCGCCCCGCGACACCGGCGAAGTCGCGGATGTTGCCCCGGTTCACCTTTTTATCCATCAGCGTCGCCATGCCCGCTTCGGAACGGATCACATCCCCGACGCGCACGACCGTGGAACCAACCGTGAAAATATCGTCGCCGGGCCAGTACTGCGCACGGGCGACCGCGACCTGCGCCAGCCGGAACCCGTCGAACGCGGCGGCGCGCTCGAACACCGCCGTCAGGCGTTTGTCGTCGATCACCTGCCGAACTGCCTCCGCGCCGCGCGTTTCAAACCCGGAAACGGGGTTCAGACAGATCAGGACCGAATCGGACGAAACGTCGATGCCGAACCGCCGAAAGTCGTTCTGAAAGCCGACCGGATCGTCGGTTTTGTATCGTCGGAGCACTCCCGCGAGCGAACCGGTCCCGTCTGAAGCGGTGATGAATTGAATGAAGCCGACGGAAACGTACCCGGTATCGTACGTGTTGATCGCCTCGAAGCCGCCTTCGTAGCGCGACACGGCTTGCAGGACGCGTCGCTCGAAGTCGGTACGCCCGGCTTTCGCGAACACGGCGTCCAGGCGTATTTTCTCCTCCCCGGTCGCGTCCTGAACGCGTCTGCCCGGGCGTATCACGCCGTTTCGTTGGCGGTAATAGCCATAATAGACACTGCGCTTGCCGAAGTCGATCCCGTCCTCGTAGACGAACGGCGCGGGCGCATCCTCGGGGGCGAACGTCACCGTGTAGCGCGTCGGCTTGACTCGTTCGTACAGGGCGGGGCACGGACTGCCGACCGCGTCCACCAGTCCTTGCGGAGCGGGACCGGGATCGAGAGGCAACGAGTCAGCGTTGGCGGCAATCGCCTTCAGCATCGCCGTGCGCTGATCCCACCATCCCTGCCAGACGGTTGCGGTGATCGGGTCGGTCTTGCGGCACTCCGCGACGATCCGGGTGAAGGCGAGATACCACGCTGAGCCTTCGACCGTGATGTTTGCGCGCGGGGGAGCATCGGGCGAGGGCAGTGCTGTATACCGCCGCTCGGTGTTCCAGTACAGGCGGACGACGTCGCGCTCGGCGTCGGTGAAACACGGGACTACCGGGATTTCCTGTGTCGCCCCCGCGCAAAATAACAGCGGGGTCGGTGCGACCAGAACGGACAGGAGCAACGCGCGGCGCGTCAACGAGGTGGAGACAGCCATTCTTCGGCTATGGTATCAAACTTTCGAGTGCCGGGGCAAGGTTTCTTTCGCGTCGCGCGTTACCGTGTGAGGGCTGCACTGACAGCGGCGGCGATCTTCGCCATCAACTCTTTGTCGCGCGCCGCGTCGAACGGGACCGCGCTCCGCTCCTCTGCAGGGTAGAACATTGGCGGCAACGTGCGATACGCTTCCGGCTCCGTGGCGAATCGTGGGAAGACGTGCGCGTGCAACGCAGGATCTTGATTGCCCAGTATTTCGTAGTTGCACCGGACCGCGCCCGTGACTTCCAGCAGGGCGTCGCCGAGGGTCGCCATGTCTGCCAGGAACTGCGCGCGGTCCGCCCCGGTGAGCGCGTTCAGGTCCGGGACGACCGGGTCGGGCAGGAGAAGGCAGTAGCCGCGCAGGAGTTGCGAATCGCCCATGACCGCCCACCCGGACGGCATGCGGCAGACGACAGAGGGGTTCTCGCCCGCGCGGGCGGCACGGACGCGGGCATGGATCGCGGTCGGCATACGGTATGTTCCTTCAATGCTTGCGAAAGACGGGTGCTCTGACTTACAATCCGATTTATGCCCCGCTTCGGACTCGCACTTTTTATCCCTTCCTTCGCCGCGCTGACCGCGCTTTCCTGCCCCGGTATCGCCGCCAAAGCCGCCGCGCCGCCCGCACCGAAACCGCTACGCCTCGAATGGATCATGCGCGGTCCCGAACTGTACGGCACGGAGCCGAATGATGTTCGCTGGTCGCTCGACTCGAAGCAGGTGTTCTTTCGCTGGAAAGAGCCTGGGGAACCGCTCCGCGAGCCGGTTCACTGGTACATTTATGACATCAGTTCCCCGGGAGGCGCGAAACCGCGCCGCCTGTCGGACGCGGAAGCCGAGAGTGTTCCCCCGCGTTTTGCGATTGGCGACCCGGCGACGAGCGCGACCGCCGAAACTCTCGCCGTACTTTATGAGCGCGATGGCGGCCTTTATCGCGTCGAAAATAACGCCCGGGGAATCGTCCGGCTGACGAACACGCCCGCCGTGCGCGAGTCCGACCCGCGTTTCATCGGGAAGGCGGGCGATGTCGTCTACCGACAGGGGGATAACCTGTTCCGTATCCCGACAGGACCGGATGGGGTTACGGCAACTTACCGATATTCGCTCCGGACCCGCCCCGAAAGACGAACCCCGGAAATCGGAAGGCGCGGCGAATGGCGAAAACTCGGTTTCGCATATCGCGGAATCCATCGAGCGTGAACTTTTCGAGGGGGTGCGTGTGCGCGGCGAGGAGCGCGAGAAGGCGCGTCTCCGGCGGCGCGAGGACGGAGCGAGAGAGCGGGCACCGTTCTATCTCGCGGAAAAGGAAGGGGTCAGCGATCTGGTTCTATAGTCTTCGTCAATTCGGTTGAAGGTACTTGCAATGACGAAAACAAGCGGCCCCCAAAGTGTCAGGAATCGAAGCGATGGCTTTAGCCAAAGCAG